>NZ_CP011427.1:0-308090 GCF_001506165.1 Pantoea vagans | reverse complement strand
TTTCCACCTTGAAGTGGAAATCCCACGGCTGAGTGTGCGCCAGATCGCAGTACGCACGAACTGTGCGAAACGGGTCACAAAATGCGGTGATGTGATGGAATAAGGCGAAAAAAAACGGTGAGGTGAGCGAAGGAAATAAGGCCAGCAGAGGGCTGGCCAGGTTTATCAGCGGAATTTCTTATGGTTGGCGTTGCGAATATCTTCCAGTTTCTTCGCTTCCGTTTTAGCCTCATCCAGTTTGTTGGCTTTGGCTAACTGGTCAACGACATCAATCTGCGCAATCAACGAATCCAGACCGGCGTGATAATCCTTAATCTGAGCGCTGTCAGCCGACTGACCTTCCAGTTTCTCCGGGGTGGATTTTTTCGCATCCTCCGCCGCCTGGCGCATCTTGCCGAGTGCAGTTTGCATTTCCTGAGCATCGGAGGTTTTTTTCACCACGCTCAGACCATCTTTCAAGGTATCCATATCTTTCTCCAGGTCAGCGGCAAAAACGCTAGCCGAGGAGAACAACAGCGAGAGAGACAACATTGCAATCACATGCTTACGCATCGGTATATCCTTTTATTATTGTCGGGCTAATAAAAAAGCAGCCACTTGGGCTGCTTTCAGGAAGCGATGTTTTATTGTCCGGCGATTTTCATCTCCGGCAGCAGCACCGACCCGCATTGTATATTGCTGCGCGTTTCAATGTCGTTACCGAGGGTTACCATATTGAGCCACATGTCTTTCAGGTTGCCCGCAATTGTGATCTCGCTCACAGGATATTGGATTTCACCGTTTTCAACCCAGAAACCTGACGCGCCGCGTGAGTAGTCGCCTGTCATGGCACTGACGCTGGAACCCATCATTTCGGTGACCACTAAACCACGGCCCATCTGCTTCAACAGATCCTCAAAGCTGTGGCCCTGGCCTGCAATGCGCCAGTTATGGATGCCGCCCGCGTGACCGGTGCTCTGCAAGCCAAGCTTGCGCGCCGAATAGCTGGTCAGCAGCCAGTTTTGCAGTACGCCATCTTTAATGATGTCACGCGCCTGAGTGCGCACACCTTCGCTGTCGAACGGCGTGGAAGCCAGCCCTTTCAGCAGATGCGGTTTCTCTTCGATGGTCAGCCATTCCGGCAGAATCTGTTTGCCCAGTGAATCCAGCAGGAAGGTCGATTTGCGATAAACGCTGCCGCCGCTGATCATGCCCACCAGATGACCGAACAAACCGGTCGCCACTTCTGGCGCGAAGATTACCGGTGCTTTCATGGTCGACAGCTTACGCGGCGCTAAACGTGACAACACGCGACGCGCGCACTCCTGCCCCACCCATTCCGCGCTTTTCAGGTCGTCCAATGAGCGACCGATGGTGTAGGCGTAGTCACGCTCCATATCGCCATCTTGCTCTGCAATTACGCAGCTGGAGAGTGAATGACGGCTTGAGCAGTAGCTTTGCAGCATGCCGTGGCTGTTACCAAACACTTTGATGCCGACATGGCTGTTAAAGCTGCCGCCTTCGGTATTGGTGATGCGCTTATCCGCCTGCAGTGACGCTTGCTCTGCCTGAGCGGCCAGTTCGATAGCGCGATCGGCATCGATCTCCCAAGGATGGTAGAGATCAAGATCTGGCGCTTCAAAGGCCAGCAGATCGGGATCGGCGGGCGCACCAAAAGGATCAACCGAGGTGTAACGGGCAATATCGATCGCCGCCTGCACGGTGCGTTTAATCGCATCCGGGCTAAGGTCGGTTGAGGAAGCACTGCCTTTGCGGTTTTGATGATAGACGGTGATGCCGAGCGCACCATCGCTGTTGAATTCGACGTTTTCGACTTCGCCGTAGCGGGTGCTGACGCCGATGCCGGTGGTTTTCGTGACCGCCACTTCTGCACCATCGGTGCTGGCTTTCGCCAGTTCCAGCGCCTGCGCGACAGCCTGTTCTAACACTTTACGTTGTTCTGCAACCTGAGTAGATACGTTCATCGACCTGCCGTCTAATCTTAAGTATGAATTTATTGAGTCTATCAGACTCAGAGAACAATTTCGCAGTCGCCCGATAAACTGGTAGGATTAGCCTCTTTTTTTTAGGGAGCCAAGAGATGACCAAGCAGCCCGATGACTGGCTCGACGATGTGCCGGATAATCAAAACGAAGAAAATGAAGACGATGAGATTATCTGGGTCAGTAAAAGCGAAATTAAACGCGACGCCGAAGAGCTAAAACGCCTCGGTGCCGAGTTAGTGGATTTAGGGAAAAACTCCCTCGATAAGATCCCCCTCGACGAAGATCTGCGTGCCGCCATTGAACTGGCACAGCGCATTAAGAAGGAAGGCCGTCGCCGCCAGTTGCAGCTGATCGGTAAGATGTTGCGCGCGCGCGATGAAGATCCGATCCGTCAGGCGCTGGATAAGCTGAAGAACCGCCACAACCAGCAGGTTGCGCTGTTCCATAAACTCGAGCAGTTGCGCGATCGTTTGATTGAGAAAGGCGATGACGCCGTGGCAGAGGTGATTGCCCTCTATCCAGACGCTGACCGTCAGCAGTTGCGCAGCATGATCCGTAATGCGCAGAAAGAGAAAGCCGCGAACAAGCCGGTTAAATCAGCCCGTCAGATTTTCCAGTATCTGCGCGAGTTGGCAGAAGCGTAGGTCCGCTGCGCTCATTAAAAAGGTCGCCATGAATGGCGACCCTGCAATGAGATTGCATACCTTGTAGGGTGGCCATTTATGGCCACCGCAAACTTAACGCCCCAATCGCTCCAGCAGTTTCTGATGAATACCACCAAAGCCGCCGTTACTCATCACCAGAATGGAATCTCCTGGCTGGGCTTCTTTCGCCACCATCTCTACCAGCGTATCGATATCCGCGCTCCACTTGGCTGGCTGGACACAGGCTTCCGCCACATCCGACACCTGCCACGGAATATGATGTGGCTGGAACAGGAACACGTTATCAGCACGGCCCAGTGACGGTGCCAAATCGTTTTTACTGACGCCCATCTTCATGGTGTTAGAGCGTGGCTCCAGCACTGCCAGAATGCGCGCCGTGCCACCGACTTTACTGCGCAGCGCCGCCAGCGTGGCGTGAATCGCCGTGGGGTGGTGTGCAAAGTCATCGTACACCTTGATGCCATTCGCCTCACCACGCAGTTCCAGGCGACGACGTGCATTGATAAAGCTGCTGAGCGCTTCACCTGCATCCACGGGTTTCACGCCCACGTGACGAGCGGCGGCAACCGCCATCAGCCCGTTGTGCATGTTGTGTTCGCCCACCAGCGCCCAGTTCACTTCGCCGACTTTCTCGCCGTCGAGCCAGATTTCCCAGTGTGATGAGTCCGGCGTCAATTTTTTCGCCTGCCAGTGACCGTTGTCGCCCACGGTTTCCTGCTCGCTCCAGCAGCCCATCGCCATCACCTGCTTGAGATTGTGATCGTGCTCTGGCAGCAGGATCTTACCCTGTCCCGGCACGATACGAATCAGGTGGTGGAACTGTTTCTGGATCGCACGCAGATCGTCAAAGATATCGGCGTGATCGAATTCGAGATTGTTGAGGATCAGGGTGCGCGGGCAGTAATGGACAAACTTAGAACGTTTGTCGAAGAACGCGCTGTCGTACTCATCCGCCTCAATGACGAAGAATGGACTTTTTCCTAATTTTGCCGAAACGTCGAAGTTTCCTGGCACACCACCGATGATAAAGCCCGGCTCAAGGCCACAGGCCTCCAGAATCCACGCTGCCATGCCTGCGGTGGTGGTTTTTCCGTGGGTGCCCGCCACAGCCAACACCCAACGATCGCGCAGCACGAAATCGTGCAGCCACTGTGGGCCTGACAGGTACGGAATGTTGCGTTCCAGTACCGCTTCCACACACGGATTGCCGCGCGTCATGGCGTTGCCAATGATCACTAAATCCGGCTGCGGAACAAGCTGACTGGCATCATAACCTTCTGTCAATTCAATGCCTTGCTGCTCCAGCAAGGTGCTCATCGGCGGGTAGACATTGGCGTCTGAACCGGTCACTTCGTGTCCCAGTGAACGGGCGAGCATCGCCAGTCCGCCCATGAAAGTGCCACAAATCCCAAGGATGTGAATACGCATAAAGAGACCCATTACTCAAAAGTTCGGCGCACAGTGTAACCCCGAGCAGAGTGGGAAGAAACGGATTAGGACTATGGTTTTTAAAGTTCAATCGGCTAAACTGCGCTCATACGTTGGTAGCGTGTTACAGCTGCTACCACTCCACCGTAGATTCAGGGAATGTGTTATGAAAACGTTAGGCGAATTCATCGTCGAGAAGCAACACGACTTTCCTCACGCCACAGGTGAACTGACGGCGCTGATTTCCTCCATCAAGCTTGGGGCTAAGATTATCCACCGCGACATTAACAAAGCGGGTCTGGTGGATATTCTCGGTGCCAGCGGCGTGGAAAACGTGCAGGGTGAACAGCAGATGAAGCTGGACCTGTTCGCGAATGAAAAACTGAAAGCTGCCCTGAAAGCGCGTGGCGTGGTTGCCGGTATCGCTTCTGAAGAAGAAGATGAGTTTGTCATCTTTGAAGGTTCAGAGGACGGTAAATATGTGGTGTTGATGGACCCACTGGATGGTTCTTCAAACATCGACGTTAACGTTTCCGTTGGTACCATTTTCTCTATCTATCACCGCATCAGTGAGCCGGGCACCCCGATCACCGAAGCGGACTTCATGCAGCCGGGCAACAAACAAGTCGCCGCCGGTTATGTGGTGTACGGTTCTTCCACCATGATGGTTTACACCACAGGTGTGGGCGTGCATGCGTTTACCTACGATCCGTCTCTCGGCGTGTTCTGCCTGAGCCACGAGCGCATGACCTTCCCAGAGAAAGGTTATACCTACTCGATCAACGAAGGTAACTACATTCGCTTCCCACAGGGCGTGAAGAAATACCTGAAATTCTGTCAGGAAGAAGATGTAGCGACCAAGCGCCCGTACACGTCGCGCTACATCGGTTCACTGGTGGCAGACTTCCACCGTAACCTGCTGAAAGGCGGCATCTATCTCTATCCAAGCACCGCCAGCCACCCGAAAGGCAAGCTGCGTCTGCTGTATGAGTGCAACCCAATGGCGTTCCTGGCGGAACAGGCCGGCGGTAAAGCCAGTGACGGTGAGCATCGTATCCTCGACATTCAGCCTGAAACGCTGCACCAGCGTTGCCCGTTCTTCTGCGGCAACGATGCGATGGTCGATGACGTTGAGCGCTTCATCCGTGAATTCCCGGACAGCCACGCGTAAGTTGTATTGATGTGAAAAAGCCCGCTCAATGTAGCGGGCTTTTTGTTGGCTCATTTCATCTTTCGTCTTTTTGCCTGACGGTCAATCAGCTCACCTTGTGGTGAGTAGTATCGGCTTGGCCATATCTCATTCGGTGCCACACCAATAGCTTCAGCAATCAGCCACTCACCTTTCGGCCACGATCGCGTTAAGGCATTGGCCAGCGTCGTTGAGCACAAACCCGCCTCGCGGGACACCGCAGCTAATGAAGTCCCTTTCTTTCGTAAGGCGGCAATAATATCGGCCTGATGCCAGTCCTGCTTGCTTTCACCCACGTCACTCTCCTTAGTTATCGTTATAGGTTCACTTAACGATACTACGTTACTCGTAGTATCTGACAAGCAGTAAATCTACGATTCTCGTAGTTATGAAACCAACCTCATCCCTGCAAGACACTTTCTGTAGACGCCTGAAACATGCGCGTCTTGCTAAGAATTTGTCGCAAAAAAGGTTGGGAATTGCAGCAGGAATAGAAGAGTTTTCCGCCAGCGCGCGTATCAATCGCTATGAAGTGGGGGTGCATCAGCCCGATTTGCTGACACTGCAATTACTGGCGAAGGCGCTGGATATCTCTGCCGCCTATTTTCTGGCTGAAGATGACCGATTAGCCGAGATGATCCTGCGCTTTTCTGAAGGTAAGAGTGGCAACGTGCCATAAGCACGTTGCCACCTGATTACGCGGCGACCACGCGGAACTGCGCCATCGACTCCTGCAACTGCTGCGACTGCGCTTCCAGTGACTGGGTGGCGGCGCTGGCTTCTTCCACCAGCGCGGCGTTCTGCTGCGCGGCTTCATCCATCTGCGTCACCGCCTGATTCACCTGCTCAATGCCACGACTCTGCTCTTCTGAGGCAATCGAAATCTCTTTCATCAGTGACGTCACGCGCATCACTTCAGTGGAGATCTCATCCATGGTTTCCCCCGCACGCGTGGCCATGTCGCTGCCCTCTTTGACGCGCGTCTGGGATTCACTGATCAGCTCGCGGATCTCTTTCGCGGCGGTGGCACTGCGCCCGGCCAGGGTGCGCACTTCGTTAGCGACCACGGCAAAACCACGCCCCTGCTCCCCGGCACGTGCGGCTTCAACCGATGCGTTAAGCGCGAGGATATTGGTCTGGAAAGCAATGCCGTCGATAACGCTAAGAATATCGCCGATGCGGTTCGAGCTTTGCGTGATCTCCTGCATCTTCTCCATCACGTAGCCCACTACTTCGGCACCGCGATCCGCGCTGGTCGAGACATTGCTGGCTAGCTGGTTTGCCTGCTGTGCGTTGCTGGCATTGAGACGTACCGTTGCAGTGAGCTGCTCCATGCTGGCCGCCGTCTGCTCCAGCGACGCCGCCGACTCTTCAGTGCGCTGTGACAAATGCACGGTGCCTGCCGCCAGTTCACGGCTGCCCACATCAATCTGCAAGCTGGCTTCACGCACCTGACTGACGGAATCACGCAACGCCAGCTGCATATCGGACAGTGCCTGATTAAGACGACCAATTTCATTGCTGCCCGCAGCGGGTAACGGCTGCGAGAGGTCGCCTGCCGCAATCTGCTCCAGATGCGCAATGGCGCTGTCGAGAGGACGCAGCAAAGATCGGCGTAACAGCTGCCAGGCCAGGACGATCAGCAGCAGCGTCAGTACCATCACCACGCCAATCATCACTTTCATCTGCACTTCGTTATCTGCCGCTTGCTGCAAACGCGCAGCGGAGACTTGATCGGCATACTGGCTGAAATCATTCACCGCTTTCGAGTAGTTGGCCGCCAGCTGCGACTGCTTCCCTTCCAGCACCTGATAATACTCATCGGTATACTGCTTTTTCAGAGCATCCATCATCGGCGTGATGCCCTCTTTGTCGTAGATGGCATAGGTTGCGACAACGGCGTCCGCCAAGGTTTTCCCCTGAGCGGTGACCGTGCCCGCATCGACAAAGGCTTTCAGTAAGGCGTGTGAGCTATCCACAGCGGCCTGCGCTTGATTGGTCACTTTCGTGCCGTCGTCCAACAAACCAATTTCGATTTTGCGTACCGCCAACGCCGCATTGGCGCGTGCACGCATCAGTTCAGAGCGGCTTTGATACAACTTGTTCAGCTCAATTCCCTGGATGCGGTTTAATGCGTCCAGTGATTGATTCCCAGCATTAATGGCATAAATACCCATGGCGCTGACGGCTAACAGCATCACCGTCATGATGGCCAACAACGCAAGCAAAGCGGTACGTATTGATAGTTGTCTGATCATGATCATTCCCGTGTGTATGGAAAAAGGCAGAACTCCACTGGCCCTAAAACGGAGAGATTATCGGCAGTTGATCACAGAAACTTTATCCAGAGTTGATAGTCATTCGGCTGGCAATCCCCTACTCTTCACCATGAATTACGTTTGACCGTAAAAAAATGAAAGGATAAATCGATGAAAAAATGGCTTTTACTCGCCTGTTTATGCACCTCGGGAATGGCGCTGGCGCAAACCCATCCGCAGGATCAGCAGCTACAACAGTGTCTGAACAAGGAATCGTCCACCGCGGGTATGTCGCAGTGCTACAGCGCGGCCAATAAGTCCTGGGATAAAGAGATGAATGTTCAGTACAACCAGGCAATGAAAAAATTAACCGGTGACGCTAAAGACAAATTACGCACTGCCCAGCGTGCGTGGCTGACATACCGCGACAGCTGGATGGATGCCAGCCGCAGCTATTTCCTGAGCAGCCAGGGCAGCATGGCGGCCCTTTCCGTGGGCGCACAAGGGGTCAACCTGGTGCGTAATCAGGCATTAATGTTGCAATCAATCAACAAAGGCAGTTGCGCCAATCCCGATGATTGTTGATAAATGGGGGCGTTAAAAAAACGTCAGCGCGGGCACTGATCCGCGCACCCATCCATCTACAGGGAGAAATCATGGCTGCTTATGCCTCTACCATCATTCTGGTTTGCCTCGCCGTTCTCAGCTATTTCGTGCACAACAGCGCTGTCACTATCTCGATACTGATCTTACTCGCCATCAAACTTACGCCGCTGTCGCAGTTCTTTCCGTATGTGGAAAAACAGGGCATTCAGATCGGTATCATTATTCTGACTGTGGCGGTAATGGCACCGCTGGCCAGTGGCACCTTGCCCGCGTCGTCACTGCTAAAGTCGTTTGCTAACTGGCAATCGATCGTGGCGATTATTGTCGGGGTGTTTGTTGCCTGGCTGGGCGGTCGTGGCGTCAGTTTTATGAGTGTGCAGCCATCGGTGATTGGCGGATTGTTGATCGGCACGGTGATTGGCGTGGCGTTTTTCCGTGGTGTCCCGGTCGGACCACTGATTGCTGCGGGGATTGTCTCGCTGTTTGTCACTGCTAAGTAGGCCGTTGGAGCATTCCTAAACGCCAAAAAGGGGGCATACTTTCAGAGTCAGTTGGCTATAATAGCCGTCACTCAACATACGACCAATGAAGGAAAGCCAGATGAGTTTGAACCAGGTGCCTGCAGGTAAAGAACTGCCAGAAGATATCTATGTCGTTATCGAGATCCCAGCGAACGCCGATCCGATCAAATATGAAGTGGACAAAGAGTCTGGCGCCCTGTTTGTAGACCGTTTCATGTCTACCGCCATGTTCTATCCGTGCAACTACGGTTACATCAACCACACCCTGTCTCTGGATGGTGATCCGGTTGACGTGCTGGTGCCAACCCCGTATCCACTGGTGCCGGGTTCTGTGATTCGCTGCCGTCCAGTTGGCGTGCTGAAAATGACCGACGAGTCTGGTGAAGATGCCAAACTGGTTGCGGTTCCGCACACCAAACTGAGCAAAGAATACGATCACATCAAAGATGTGAACGACCTGCCAGAACTGCTGAAAGCGCAGATCACCCACTTCTTCGAGCACTACAAAGACCTGGAAAAAGGCAAATGGGTGAAGGTTGACGGCTGGGACAACGCAGAAGCGGCCAAAGCTGAAATCATCTCTTCTTTCGAGCGCGCTCAGAAGAAATAATCGAGTCCTGGTGCGCATGAATGCGCACCCTACAATGTAGGGTGCACATGCCACGATCGGATGATAAAAAAACACCGTCCATTGGACGGTGTTTTTATTTATGCCTCGGTATCCTCGTCGCGTTTTAGCCAGTCACCACTCGCGATGCGGGTGCGACCAGCTATCGAACGCTGATACACATACAGCCAGGCACTGCCGTAAGGCGTCTGGATAAGTTGGCGTTTGTATTCGCCATTCTTGGTGCGCAAGGCATCAAGTTCGCCGAGCGTGCTGGCATCGATGCGATAAACCTCGCAACAGACCTTGCCCTCACCCTCAACCACGCCCGGATAGTGCCCCAGATTGTAGAGATCGAACCCTTCAATCTGATGGTCGCCGAGCCATTGCGCATTCGTCATCCAATGACTGTTTCCCTGTTTGCGCCGTAAACTGCCGTAGACAATTATTCGCATTGCTAAAACTCAAACTGATAGAGCAAATCCAGTGCCTGATCGAGACCCGACACGGCTTCTAAATAGAGTTTGGGCATCAGGCGATAACGCAAGGTTAAAGTCGCCAGTGAATCAAATATGCCGACACCGTATTTTACTTGTAGACCCGGCAGTACATAACCACTCACCTGCACCTGCTGGCTGTCGCCCACGCCGGTGGTATCAAGGGCAAGGTTACTTACGCCGAATGTCTCGCCGATTTTACCCATAACCTGACCACTTTGTGCAACCCCTAACCCTACAAGTGCTGAAGTTAATGCATTGCTGTCACCGTCACTGCTCAGTCCCTGGCCGCGTAACAGGTAAGAAAGTGCTTCCTGTTGCGACATTGCCGGGTCAGAGAACACCTCCACTTTCGGTTCATCCGCTAAGCCGGTGACACGGATGCCAGCCGTGACATCATCTTCGGTTGCCTCTGGATTACGTATCGCCTCCAGATTCACATACGGCTGATCCGGTGGTCCAGCAAACTGCAGCTCCCCTTTGCGCACAATCAAATCCTGTCCATAGGCGTGGAAACGGCCATCCGGAATATTGATTTGCCCGTTCAGGCCCAGGCCGTTTTTATCCTGCACCAGTTTGAGGTCGCCGTTCAGTTTAGCTTTCAGACCAAAAGCAGAGAGGCGCACATCGTTGCCAACGTGGATCACCAGGTTGCTGTTGATCGGAATCGCCGCCGTCTTCGGCTGTATCGGTTTCAGATCTTTATCCAGCATCACCTCATCGGAAGAGACACCGGTAGCGCTCTCTGGCACTTCCTGCACCGTGATACGCGCCCAGGGAATATCAACCTTGCCATCAAGATTAAACGCGGCTGGCGTGGCCTCGAATACCAGATCCGGTGATACATCCATACGTACCATCGGCGGCACCGTTACGCGGATACGGCTGCCCTGGGCTGTCACACGGGCACGCCAGTTATCCAGTTGGCTCCAGTCGGCATTACCACCCAGGTTCAGGTTGCCCTGCGTGGTTTGCAACAGGCCGTTGAGCGTGGAGCTCATGCCGTTAAACACCATATTCAGGTTGGCGGAGGTGAGCGAAACCGGCATAAAGCTGGCCTGCACATTCACATCGCTCAATCCCAACTGGCCAAACACCTGCGGCTGCTGCAACGAACCGCCCAGACGCAGATTGCTGTTGAGATTGCCTTTGATCTTCTCACCCTGCATCAACGCCGGGTTGAACATCGCCAGTGACAGATTGCTGATGCCCACGTTCCCTGACAGCAATCGGCGGTTTTGCGGATCGGCAATCTGCACGTTACCGCTCAACTGACCGTTGTTAACGATGTGGATCAGCCAGTCGAGTTGTGCCCGTCCATTACGCATCGCCGCATTGAGGTTGAGCGTATCGAAAGCAATTGGCAGCGTGTTGCCCTGCACATCCTGCTCCATTTTCACCCCGTTGCCTTTGAGCGATACGGTGCCAGTAGGCAGCGCGCCATCGGCGGTCCAGTTCACCCGCGCATCACCGCTGAATACGCCGTTAAGCTTGGTGGCATCGGTGAGGAAGGGTTTGATCATCGCCAAATCGAAGCGATTGAGTACCACATGGGCATGACCGCTTGGCCCTGCTTCAATCGGTTCTGGGACGCAGACTTGTGCATTCGGGTTCTGCCAACAGTGAGGCCCGATAGTCGCAGTCTGCTTGCTGTTGAGATAATCAATCGCCATGGCGCGCGTCAGACGCCATTCACCCACCGGCGTGTCAAAGTGGGTATTGTTGAGATTGCCCTGCCAGCGTTGGGTTTGACGATCAAAGCTGCCGTTCAGTGCCAACTGACCAGAAACCGGCTCGCCTTGTACGTTCAGCTTCAGCTGATGCTGTTTCTCGTTGCCGTCGGCATTCAGCGTCAGCAGGTTGATCTTCAGCGCATCCTGTTGCAGTTGCTCGACGCGCAGTTGCAGCTTACCGGCAATCTGCTCGCTGGATTTCACATCACCTTGCAGCGCCACGCGTTGAATATGCAACTGCTGCCAGCGTAAGCCGGTTGCCGTCAGGTCCGCCAGTAATTGCGGCGCCTTCAAGGTTCCTCGCGCTTTTACTGTGCCTTTCGCCACCCCACCGAGGCCTGGCAGCGCGTTGTCCAGCTGCGGCGCATCAATGTTGGCATCCAGATTGAGTGCATCGCCCAGTTCACCCTTCACATCCAGATGGTTGCGGCCCAGCGCAATGTTGATACCGGGGATTTTCCACTGGTTGTAGCTGTTGCCGGTGAGCGAACCTTTCGCGCTGACCAGGTTCTGCTTCACGTTGCCCTTCAGCTCCAGCTGCGGCACGCTGAGCTGCCAGCTACCGCCATACAGGCTGCCACGCGTGGCAATTTTGCCGTCGAGTTTGGCAGGCCAGTCTGGATACTGTTTGGCAGTGTTGATACCCGACAGCGTCAGTTCACTGCGCCAGCTGATGGCTTTGCTCCAGTCCACCAGCGCCGTCAAATCCACGTTGCCCTGTAGCGCCGCGATACGCAGCTTATCAAGATTGAACTGCTGCACATTGCCTTTACCGTCCAGCGCCAGAGTGGCAGGCGGCACGCCTTCACCCTTCACGGCGGTGCGCAGCGACATCACATAGTCAGTGGCTTTGCCTCTGAACTGATAATCGAGGTTATCGGCCTGATACTGCACCGGGCCAGTCAACGGCCAGCGCAGTTGCGGACTGGTGAGTTTGAGCGACAGCGGTAACCCGGCCACCGCCGGTTGTGCAGCGGCATCCAGCTGTGCCTGCACCGGTCCGGAGAGATTCAGCCCCAGCTTGAGTTCTTCACGCATCGCCCCGCTGAGGTTCATTTTGATCTTCTCACCCTTGATAGGGTCAAGATTCAGGGAACCATTGAGAGTGAAGTTCACTGGCCAGTTATCGGCCAGCTGCGCGTCACCGCTGGCGTTAACCTGCCCTTGCGGTGAATCGACATCAAAGGTTTCCAGTTGCAGATGGCGATCGGCGGTTTTGGCTTTCAGCAACAGACGCGTGATGGAGACATCAGTGTCACCGGTCAGGCGCAACTGCTCGCCAAGCAGTTCCTGTACGGTGATATCCAACGGCAGTTGGAAATCTGGCAATTCTGGCAGCAGCGGTTTGGCAAACATCTCTTGCAGGGTTTCACCCAGCGGCTTTTCATCTGGCTGCGGCTGCTGCACTTTTGGCTGCACCACTTGCTCATCGACCACTTTCGCCGCTTTCGGCAGCGCAATCAGCAGGCTTTGGATATGCGTCGGCGTTAACGTCAGCGCACGGCCCTGCCAGTTCAGGCCGGTGGTGAAATCCAACAGCGAGATCGCCGTATCATCCACTTTGACGTTGATGTTATGCAGGCCAACTTTGTTCAGGGTGATCGGATATGGCGTACTCAGGTTGGTGCTACCGCTTTCTTCTTGCGGAGGCGGAGCAGCGGCCGGGGCCATTTTCTTGCTATCGACCACCACGCTGACGTCCTGCAAGCCAATGTCGTTGACACAGACTGAGGAGTGCAGCAGGCAATTGAGATTCAGCGCCAGGTGGAAGCGCCCCGCGTCGACACTCACGCCTGGCATCTCATATTTCACGCCGCTCAGCGTGAGATCACGCCAGCCGCCTTCGACTTTGTTAATCGATAAACCCGGCACCCAACGATCGGCGCCTTTGAGTAACAGATGCAATCCCGGCGTAGTGCCAATCAGAAACGCCACGCTGCCAAACAGCACCACCAGAAAAATACCGAATCCAATCAGGACCTTTTTCCACAGCTTCATAGTTCAGGCCCCAGTCCTACATAGAATTGCAAACCGTGTTCCTTGTCATCGCCAATTGGACGTGCGATATCGAATTTGATCGGCCCCACAGGAGAAGCCCAGCGCACGCCGACACCCGCGCCGGTTTTGAAATCACTCTGTTTGATGTCATTCACCGCTTCACCGGAATCGACAAACACCGCGCCCCACCATTTGCCGGTCACGTTGTATTGATACTCCAGCGAGCCGGTGGCCATTTTGGAGGCCCCGGTCAATTTGCCGTCGCTGTCACGCGGCGAGACATCTTTGTATTTGTAGCCGCGAATACTGCGATCGCCACCGGCGAAGAAGCGCAGATCCGGCGGGACTTTGTCGAAGTCGTTGGTTTCGATCCAGCCGAGATTGCCACGTACCACAAAGCGGTTTTTCTCGCCCAGCATGCGGATCCAGACGTTTTGCGCCTGCAGGATCAGGAAGTCAACATCCGAACCCCAGGTGGTATCAGAGACATCCACCGAGTAACGCTGCGAGTCGCCCCAGGTGGGCATCAGGCCACCGCGCGAACGCGTGCGGCTCAAACTCACGCCCGGATAGAGCAGCATCGTGGTGTTGGTGACGCTACCTTGGGTAAAGTGGTCGAGACTCCATTTCAGATTAACCGCGCGCTGCCAGCCGGAGCTGCTGTCCCAGTTGCGGGAGACGCCCAGCGTGGTGGTATCGGCTTTGGTATCGTTGAGATCGGTGCGCTTCAGGCCGCCGGAGAAGGTGTAGTACTGTTCCAGCGGGCTTTTTAACAGCGGCACTTTATAGCTGAGGTCCAACTGCTGTTCGGGAGCAGAAATATAGGAGCTGGCGGTCAGGCTGTGGCCACTGCTGTTGATCCACGGCTTTTTCCAGGTGCCTTTCAAACGTGGCCCGACGTCGGTGGAATAGCCCACACCGGCTTCAATGGTGTTTTCCACGCGCGGCGAGACGGCTGCATTGAGCGGCAGCACTTTGGTCTGGCGACCTTTATCAAATTCCGGGGCCACCACCACCGAGTTAAACCAGCCCGTGGCGGATAAACGACGGTTCAGCTCCGCTAAATCACGCGAGCTATAGGGATCGCCTTTTTTAAACGGCACCAGATTACGCAGATAGGCTTCGTTGATTTGCGAGCCCTGGAAGCTGACATCGCCAAAACGGTAGCGTGGACCGCTGTCGTAATCGATGTCCCAGAAAGCTTCGCGTCTTTCGACCGAAACGCCAAGCTGGCTTTGCTTAAAGTCACCGTCGAAGTAACCATTACGCAGTGCCAGGCTGGAGAAGCCGTTTTTAAATTTATCGTATTCGCCGTGATTCAGTTGGGTGCCGACTTTCGGCGTGCCCTGTTTCACCCAGGCTTTGTAATCATCATCATTTTTAGCGGCGCCCTCGACCACGATGTGGCTACCGCCGATCTTCACTGGCTCACCCGGTTTCACATGAGCAATCAACACCGGTCTACCACCCTGCGGCGGAGCAGGACGGGACTCAAAATCGATCTCGGGTTCGTAGTAACCCAGCGCACGCAAACCTTCTTTGATCGCCTGCGAAACACGCGCCTGGAAACGCCCGTCGCTCGACACCTCGTCCGTACCAATGGTGGACAAGCGCGCCCTGACGTTCTTCTGTAAATCCCCGGTTAATCCTTCAAGCTGCAAGCGCACTTTCGCTGCCTCAACGGCAGGCGCAGCAAGCAACAGGCTGGCCAGACAATAAATATGCAATCGTGGCACGTTTACTCCTGTTAATAATGCCTGCCCCTAATTCCGCAGGGGCGTTAATGCTCATAGGAGGCTATCACCACCACTCGCTTACCCATCAGCATAGCCGCTCTTTTCGGCGCATAGCTGAGGAAAAATGGTCACTAAGCCAAATCATTTCCTATTGTCGGTAAATGGCGGGGCCGATACAACAACGAAGCCGCAGTTCTGTGCCTGACAGCGGTGCACTCGGATTAATCCTGGCCTTCGATGCGCGCCTCTGGCGGCATGATAAGCGCTGCTGCTATAATCAGCACCCAGCAGGCATGACCTGCTTTCCTTTCTGCCCCGACGCTAACGTTCCTTGTCGAAATGGCGCAGACATTTTTGGCACGGATAGCCCTGTATCACGGGTGAGTACTGGATGTACGCCCGCGCTGCCCAGGCCAAAAATGACAAGTGATTAACCCAACGGATCTTTTATGCTCGATAGCTTACTTGTCATTCTTTTACTGATTGTGATCAGCTCATTCTTTTCTCTTTCAGAGATTTCGCTGGCGGCTGCCCGTAAAATCAAACTTAAACTACTGGCCGATGAAGGCAACATTAATGCCCAGCGCGTGCTGAAAATGCAGGAACAACCTGGCATGTTCTTCACCGTGGTGCAGATTGGCCTGAACGCGGTGGCGATCCTTGGCGGTATTGTCGGTGATGCCGCGTTCTCACCCGCCTTCAGCAGCCTGTTTAGCCGTTTCATGTCTCCCGAACTGGCCGATCAGTTGAGCTTTATCTGCTCGTTCACCGTTGTCACCAGCCTGTTCATCCTGTTCGCAGATTTAACACCTAAACGCGTGGGGATGATTGCGCCGGAAGCGGTGGCATTGCGCATCATCAATCCAATGCGCTTCTGCTTGCTGATCATGCGTCCGCTGGTGTGGCTGTTTAACGGTCTGGCGAACGTGTTCTTCCGCATCTTCAAATTACCGATGGTGCGCAAAGACGACATCACCTCGGATGATATCTATGCGGTGGTGGAAGCGGGCGCACTGGCGGGGGTACTGCGTAAGCAGGAGCACGAACTGATCGAGAACGTGTTTGAGCTGGAATCGCGCACCGTGCCCTCTTCTATGACATCCCGCGAGAACATCGTCTGGTTTGATCTGCATGAAGATGAAAACAGCCTGAAAACCAAAATCGCTGAACATCCGCACTCTAAATTCCTGGTGTGTGACGGCGACATCGATCACATCGTCGGTTATGTGGATTCCAAAGAGCTGCTGCTGCGTGTGCTGGGTAACCAGAGTATGACGCTCAGCAGCGGCGTGCAGATCCGCTCCGCGTTGATTGTGCCGGACACACTGACCCTCTCCGAAGCGCTGGAAAGTTTTAAAACCGCCGGTGAAGACTTCGCGGTGATCATGAACGAATACGCGTTGGTGGTAGGTATCATCACCCTGAACGATGTGATGACCACCTTAATGGGCGATTTGGTGGGCCAGGGTCAGGAAGAGCAGATTGTCGCGCGTGATGAAAATTCATGGCTGGTCGAAGGCGGCACACCAATTGATGACGTGATGCGCGTGCTGGATATTGATGATTTCCCGCAGTCCGGTAACTATGAAACCATCGGCGGCTTTATGATGTATATGCTGCGTAAAATCCCGAAACGCACCGATTTCGTGAAGTTCTCAGGCTATAAGTTTGAAGTAGTGGATATCGACAGTTACCGCATCGACCAGTTGCTGGTCACGCGTATTGACGACCGACCGCCAGTGCTGAATGTCACTAAGAGTGCGACGGATGAGCTTGAGTCACCGTAGGGTGATGAGCTGAAAAAACAAGGCGCGATAAATCGCGCCGCTACAGGGCGCCTGACTTCATGGCGCCCTTTCTTTTTGTTGCTTAATTGTACTCGGCTTGCAGTCGCAACACCTGGCGATTGATTTCTGACATCACGCTGAGATGCTGCTTATCTTTGACGCGTGGCAACATCACTTTGCCTTTATCAAACTCAAACGCGCCAACATCCTTGATGTACAACCTTCCTTTAAATAGCGTCTTTACATATTTCGCAATTTGCAGCGGATTATAGCGCTGGAAGATTTTCATGCTGTCTAACTCCTGAACAGATGGAATACGCTTCGCCGTTGCCAAATTCGGTACGAGCCCATGAAGCGCAAATGAGGCATAACTATAGAACACCCTGCGTTACGTATGTTCCGAAAAAGTGAATTTTTTACTGAATTGACACATCATTACAGAACACTCTGTTATGCCGTTCACAAAACACAGTATAAACCTTCACTCATTAAGGAATTGTGGCGTGGGTTGCAAAGCTGTTAACTCATCGCGACAGGCGCATCATCCACGCCTAATATTGCAGAAACATGAATAACTGGTCGGATCACTAAGGAGCATCAACATGCGTTTGGCACATTCTTTAATAGCACTGGCACTGTTGTTACCGGGGCTCGTCTCAGCCCACGCGTTGAAGCTGGGCGACCGCGTCCCGCCGGTTGGCGTGAGTGACAGAGGTGAGCTGCTTTATCAACAAGATAAGTTTAGCTACCAGCCGTGGAATAGCGCGCAGCTGAGTGGAAAAGTGCGAGTCATCTTACATATTGCCGGGCGCTCGTCGGCTAAAGAGCAGAATGCCGCGTTGATTGAAGCGATTAAAGCCGCGAAATTCCCGCACGATCGTTATCAGACCACCACCATCGTCAATACCGACGATGCCATTCCCGGTACCGGCATGTTTGTGCGCAGCAGCATTGAGAGCAATAAGCAGCAATATCCGTGGTCGCAGTTTATCGTCGACAGCAATGGCAACGTACGTAAAGTCTGGCAGTTGGAGAAAGGCGGCTCTGCCATTGTGGTGTTGGATAAAACCGGCCATGTGCGTTACGCCAAAGAGGGCGCATTGACGCAGGATGAAGTGCAGCAGGCGATGACGTTGATCCGTGAGTTGTTGCAATAAAAACAAAGGTCGCCCTAAATGGCGACCCTACAAGGTTTACGTAAGGTGCGCATTCATGCGCACCAGGAATTAAAACAGCGAAACGCGGAACCCCGGGTTCAGGAAAGATTCACGCGGTGCATAGTCCAGCGTTTTACCCTGCCAGTCATGCACGTGTGCCCCAGCAGCAATCGCCACCGCGTGGCCCGCGCCGGTATCCCAGATGTTAGTCGGCCCAAAGCGCGGATAAAGCTGCGCTTTCCCCTCAGCCACCAGGCAAAACTTCAGCGATGAACCAATCGCCGTGGTTTGATGCTCGCCTAGCTGCGTCAGATACTCTTTCAGCTCTTCATCTTTATCAAAGTGCGAACGGCTCACCACCACCAGTAATGGACGCGCTTCGCGTACCTGAATCTGCGTTTTATGACCGCCCTCTTCTTTCCAGGCTTTACCTTCCGCAGCGAAGTACATGACGCCCAGAGCCGGCGCGTAGACCACGCCCAGCACCGGCTTGCCGTTGTCGATCAGGGCAATGTTGACGGTAAATTCACCATTACGCTTAATAAACTCTTTGGTTCCATCCAGCGGATCGACCAACCAATACTTTTGCCAGTGCTGACGCTCCGCCCAGACTGGCGGATCTTCTTCTGACAGCACCGGGATCTCGGGCGACAGCCGGGCAAGCCCATCAATAATCACTTTATGTGCCGCGAGATCGGCGGCGGTGACGGGGGAATCATCCGATTTGCGTGTGACATCCATCGGCTGTGCACCATCGTACACCTGCATAATTGCATCGCCCGCTTCACGCGCCAGCTGGCAAATTTTATCTAACATTTTCCACCTCTTATCCGCTGATTCTGCCTGTCAGACATTTACAGCCCACCTCTACACAGTTTAGCAGTTGTGCCTCAACCCTCGGCGGCTGTACTGTCGGCTACGGCAATCTATATGATTATCAATACCATAGTTCACTGACCGCGGCTATGGCGCGATGCTGAATAGGTTTATGGCTGAGACGCACGGCGGAAACTGTGCAAAAGTCCGGGTTACATCACAAATTGAAATGATAATTCGTCATTGTTTTACATTATTTTGAGAGGCCTATTCATAAAACAAGGAGCAAGCCATGTTCAAAGCGAGCATGTCGTTACTGGCGCTGTGTGTTACAGCGGCCACGGTACAGGCCGCTACCGTAGATCTGCGCATTCTGGAAACCACCGATCTGCACAGTAATATGATGGATTTCGACTACTACAAAGACACACCGACCGAGAAGTTTGGCCTGGTGCGCACCGCAACCTTGATTCAACAAGCGCGGGCGGAAGCGAAAAACAGCGTGCTGGTTGATAACGGAGACATCATTCAAGGCAGCCCGCTGGGTGATTACATGGCCGCTAAGGGGCTGAAACAGGGCGATGTCCACCCCGTTTATAAAGCGATGAACACGCTGGATTACACCGTCGGTAACCTGGGTAATCACGAATTTAACTATGGCTTGCCCTATCTGCAAAAAGCGATTGCCGGTGCACGTTTTCCTTACGTTAACGCCAACATTATCGATGAAAAGAGCGGAAAACCGCTGTTTACACCCTATTTAATCAAGGAAACGCAGGTCACAGACCGCAGCGGCCAGGTACATCGGTTAAAAATTGGCTATATCGGCTTCGTACCGCCGCAGATTATGGTGTGGGACCGTAACAATCTGCAGGGAAAAGTCCGTGTTGATGACATTACGGAAACAGCGAAGCGCTATGTGCCGGAAATGCGCGCAAAAGGTGCTGAAATAATCATCGCTATACCGCACTCCGGTTTAAGCAGTGAACCCTATCACGCCATGGCAGAAAATTCGGTCTACTACCTCAGCCAGGTGCCGGGCATTAACGCCATTATGTTTGGTCATGCGCATGCGGTGTTCCCCAGCAAAGAGTTCGCCGCCATTAAAGGCGCTGATATTGCGCAGGGCACCCTTAACGGTATTCCATCAGTGATGCCAGGCATGTGGGGCGATCATCTCGGTGTGGTCGATTTGGTGCTGAACAACGAGGGCGGAAAATGGCAGGTCACGCAGGGTAAAGCGGAGGCGCGTCCGATTTACGATCCGGTCGCGAAGAAATCACTGGCGACGGAAGATGCCGACCTGGTGAAGGTGCTGGAACAAGATCACCGTGCCACGCGTGAATTTGTGGCCAAGCCCATCGGGAAATCCGCCGACGTGATGTACAGCTATCTGTCGCTGGTGCAGGACGACCCCACGGTACAGATCGTGAACAATGCGCAGCGTGCCTATGTTGAGCACTTTATTCAGGGCGATCCCGATTTAGGCCGCCTACCGGTGCTGTCTGCTGCTGCTCCGTTTAAAGCCGGCGGTCGCAAGAACGATCCAGCCAGCTATACCGAGGTGGAGAAAGGTGAACTCACCTTCCGTAATGCCGCCGACCTTTATCTCTACCCCAACACCCTGGTGGTGATGAAAGTCAGCGGTGCGCAAGTGAGCGAGTGGCTGGAGTGTTCAGCCGCGCAGTTTAATCAGATTGACCCGCACAGCAGCAAGCCGCAGTCGCTGATTAACTGGGATTTTCGCACCTACAACTTTGATGTGATTGATGGCGTGGATTATCAAATCGATGTGACGCAACCGGCGCGCTATGACGGGGAATGCACGTTGATCAACAAACAGGCTTCACGTATCAAGGATCTGACATGGCAGGGCAAGCCTATCGATCCGAATGCCACTTTCCTCGTTGCTACCAACAACTATCGGGCTTATGGCGGTAAGTTTGCCGGAACCGGTGATAAGTATGTCGCGTTTGCTTCGCCTGATGAGAACCGTTCCGTGGTTGCGGCTTATATCAGTAGCGAAACCAAAGCGCACGGTGAGGTGAAACCGCAAGCCGATCACAACTGGCGTTTAGCGCCCATTCACAGTGACACGCCACTGGATATCCGCTTTGAAACCGCACCGGGCGAAAAAGCCACGCAGTTTATTGAGCAGTACGCTGATTACCCGATGAAAGCGGTGGGGAGTGATGAGATTGGCTTTGCGCTCTGGCAGGTGAATTTGCAGAAGAATGATTAGTTCTGTTTGGGCGGCCATCAGGCCGCCCAAGGGCGCATCAAGGTGCGCTCCTACAATAACGCTGAAGCAGGGTGAAAATTACAGAATTTCCAGCAGCTCAACTTCAAAAATCAGGGTGCTGAATGGCGGGATAGAGGCGCCAGCACCGCGCTCGCCGTAGGCGAGGTTTTGTGGAATCACCAGCTCCCACTTAGAGCCAACTGGCATCAGGGTCAGCGCTTCAATCCAGCCAGCAATAACGCCGCTGACCGGGAATTCAGCCGGCTCGCCACGTGCAACTGAGCTGTCGAAAACAGAACCATCGATCAGTTTACCGGTGTAGTGAACGCGTACACGATCCTGACGCGAAGGGATTGGGCCATCACCTTGGGTGATCACGCTGAACTGCAAACCGGTTTCGGTGCTGCTTACGCCTTCGCGCTGCGCATTCTGCTCAAGGAATTTCTGGCCTTCTGCTGCCATGGCTTCAACACGCTCACGACGCACGCCTTCAGCACGCTCATGGACTTCACGCAGCGCACGATGTACCACGTCAACAGGCACAGCCGGTGAGTTCCCTTCCAGCGCGTCGCGCAGGCCCGCGAGCAGTGCTTCCGGCTGCAAACCTTGCAGTCCAGATTCCTGCAACTGCTGGCCTACCTGTAAACCGATACCGTAACTTGCCTGTGATTCGACGCTGTCAAATGAAGGGGTGGTCATTTTGATTCCTTAATCCCGAATAAATTAGAAACGGCAGCATAACAGCGCGGGCGGCTGGCGTAAAATCTGCTGCGGCAGAGATGACATTTCTCAGCGAAAGAGAAACAATATACAGGTCAAATTTTTCAATGCTGGCAGGCACTTCGCGCCCGCATTGCCCATACTATAGCTGTGACAAGGTTTTTGCTGTACAGCGCTAAGAAAGAGAGAATACATGGGCCAGATCGCCCCACGACGTCGCAGGACGCGCGCACCGCGTGCTTTTACTTTACCGAGGTTGCAACGTTGGCTGCCGCAAATTAAGCGCAAGGCCGCCAGCGAGGAGGATTCACGAATGGCTTCTGATACCCCTTCCCGCGTTCCTGCCGTGCTGCTGCGCGTCTGGCATCTGCTGGATAATGTGCGTTGGATGGACCCGCTCCCGGCCTTCCATCGTCGCGGCATTGTTATCGCCCTGCTGGTACTGTTACTGGCGTTTCTCTGGCCGAGCAGCACGCCACAATATCCGATTGAACACCCCGCCGATAACAGCAGCAAAGAGGTGCCGCTGCAGGCCGAGATTTATGACAACAAACAGCCGCAGAATGCCACGCCAAAAGCCGACTCCCAAGGCGAATGGCACAGTTATACCGTGACATCTGGTCAGACGCTGGCTCAACTATTCCGGGACAACAATTTACCGGTGAATGATGTGTTCGCGATGGCTCGCGTAGAGGGTAACGATCAGCCGCTCAGCGCGCTGAAAAATGGCCAGCAGGTGAAGATTCGTCAGAATGCACAAGGTGTGGTGACGGGATTGACGGTAGATAGCAGCAACGGTCCGGTGTTATTTACTCGCCAGCCGGACGGCAGTTTTATTCGCGCCCAGTAAACCGCAGAAACAAAAACGCCGGCAGAAGCCGGCGTTTTCGCATAACCAGTTACCAAGTAATAATTACTCAGCCACTACATTCACAACCAGTTTAGCGAACACTTCGCTATGAACCTGGAAGTCAATCTCGTGCTCACCGGTAGAACGCAGAACGCCGTTTGGCAGACGCACTTCGCTCTTAGACACTTCAACGCCAGCTGCAGTTACAGCGTCAGCGATGTCGCGGGTACCGATAGAACCGAACAGTTTACCTTCGTCGCCTGATTTAGACGCGATGGTAACGGTGCCCAGTGCATTGATTTTCTCTGCACGTGCGTTAGCAGCAGCCAGAACGTCAGCCAGTTTGGCTTCCAGTTCAGCGCGACGCGCTTCGAAGAACTCAACGTTTTTCTTGGTAGCAGGAACAGCTTTACCCTGTGGAACCAGGAAGTTACGAGCGTAGCCCGCTTTAACGTTAACCTGATCACCCAGGCTGCCCAGGTTTGCTACTTTATCAAGCAGAATAACTTGCATTACCTTATCCTCTTAAAGTCGTTAATGGACAACTACCAATTACTGATGACGATCAGTGTATGGCAGCAGGGACAGGTAGCGAGCGCGCTTGATGCAACGAGCGAGCTGACGCTGGTATTTTGCACGAGTACCGGTGATACGGCTCGGGACAATTTTACCGCTTTCGGTAATGTAGTTTTTCAGTGTAGCGATATCTTTGTAATCAATCTCTACAACGCCTTCCGCGGTGAAACGGCAGAATTTGCGACGACGGAAATAACGTGCCATTTGGCTAGTCTCCAGAATCTATCAATTCAATCTGCTCGGCATGTAACACGACTCTACTTTGACCATTGCGTGCCTGATGGCAGCTAATGAAACCTTCGAGAACGAGTTGCGTACCGACCGTTATATGTTGAGTAATCACCTGATGGGTGCTGCCGCTGATAATCACCGGCATCTGACACCAGGCTTGCCGGTGAAAACCGGCTTCCTCCTGCACAGAACGGTGCTCAAGCACGAACTGGCAGTGAGGAATCCCTGACGGACTGATTTTTCGAACTGGCGTCTTGCACACAGTGCCTGACAGGCGCAGTCGATTTGCCGTCATGTCGGATTACTCTTCAGAATCCCCAGCATCTGAGTCATCTGATGATTCGTTAGCGAAGTCTTCGCGACGGTCACGACGCTCATCTTTCGCTTTAACCATCGGAGATGCTTCAGTTACCGCGTGCTTAACGCGCATAACCATGCTGCGGATAACGGCGTCGTTGAAGCGGAAGTTAGTTTCCAGCTCGTCAATCACTTCCTGCGGAGCTTCTACGTTCAGCAGAACATAGTGTGCTTTGTGCAGTTTGTTGATTGGGTAAGCCAGCTGACGGCGGCCCCAGTCTTCCAGACGGTGAATCGTGCCCTGTGCACCGGTGATAGCACCAGTGTAACGCTCGATCATACCTGGAACCTGTTCGCTCTGGTCAGGATGGACCATAAATACGATTTCGTAATGACGCATCGATAGCTCCTTACGGATTATTCAGCCTCCTGTCAGGGTCAGCTGCGGCCCACGGAAGCAAGGAACGTTATAGGTTGTGAATCATTTAAAATGAAACACACCTCTGAATGCAGCTGAAAAATTGACGCGTAATCATACTGACGTTGCAGGGATAACTCAAGCGCACAATTCATCAAATCGCAGAGTGTGTGCCAGTCGAGGGCACCTTTTGTGCTAAGGATTGTGATTCAGCAGGTTAGCGAGGGATTGTTCAAAATTGCTGATGGTGGCGTTCAATGGGACGATCTGGCATCAATGTGACAAACAACTAAACTATTTACAGGCGCAACGGTTTGGCTTATTCGCGGCGTCTGAGAGTGCAATCCCTGGAGTGAGGAGTCGAATATGAAAACCATCATTTTCGCCACTTTACTGGGTCTCTTCCTGTCTCCACCCGCTTTTGCCAGCTCCGCTGACTATGCGCAGCAGATGAGAAGTAACAGCAGCAATGCGGCTTCAGGCTATGTCTACGTCAACCGGCTGGATACGCCTGGCAGCAACCCGGTCAGTGCGAATACCAGTGCAGCAGAACGCCTGTCTTCACAGCTTTAAAATCGGACGACGTAACGGGCTGGCCTCTTGTGCCAGCCCGAGTTGTTTCTACAGATGATGTTTGAAAAAACTCACCAGCGCAGTCAGGGCTGATGGCGTAATTTTGTGGCCGATCTGCTTTTCGGAGAGATAAGTCATTTTCCCATCCAACTGGGCGTCGCGCAGCGCTTTCTCTAGCCTTACCGTCTCGGCGAATGGCACCACTTCATCGGCTTCACCGTGCCACAGCAATAGCGGACGGTGCGCCAGTTTCTCCAGTTGCTGACTGGGATCGTAAGGTGCCAGCGGCGCAAGACGCGCGGCAAAGGTCTCTTTCTGTTCCGGCGTACGGGCCACCAGCGGAGGGAATAGCGTGTGGCTCAGCTGCATAAAGTAACCCGACCCCATCATACAGGCGACGCTGTGGATCTGCGGATAACGTGCCATCGCGCCTAATGCAGTCATCCCTCCCATTGATGCGCCTGCAACGGCAAAGCGCTCATCGGCGACCCAATCGTTCTCACGCAATGCCGCTTCCAGTGTCGGCACTTCATCGATGTTCTGTTTAAGGATCTCCCAAAAATGCGTCATGCGCATTTCGGTATCCCCGTTATAGCGCGATCCGTGCATATCGGCATCCGGCATGATGACGCGAAAACCGGCCTGCGCCAGCGCCACCGCGAAGTAGCTGTACACTTCTTTAGATGAGGTAAAGCCGTGATAAAACAGGATGGTAGGTAAACGCGCATGCCGTTGCCCGGCCGGTGACGCGTGAATACACTCAATTCCTGCCAGGTTCTCCGTCGCCAACTCAATCATACCGCCTCCGTTGAGAATGATTATCACCCGTCACAGTGTAAGTGCTGAGCAGCAAAACGCGAGCAACTTCACATTTAATCAGAATAATTTCCGTACTAAACCTTTTGCCAGATTTGCCGTTGATCTTGTACCTCTCCATTATTCTTTAATAGGTACTTTATGAAGCGTCTCTCTCTCAGCGCCATGGGTCTCGGAATTAAGCTGTCTGTATTGACGTCTTTAAGCGTGGCGATTGTGCTGTTGACCTTGACCCTCACCCTGAGCCATAACGCCGCGCGTCAACTGGAGCAGCTGGCCACCGATGACATGCAAAATCAGGTGCTGGGCATTAATGAAATGGCCACCATGTTTAACGCCACACTGTCAGAGGAAGTGGCGAATTACACCAAACTGTTCCAGAGTTTCCTGCCCAAGCGCTTTAGCCGTGATGAAAACGCGCGTATTCAAGTGGGCGAGTTCAGCACCCCCACCCTGCGTGCTGGGTTGAAAACCCTCAATCTCGATCAAATTGCCGTGGATGATTTTCTGGAACGCACAGGCGCGGTGACGACCATTTTTGTGCGCGATGGCGAAGATTACATCCGTGTCGCCACCTCTCTGAAAAAGGAGGATGGCAATCGTGCAGTGGGCACCAAGCTGGATCGCAGCAGTACCGCATGGCGCAGTATTAATCAGGGGCAGGTGTATCGTGGACTGGCGACATTGTTTGGTCATCGCTATATCACACAGTATCAACCGGTACAGGATGAGAGCGGTGCGGTGATCGCCATCCTGTTCGTTGGGGTGCAAATCGATGCGCAGTATGCGCTGATGCGCGACAAAGTGCTGGCACGCCATCTGGGCGACAGCGGCAGCTTCTTTGTGCTGAACGGTGCACCGGGCAGTGCGCAAGGGCAATATCTGTTTGACCGTCAGGCAGAGGGCAAATTACCGCGCTGGGATACATCAGTGCAGCAGCAGCTGTTAACCCAGCCAAAAGGGTTGCTGAGTATTGAACTGGAAGGTGAAACCAAACTGCTGGCGTGGCAACAGCTGCCAGGCTGGAACTGGATTATTGCCGGAGAGGTCAGTCGTGCCAGTTTGCTCGCGCCTATCACGCAAAGCCGCAACCTGTTCATTGTCATTGGTCTGGTGTTGGTGATCGCTTTCGCCGTCGGCTTTATGTGGTACAGCCGTCGTGCTATTACGCGTCCGCTACAGCAGGTGATTCATCTGGCCGAGCAATACGCTGCGGGTAATTTACAGGCGCATATCGACTCCTCGCGCCGCGATGAAGTGGGCCAACTGGTGGCGGCGATTAATGGCATTGGCGACGGGCTGGAAAAAGTGGTCAGCCAGGTGCGCAGTGCCGCCCGCGATATCAACCACGGCACCGATACCATCGCCGCCAGCAGTTCCAGCATCAGCGAGCAGATTGGTCGCCAGGCCAGCAGCGTAGAGGAAACCTCGGCCAGCATGGAGCAGTTTGGTGCGACCGTGGCGCAAACCGCGGCGAACGTGCGTCAGGCACTGGCACTGGTGGGTGAAGCAGCCAGCACTGTCGATCAGGGTGGGGCCACCGTGGCGCGTTCCGTGGAGACCATGTCTGAGATTCGTGTCGCATCACAAAGCATCGCAGATATCACGCACGTCATTGAATCCATAGCTTTCCAGACCAATATCCTGGCGCTCAACGCCGCTGTTGAAGCCGCACGCGCCGGAGAACATGGCAAAGGTTTTGCGGTGGTCGCCGCCGAAGTTCGGGCACTGGCCCAACGCAGCGCCACGGCCGCAAAAGAGATCGATACTTTGATTGCGACCTCCATCAACAAAGTCGCGGCGGGACACACGCTGTCAGAGCAAACACGTGACGCCATGCAGCACATCGTCAGCCATATTGAGCAGGTGAAAGCGTTGATGGGGGAAATCAATATTGCTGCACAAGAGCAGGCGGCGGGCATTGGTCAGGTCAATCTGGCGATGAACCATATTGGTCAAGCCACGCACCAGAGCAGCGATATGATCACCCAATCCGAGACCACTGCGCATACGCTGAATCAACAAGGTCGCCATCTGACACAGTTGGTGAGTCTTTTTCATTTGAAGGACTGATATGAAAAGGGAAGATGGCATAAACTTGAGCCATCTTCCTCTTTCTGGAGTGTGTTATGCGTCGCCTTTTACTGGCAGTGTGTCTGGTGCTGAGTGGCTGTTCCGCTTTCAAAACCACACCCAAAGCACCGCCGCCGCCCACCAGCCACGCGCAGGAAATCACCCGCGCACAAAGTTACGGCTTGCGTAAGCTCGGCAATATCACCGTCACTACACGTGGCTCGCCAGATGATGCCCAACGAGCACTGGCCGCGCGCGCCAATCAGGCTGGAGCGGTGTACTACCAAATCCTGATGCTTGATGAAACCACCCTGCCTGGTTTTTGGTACGGTACTGCGATTCTCTTTGGCGCCCCATCAACGGGCACTGGCTCGCAGCAGTAAGCGGCTGCAGAGATCGTCACTCAGTCCGCGTCGGCCACGCATATCCAGATGCTGGCCGCACCAACTATCGGCGAGTGGCGGTTCTGCCACTTTGAGCAAAATGGCTGCGCTTGCCAGCTGCAATAACGTTTGGGTCACTTCGCGCGCAACCCCCTCCCGGGCATGGGGTAGCAGCAACCGGAGCTGACGCCAGCGGCGATCAAAATGACGGTTGATCCCTTTCACCGCATCGAACTCATCATCCAGCATAGTTAACACATCCGCATGCCGCCCCATCACACGCATCACATCCAGACACATCACATTGCCTGAACCCTCCCAAATGCTGTTCACCGGCATTTCGCGATAGAGGCGCGGCAGTTCGCTCTCTTCGCAATAGCCGATGCCTCCCAAAACCTCCATGGCTTCCGCCACAAAGGGGATGCCCGCCTTGCAGATGCCAAATTTGGCTGCAGGGGTAAACAGCCGTGCATATAAACGTTCATGCTCACTGGCGGGGGTTGACCAGGCGCGTGCCAGACGCAGCAGCAGTGCAGTTTGCCCTTCCAGTTGTAGCGCCTGCTGCGCCAGCACGCTGCGCATCAACGGCTGGTCACTGAGGTTTTTGCCCATTACCTGGCGCTGCTGTGCGTGGTGCAAGGCAATGGATAAGGCGCGACGCATCTGACCATGGCTGCCCAGCGCACAGTCAAATCGCGTCATACTGCCCATTTTCAGGATCAGCCGCACACCCTCACCCTCTTCTCCCATCAACCAGCCAATGGCATCCTGAAACTCGACTTCGGCGCTGGCGTTGGAACGGTTTCCCAGCTTCTCTTTTAATCGCTCGATGCGGATGGCATTTCGCATGCCATCCGGCAGCAGTCGTGGCAAAAAGAAACAGCTCAGCCCTTGCGCTGTCTGCGCCAGGATCAGGTGTGCATCACTTTGTGGCACCGAGAAGAACCATTTATGCCCGGTGATACGATAAGGCTCGCCAGGCCCACGCACACCAAGCGGTTCAGCGTGTGTCGTGTTGCTCAACACATCGGTACCACCCTGTTTTTCTGTCATCCCCATACCGATCAACAGACCGCGCTTTTTATTGCCCGCCACGTGATGGGCGTCATAGCGATCGCTGAGCAGGGCGTCGTGCCAGTCGGCATAGGGCTGCGGCAAATAATTTTGCAGTAGCGGGATGGCGGCATGCGTCATGGTGACCGGACAAAGCGATCCGGCTTCAACCTGAGCATGCAAAATGAAGCGAGCCGCGCGCGCCACCATGGCATTGGGCTGTACGTCAGGTTGCCAGCTGAGATTGTGCAGGCGGCTGGCGCAAAGTCCTTGCATCAGCAAATGCCAGGCGGGATGAAAACGCACTTCATCAAGCCGCTCACCACGGGCATCGTAACGGAGCAGTTCGGGCGGGTACGCATTAGCCAGTCGGCCTAATTCGAGAGATTCAGCGCTGCCAAGTTGCAGCCCAACGGAGGCGAGCCATTCGCGATCCCAGCCCGCGCCTTCGCGGGTCAAGGCCTCGCAAAGCGCAATATCATGGGTGAACAGGTTACTGTTACTGAGTGGCGGTGGTTGATTGAAAACGTTGTGGGTGGTCCAAGGCATAATATTGCATCCCCCTCATTGAACGCATGGTTCAAGTATGAGGGTGATGCACAGTTATGCCTGGTACAAAAACACTTTTGCGGCGAGGATCACGCCAGGCGCTGACGCACCGCTTCGAACAAGCACACGCCAGTGGCAACAGATACGTTCAATGATGAGACGCTGCCTGCCATAGGAATGCTGATCAGTTCATCGCAGTGTTCACGCGTCAGACGGCGCATCCCTTCCCCTTCCGCGCCCATCACCAGCGCCATGGGGCCGGTCATTTTGCTTTGATACACCGTATGATCGGCTTCACCTGCCGTACCGACCACCCAAATGTTGTATTCCTGCAGCAAGCGCAGGGTACGTGCCAGATTAGTGACGCGAATCAACGGTACGTTTTCTGCCGCGCCGCTGGCCACTTTTTTCGCCGTCGCATTCAGCGGTGCAGCACGGTCTTTCGGTACGATGACGGCGTGTACGCCAGCCGCATCTGCGCTACGCAGGCACGCGCCGAGGTTGTGGGGATCGGTAACGCCATCCAGTACCAGTAGAAACGGTTTATCGAGGCTCTGCAGCAGATCCGGCAGATCGCCTTCCTGATAGTTTTTACCCTGCTTCACGCGCGCCACAATCCCCTGGTGCACACCGCCTTCAACCTGGCTGTCCAGCCATTGGCGGTTAGCGACCTGAATCACGATCCCCTGAGCTTCCAGTGCGGCAATCAGCGGCTGCAGGCGACGATCGTCACGGCCTTTGAGAATAAAGACTTCCTGGAAACGCTGAGGATCACGTTCCAGCAGTGCCTGCACGGAATGAATACCAAAAATTATTTCGCTCATTACTTTGCTCAAGGTTGGATGTATATCGTTGAATAATCGTGTGTAGCGGCGCGAATCATTGCGCAATAAATTGCGCCGCTACGAATATGAGCTGCCGTTAATGGCAGCTTCATCAGGCTTCGCTGGATTTTTTCGTCGCACGCTTTGCCTTAGTGGCGGCGGCGATTTTACGGGTTTTCTCTGAGACTTTTTTGCCTTTTTTCTCAGTTTTAGCCGGTTTTTCAGCAGCCACAGACTTTTTCTTCTCGCCACGGAATGCAGCATCAGGTTCAAAAGTCCCCTTCTTGCCCGCATCACGACGGCGCTTAGCCGGCGGCTTACCGCCACGCTTCTCACGCTCACGTTCGGTTTTACCTTCGCCGCGTGGCACGCGCTTGCTGGAGATCAGCGCGAAATCAATTTTACGCTCATCCATATGCACCGCATCCACGCGAACTTCCACCGCATCGCCAAGGCGATAGGTGCGGCCACCCGATTCGCCAATCAGGCGCTGGCCGATAGGATCGAAGCGGTAGTAATCGTTATCCAGCGTAGACACATGCACCAGACCATCGATAAACAGATCGTTGAGGCGGACGAAGAAGCCAAAACCGGTGACACTGGAGATCACACCGTTAAAGACATTGCCCACCTGATCCTGCATGAAGTCACATTTCAGCCAGTCAGCGACATCGCGCGTGGCTTCATCGGCACGACGCTCGGTCATTGAACAGTGCTGGCCGAGCTGCAACATCTGCTGCATATCGTAGTGATAACCACCGGTCGGCGTGGTGTTCCCGTTCAGGGTGCCCTGCTCTTTCGCCAGCAGGTACTTAATGGCGCGATGCAGTAACAAGTCCGGATAACGACGAATCGGCGAGGTGAAGTGCGCATAAGACTGCAGTGCCAGACCAAAGTGGCCACGGTTTTCCGGATCGTACACCGCTTGCTTCATCGAACGCAGCAGCATGGTTTGCAGCATTTCCGCATCAGGGCGATCGGCCACCTGCTTCAGCAAATCGGCATAATCGATAGGCTGCGGTTTTGCACCACCAGGCAGGCTCAAGCCCAGCTCATTCAACACGGTACGGAAGCTTTTGATGCTGTCTTCGGTTGGACGATCGTGATCGCGGAACAGCGAAGGTTCCTGGTTCTTTTCAACGAAGCGTGCAGACGCGATATTCGCGAGGATCATGCACTCTTCGATCAGCTTATGGGCATCATTGCGCACGGTGCGTTCAACGCGCTCAATACGACGTTCCGCATTGAAAATAAACTTGGCTTCTTCGGTTTCGAAGGAGATACCACCACGTTGCTCACGTGCCGTTTCCAGCACTTCATACATGTCATGCAGTTCTTCCAGGTGCTTAACCTGAGAAGCATACTGCTCACGCAGCTCCTGATTACCCTGCAGAATGCTCCACACTTTGTTGTAGGTCAGACGCGCGTGGGAGTTCATCACCGCTTCGTAGTGCTTGTAACCGGTCAGTTTGCCGCTGGAAGAGATGGTCATCTCACACACCATGCACAACCGATCCACCTGTGGGTTCAATGAGCAAAGGCCGTTTGAGAGGATCTCTGGCAGCATCGGTACCACCTGCGATGGGAAGTACACGGAGGTACCACGCTGATGCGCTTCGGTATCCAGTGCCGTGCCCGGACGCACGTAATAACTCACATCTGCAATCGCGACCCAGAGACGCCAGCCGCCACCGCGTTTTTTCTCGCAATATACTGCATCATCAAAGTCACGTGCGTCTTCACCATCGATAGTCACCAACGGCAGTTCACGCAGGTCCACGCGGCCTTTTTTGGCGGCTTCCGGTACCTCTTCCTTCAGCTTCGAAATCTCTTTCTCTACTTCTTCTGGCCAGGTGTGCGGAATTTCATGGGTGCGCAGCGCCATATCCACGGCCAGCCCGGTTCCCATGTTATCACCGAGAATTTCGGTAACCTTACCGATAGCCTTGCTGCGGCGGGTTGAGCGCTGGACGATCTCGACCACCACCACCGAACCCATGCGCGCATTGAGGGTGTCTTCTTGTGGAATAAGGATGTCAAAGCTCAGGCGGCTGTCATCCGGCACCACAAAGCCTGTACCGGCATCGGTGAAGTAGCGGCCAACAATCTGGCTGTTGCGCGGTTCCAGCACGCGCACGACGCGCGCCTCACGACGCCCTTTACGATCGGCACTTCCCGGCTGCGCCAGGATCACATCACCGTGCAGGCAGAACTTCATCTGCTCAGCCGACAGGTAGAAATCATCTTTTTGGCCTTCAACACGCAAGAAACCATAGCCATCACGATGACCAATCACTTTCCCACGCAGTAAATCAAGGCGTTCTGGCAGGGCGTAACACTGACGACGGGTAAACACCAGCTGACCATCGCGCTCCATGGCGCGCAGACGACGACGCAGCGCTTCGAGCTGCTCTTCGCTGGTGATCTTCAATTCCTGAGCGATTTCATCGCGGTTAGCCGGCTTTTCGCGCTTCTCTAACAGCGCCAGAATGAATTCGCGGCTGGGAATGGGGTTGTCGTACTTTTCTGCTTCTCTATCCTGAAAAGGATCTTTTGACATTACGGTTCCTCCGATGTCATTTAATTTGGATTGCCACCGGCGGTTCGGACAATAAAATTTGGTACAGGCCGTCGTTGTCTCTGACAAGATCGGCCAGGGTATAGTTATCCAGTTCCTTAAGGAATAACTGGACCGCGTCATACAACGCCTTACGTAGGCGACAGGCTGGTGTGATGGCACACTCCTCACAGTTTACCAGCTGCAAAGGCTCCATTTTTCTCACCACCTGACCAATCACGATCTTTTCCGGGTCCATGCCTAAACGAATTCCGCCGTTTTTGCCGCGCGTCGCAGCAACGTAGCCGGCCCGGCTCAGTTGGTTGATGATTTTAACCATATGGTTACGCGACACCCCGTAGGTATCGGTGACTTCAGTAATGTTGGTCTGCTTACCTTCGGGTAGCGTCGCCATGTAAATCAGCGCACGCAGACCATAATCAGTGAAACTCGTTAGCTGCACATACACCTCAGTGAATCATCGATTGTTATGGTTATGCGCCGGTCGGCGTGGTGTTTAAGTATGATGATAAACCAGAGCGTGGAGGCCGGTGCGTTTTTTTCAGGCAAGTGTCGATATTTGCACGAAAAAGAGAGTGAGCGGAGTCAAAGAACGGATGAAGTAAGGCCGGACAATGTCCGGCCTGAGGAGAACCTGAAGGATTATGCGTCGAACGGGTCGCGCAGAATCATGGTCTCGCTGCGGTCCGGGCCAGTTGAAATAATATCAATCGGTACACCGGTCACTTCTTCTACACGCTTGATGTAGTCACGTGCTGTCTGTGGCAGGCCTTCCAGCGTTTTCACACCAAAGGTGGTTTCGCTCCAGCCTGGCATGGTTTCGTAGATTGGCTCGATACCTTCCCAGCCTTCAGCAGCCAGTGGTGTGGTAGTCATTTCGCGGCCATCTGGCATACGATACGCCACGCAGATTTTCACTTCTTTCAAGCCATCCAGCACGTCCAGTTTGGTCATGCAGAAACCTGAAAGGGAGTTGATCTGCACTGCGCGACGCACGGCAACCGCATCCAACCAACCAGTGCGACGACGACGACCCGTGGTGGCGCCAAACTCGTGGCCCTGTGCACACAGGAATTCACCAGTTTCATCAAACAGCTCGGTTGGGAATGGACCCGCACCGACGCGCGTTGAGTAAGCTTTAACAATACCCAGCACGTAATCAACGTAACGCGGACCGATACCCGAACCCGTCGCCACGCCACCTGCAGTGGTGTTAGACGAAGTCACGTACGGATAGGTACCGTGGTCAATATCCAGCAGCGTACCCTGCGCACCTTCGAACATGATCAGGTCGCCACGCTTGCGCGCACCGTCCAGCAGTTCAGAGACGTCAACCACCATGCTGGTCAGAACGTCGGCCACGGCCAACGTATCGCTCAGCACTTTCTCGTAGTCTACTGCGTCAGTTTTGTAGTAGTTAACCAGCTGGAAGTTGTAGAAATCGACGATTTCTTTCAGCTTAACGGCGAAGGTTTCTTTGTTGAAGAGATCGCTGACACGCAGACCGCGGCGAGCCACTTTGTCTTCATAAGCTGGGCCGATACCACGACCGGTTGTACCGATAGCTTTAGCACCACGCGCTTTTTCGCGCGCAACGTCCATCGCTACATGGTATTGCAGAATCAGTGGACATGCTTCAGAGATCAGCAGACGTTCACGTACCGGCACACCGCGCTCTTCCAGACCTTTCATCTCTTTCATCAGCGCTTCAGGTGACAGCACAACACCATTACCAATGATGCTGGTCACGTTATCACGCAGAATGCCAGAGGGAATTAAGTGGAGGACGGTTTTTTCACCGTTGATGACAAGTGTATGGCCTGCATTGTGGCCACCCTGGTAACGCACAACGTAATTCGCGCGTTCAGTCAGAAGGTCTACGATCTTACCTTTACCTTCGTCACCCCATTGGGTGCCCAGTACGACGACGTTCTTACCCATTTTTTCAAAACCACCGATTGCTTAAAAATGGATTCTACCATCGGTTTTTGTCTCTTTCAGCACTTTTAGCATACGATTGCGCTGTTTTTTGCCTGCGTTTTGATCAACTCACAAGATGTTGGGTAAACAACGCGGGACAGACACCATTTAGCTGTGAAATAGCGCACAAATTTACTTATCAGGCACTCGCGTGGGCGCTCAGCATGTAGTAGATCACCACGCCAGCGACCACTAAGCCGCCACCAAAACGATGCAGGATGCGATCCGGCAGTTGAGCCATGGACAGGATCATACGGCGCCAGATTCGCGGCAAAAACATCGGCCCCAGCCCTTCCAGCACCAAAACTAACGCCAGCGCCATCCAGATGGTTGTGTTCATTCTATTTTTCCAAAAAAAAGGCCGACAACATTGTCGGCCTCAAGGTTATATCAGTTCTTAACGCGTGGCGTTAGTGGGCGCCTTCATATAACGGAAGAAATCGCTATCTGGGCTTAACACCATTACATCCTGATTGTCAGAGAAGCTGTTCTCGTAAGCACGTAAGCTACGGATAAAGGCATAGAAATCAGGATCCTGACCAAATGCATCCGCAAACAGCTTCGCCGCCTGCGCATCACCTTCACCGCGAGAGATCAAAGCCTGACGCTGCGCTTCAGCCAGAGTACGAGTCACCTGGTAATCGGCCTGGGCACGCAGTTTCTCCGCTTCTTCCTGACCCTGTGAACGCTGGCTACGCGCCACTGCTTCACGTTCAGCACGCATACGGTTGTAGATCGCATCCGAGACTTCTGCTGGCAGGTTGATCTGCTTGATGCGCACATCCACCACCTGAATACCCAGTGCCGCCATACTGTTTGGATTTGGCGCTGGCTCGCTGCTGTTGGTTTCACGCTCTACACGGGCTGCTGCATTGGCGATGGCATCATCCGCTGCTGGCGTCTGAACTTCATCGTCATTGCCTGCAGTACCGGTATTCAGCGCATCACGTACATCTGTAGTCAGTCGGCCACGTGAATCAGTAACAATATCCTTCACATCCAGACGACCCATTTCAGAACGCAGACGGTCACTGAACTTACGTTTCAGCAGGACTTCCGCCTGAGAAACATCACCACCACCGGTTGCCAGGTAGTAACGACTGAAGTCACTGATGCGCCATTTGATATACGAATCAACGATCAGGTCTTTCTTCTCTTTGGTGACAAAGCGATCGGCTTGGTTATCCATGGTCTGGATACGTGCATCAAGAGATTTCACGGTTTCGATGAAAGGAATCTTGAAGTGCAGACCCGGCGCATACACCTGCGGTTTGTTCTCGCTATCACGCAGAACTTTACCGAAGCGCAGCACGATACCGCGCTCGCCTTCCTGCACTACAAACAGTGAGGCATACAGCGCCACCAGTACGACAATAATTACAGCAATAATTGGCTTACGCATCGATTACTCCCTCCCTGCGCGCTGGGTATCGTTGCGTAACGCATTGGCGCGACGCTGGTCCATGATGCTGCTCGGACTGTATGAAGAAGTCTCTTCGTTGCTGGCTGAACTGTCAGACGACGGGAACTTCATCAAATTGGTGGTCTTCTGACCGCCCTGGTTGCCAGACGTCTGGCCACCACGCATCAGTTGATCCAGCGGCAGAACCATCAGGCTGTTACCACGATCGTTAACCAACACTTTGCGAGTATGGCTCAGCACGCGCTCCATGCTCTCGATGTACAGGCGCTCTTTAGTGATTTGCGGAGCAGCCTTGTATTCAGGCAGCAACAACGCAAAGCGCGCCACTTCACCCTGTGCTTCTAACACAGTACGCTCTTTGTAAGCGCGGGCTTCTTCAAGAATACGCTGTGCCTGACCGTTCGCACGTGGCTGCACTTCATTCGAATAGGCTTCGGCTTCACGCACGTACTGCTCACGGTTTTCACGTGCAGCGATGGCATCGTCAAACGACGCTTTGACTTCTTCCGGTGGACGAGCCGCCTGGAAGTTGACGTCGAGTAACGTAATACCCATGTTGTAAGGGCGAATGGTTTCGTCCAGTTCACGCTGGGTCTCGCTACGCACCACGGTACGGCCTTCGGTTAAGATGCGGTCCATGGTTGAACGGCCAATGACGCCGCGCAATGCGCTGTCGGTGGCCTGACGCAGACTGTCGTCGGCGCTGGTCACGGCATACAGATAACGCTCAGGATCGGTGACGCGGTACTGTACGTTCATTTCAACGCGCACCACGTTTTCGTCAGAGGTCAACATCACGCCAGAGGCTGCCAGTTCACGCACCGCTTCAACGTTCACGGCACGGACCTGATCGATAAAGGTGGGCTTCCAGTTGAGGCCCGGCTCAACCAGATGGCTGAATTTGCCGAAGCGCGTGACGACGCCACGTTCCGCTTCTTTAATGGTGTAGAAACCGCTGGCAGCCCAGATGACCACAGCTGCGACGGCTACAATGCCAACCAGTTTGCCACCGCTACCGCCGCCACGTTGGCCATTGTTGTCACTCTGTTTGCCACCGCCCAGTCCGCCGAGTTTTTTACTCAGCTTACGGAAGATATCATCCAGATCAGGGGGCCCCTGATCGCGCCCTCCCTTATTTCCCCCAGAGTTGCCGCCTTGATTATTGCTGCTTCCCCACGGGTCGCGGTCCTGTCCGTTATTTCCGGGCTGATTCCACGCCATGTCTCTACTCCATTTATGATAATAACGTTTTACCCTACTGCGTGTACCCAAAGAAAACACACGTGATTCAGGTAAATTCGATTGGGCAATATCAAACAATATAGCTGGCGAGCGATGGCTCTTGTTTGCATAAACGACGCCAGTCAACAATTGGCATTCGCACATGCAACCCTACACAACCATCATCTTCATTCCATTCTTTCTCAATCGCCTGCAACTGATAGAAGCGGCTGCGCAAACGGCCTGCTTCCGGCGGCAGACGTAAATCATACTGCGCGATTTCACCGGCTAAACGCTCAGAAAGCGCCTGCCAGAGTAAGGGCAGCCCTTCTCCGCTCTGCGCAGAGAGCCAAACACGCGTTGGTTTATTCTCTTCGTCGCGATCAATACGCGGGACAAATCCCTCTAGCATATCGATCTTATTCATCACCAGCAGTGTGGGGATTTCATCGGATTCGATTTCTGCCAGCACTTCATTTACGGCTTCAATATTATCGTTAACGCGTAAATCTGCCGCGTCGATCACATGCAGTAACAGCGTCGCCTGACGCGTCTCTTGCAGAGTGGCTTTAAAGGCCGCCACTAAATCATGCGGCAGGTGACGAATAAATCCGACCGTATCCGCTAATACCACTTCACCCACGTCCGCCACGTTCAGACGACGTAACGTCGGATCGAGTGTGGCAAACAACTGGTCCGCCGCGTAGACATTGGCAGAGGTGACTGCGTTAAACAGAGTAGATTTGCCGGCGTTGGTATACCCCACCAGCGAGACAGTCGGCACATCCGCTTTGGCACGCGCTTGTCGGCCCTGCTCGCGCTGCTTCTCTACACGCTCAAGGCGGGAAAGGATAAGGCTAATGCGGTTACGTAACAAACGGCGGTCCGTTTCCAGCTGAGTTTCACCTGGACCACGCAGACCAATACCGCCTTTCTGGCGCTCAAGGTGCGTCCATCCACGCACCAAACGGGTTGCCATATGGCGTAGCTGTGCCAGCTCGACCTGTAACTTACCCTCGTGGGTACGGGCGCGCTGAGCAAAAATATCAAGAATTAAGCCGGTGCGATCAACAACACGACATTCGCACACACGCTCGAGATTACGTTCTTGGGCAGGCGATAAGGCATGATCGAATAAAACGACCGATGCTCCACTCGCTTTCACCGCATCGGCAATTTCAACTGCCTTTCCTTCACCGACAAAATATTTGGGATGTGGCGCTTTGCGACTGCCAGTAATCACTTGCAGCGCTTCGACGCCCGCAGAAGAGACAAGAGTTTCAAACTCCTGCAAATCTTCCAGCTCTTTGTCTTGGGAGAACCAGATGTGTACCAGTACGGCCTGCTCACCGGCATCATAACGGTCAAACAAGCTATAACCTCGCTAAAATAAAATAACCAGGACGGGAAAACGTTATCGCTCCCCAGCCCTGGCTTTACGGCAGCGCAAAATTATTCTGCGTTATCGCCGTCTTGTTGTGGCTGCGACTGAGCGCCCTGGTTGCTTCCGCTATGGTGGTAATTACTGCTACCACCGCCACCGCCCGGGGTGTTGCTATGGTGCGAAACCGGACGAGAAGGAACCACTGTAGAGATGGCGTGCTTATACACCATCTGGCTAACCGTGTTTTTCAACAGAATGACGAACTGATCAAAGGATTCAATTTGCCCTTGCAGCTTAATACCATTCACCAAATAGATCGAAACCGGTACACGTTCACGACGCAAAGCGTTCAAAAACGGGTCTTGTAATGATTGCCCCTTAGCCATTCTATCTTTTCCTTATATGCTTGTTGTTTGTTACTTTAAGAACCGTGGTTCAGAAAAACTGCGTAAAAATTTGCGCACGATAACGGACCAATTGTACACAATCATCCCTGCTTCGCACTAACAACCTGAAGCACCGCATTACGCGCTAATTCTGGCTCGTCACTGTCTAACCAGTGGACTTCAGGCCAGCCACGTAACCAGGTCATCTGGCGTTTCGCGAGCTGCCGGGTCGCGCAAATTCCCCGATAAACCATTTCGTCGTAATCGATTTCACCAGAAAGATAAGACCACATCTGGCGATAACCCACACAACGAATGGAAGGCATGTCCGTATGCAAATCACCTCGTGCAAACAGTTCACGAGCCTCCGCTTCAAATCCTGACGCTAGCATCTGGTCGTAACGCAACGCAATGCGTTGATGTAGCAGTTCACGACTCGCCGGAGCGATAGCAAACTGGTACACGTCGTAGGGTAACGCTTCGCCGGACGTTTTTGTCAGTTCCGTTAAAGTTTTACCCGAAATAAAAAAAACTTCCAGTGCTCGCGAAAGTCTCTGCGGATCATTCGGATGAATACGACTACCGGCGACCGGATCGATTTCACACAGCTGGCGGTGCAGGGCATCCCACCCTTTCTCCGCCGCCATTTGCTCTATCCGCTGACGCACGTCCGGATCGGCCGAGGGCAACGGCGACAATCCTTCAAGCAACGCCTTGAAGTAGAGCATGGTTCCACCAACAAGCAGCGGAATCTTACCTTTTTGGGTAATCTCCGCCATTTCTGCCAGCGCATCGCGACGAAACTCAGCAGCAGAATAAGCTTCTGCCGGGTCGCGAATGTCCAGCAAACGATGGGGCGCCAGTGCTAACTCCTCTGCCGACGGTTTCGCCGTGCCAATATCCATCCCACGATAGATTAAGGCAGAGTCAACGCTGATAAGTTCCACTGGAAGTTGCTGACGCAGCGAAATCGCTAACGCCGTCTTTCCGGAAGCGGTGGGCCCCATCAAAAAAATAGCCTTTGGCCGGCCAGCCTGGTTTAGTTCACTCATGCTTCAACGCGTTAATCGCGCTCTCAATCTCAATGGCCTGTAACAGACCTGAAGGCGGCGACTTAAGCAGTTGCGGGCAAAGCCGTTCAAGCTCAGCCAGCAGTGCAATCGCCTGCGAGTGATTCCAGTGAGCCGTTTCGGCATCGTCACGTCTTGCCAGCCATTGGGCCAGCGAGGATGCAGAAACCTCTTGCTGCCGGGCGAGATAGCCTAACAGGTCTGGAATCAAGATTTGTAAATTTTGTGTGCGTAACGGTAAAGGGACGGCGCGCAGGGTCACATGCTGACCTTCCCGTTGTAAATCAATGCCCATCAGGGTTAATAACGCGGCTTGGGCATCAATGACGGGTAACTCTTCTTTGGCAATTTTCAGCCTCACTGGGATCAACAAAGGCTGAGGTTTCAGCCCTTGCTCTCCAGGTTGTAACTGGGCCTGTTTTAGCCAGCGTGAGGCAACGCTCAACGACAGTAACTGTAACTGATTACCCCGCTCCAGCAACGCATAGCGCTCCTGCATTACGCTCAATACACGGCCAAAACTTTGCGCATGAGCAGCCAGTGGCGCTTCCTGCATTTCAGGCTGGCGTACCGGTGCCGGTTGCGGTGCAGCAGCACCAGGCATTTCCACCACCGGGGTTTTCATCAACTGCTGATAGGCGGCACCTTCACGCGCACGATAAACCGGCTCTTTATTCTGCCAGTTAGCGCCTGCTGCTGCGCCACCACTTTGACGTGGCGTGCGGGCAGGCTGTGCAAAATGATTCGCACCAGCCGACTGCCGATTCTCTGGCTGCCACTGTGGTGCGGGTTCTTCAGCCTGAGCAATGGGTAGCTCCGCCGTGCGGCTCGCCTGCAGTGCGCTCATCACCCCTTGCCAGATAAAATCATGGACCAGGCGCGACTGGTGAAAGCGCACTTCATGCTTGGCAGGATGGACATTCACATCCACCTGGTGAGGATCAATTTCCAGATACAGTACGTAAGCGGGCTGCTGATCGTCACCGAGTTGCGTTTGATAGGCCTGGCGAATCGCGTGATTAATCAGTTTATCCCGCATCATACGGCCATTGACGTAGCAATACTGTAAATCGGTGACCTGGCGCGACCCCGCGGGATCGGCAACCCATCCTCGTAGGGCTAAATCGTCATGCTGCCACTCAATACGCAGTGCATGCTGAATAAAGGTGGTGCCACAGATTGCCCCCAACCGACGCTCTCGCTGCGCATCCTGATCCACCGCGCGATACTGGCGCACCAGCTTGCCGTTGTGCGTCAGGGAAATCGCCACGTCAAAACGAGCCAGCGCAATGCGACGTATCACTTCATCAATATGCGTAAACTCGGTTTTTTCCGTACGCATAAACTTGCGCCGGGCCGGCGTGTTGTAGAACAAATCGAGGACTTCAAGCGAGGTGCCCACCGGATGCGCCGCCGGTTTGACCGTGACATCCATATCGCGCCCTTCAGCATAGGCTTGCCATGCTTCGTTTTGCTCGGCGGTACGCGAGGTGAGTGTGAGTCGTGAAACTGAGCTGATACTGGCGAGGGCTTCTCCGCGAAAACCGAGGCTGATAATTGCCTCAAGGTCATCGAGTGAGGATATTTTACTGGTAGCGTGACGCGCCAGCGCCATCGCCAACTCGGCTTTCGCAATACCGCAGCCGTTGTCACGAATACGAATCAGCTTCGCACCGCCTTTTTCGATATCCACGTCGATGCGCGTCGCACCGGCATCAAGGCTGTTTTCCACCAGCTCTTTTACAACCGATGCAGGACGCTCAACCACTTCGCCTGCGGCAATCTGGTTCGCGAGTTGCGGTGGTAAAATCTGTATTGGCATGGTGGTGATCCTTGTAGCGGGCTGGCTCCTCAGAGCCAGCAATCAGGATTGCGGAATCTTTAAGTTTTGCCCCAGCATCACATTGCTCGACTTCATATTATTGGCCTGCATGATAGCTTTCGGGCTAACGCCATAATGGGCGGCGATCCCCGTGAGCGAATCACCGCGAACCACTTTGTGTCGCGTTGGGCGGCTGGCGGCGGTAACGCTGACGCCCGACTTGGCCGGTACTTTAAGACGCTGACCCACCCAAACCACATCGCGTTTAAGATTGTTGAGATCGCGCAGTGTCGCCATGCTGACACCATACTTGGCTGCAATGCCAGAAAGCGTTTCGCCACGCGTCACCGTATGACGCTGTGTTGCGCCTGTGTATTGCACCGTGCCGGTCGCCGGGTTGCTGGCGACGCTAACCGCTGGTGCGCTGTCCAGCGGCCGGTTTTCCTCCTTTGGGACCGATTGCAGCGGATGCGCGAGGAAATAGTTGCGCAGTCCTTTATAAATCGACTGAGCAATCTTTTCCTGATACGCGCTACTGCCGAGCAGCCGCTCCTCCGCTGCGTTACTGATAAAGCCAGTCTCAACCAGTAAAGAAGGGATGTCAGGGGAACGCAACACACCAAGGCTGGCATGTTCCGGTAAACGTTTATGCAATGGTGTCACACCGCGCAGCTGCTGTAACACTTTCACTGCGACGTCATATCCTACGCGCTGAGAATGACCAAATTGCAGATCCAGCACCGCCTGGCTCAGGTAAGGATCGGCCTGGCTATTCGCCAGTAAATCACCGGCACCACCCAGCAATTCAGACTGCTTCTCTTTCTGTTCCAGCCAGTTGGCCATTTCGTTGTTGGCACGACGGTTGGACAGCACCCAAACGGATGCGCCCGTGGCGGAATGGTTTGGCGCAGCATCAGCGTGAATAGAAACCAACAGGTTGGCATTCTCTTTACGCGCCACCTCGGAACGACCCATCACGGAAATAAAATAGTCGCCGTTACGCGTCAGAACCGGCTTAAACATCGGGTCCTGATCCATCAGCGCTTTCAGTTTGCGCGCAATGGCAATGGTGACGTTTTTCTCATGCAAGCCGTGTTGGCCCGACGCACCCGGATCCTGTCCGCCGTGACCGGCATCAATCGCTACGATGACCTGATCGTTGCGCGTCACCGCACCACCAGGGCGTACCGTGGTATTGCTGTTCGAGACCGTCGTCACCGGATTGGCATTAAACGGATTGCCCTGGCTGCTACTGTTTTCACTCTGACGGGCGGTTGTCACTGGCGCAGCCGCCGCGCTGCGACGTGCAGGCTGTGTGCCATTGATGGTGAAAACCACGCGATATTGATTGCCGTCGCGCTGAGTTGTCGCACGTGTTTTTGCCGCCTGGGTTAGTTCAAACACCAGACGAATACTCTGTTTGTCTTTTGGCTGGCTGTTGCGAATGCGCTGGACGATGTTTTCACCGCTGAAATTGAGCGGCAATCCTTTAATCGAACCGCTCTGGCGAATATCCAACACCACGCGATTTGGATTGTGCAGAGGGAAAAAACCATACACCGGCTGGCCGTTAAAGCTCAGTGTTACCGTCGCCTGGCTGTCACCGTTCTCAACTTTAATATCAGACAGTGTGGCCGACAGCGCTGAAGCAGAAAACAGACAGATCGCGGCCAGTAAGATGCCTTTCATCCGTGAAATCATGCCTGTTCCCTGCCGTGCTGAAACTGCTGTAACAGCGTCTCACCCAGTGCAGAAACGGCACTCAGTTCCGCTTCACGCGCCGTATCCACATAGCGTAGCGTCAGCGCCAAATCAGGTTCTGGCAACACACCGGTTCCCTGTTGTGGCCACTCCACCAGACATAGCGCATCGCCGCCGAAATAGTCGCGGATGCCCATAAATTCCAGTTCTTCAGGATCGGCAAGACGATAAAGGTCGAAATGATAGAGCGTACGGTCACCCAGTTCATAAGGTTCGACGAGTGTGTAAGTCGGACTTTTAACGTTGCCCTGATGGCCCAGTGCCTGCAAAAAGCCACGGCTAAAGGTGGTCTTTCCCGCACCCAAATCGCCATAGAGATAGATGACCACCGCGCTGCTGCAAACGCGAGCCAGTTGCGCACCCAGATTTAGGGTTGCCGCCTCATCGGGCAAAGGAATAACACAGGTCTTCATGCTTTATTATTGAATCATCTCTGGATTAACAAACTGCCACAGCAGTTCGAACAAATCAGTGGCTAACATGCCTCGCGTTCCGCGCTGCAGGGCAACCGCATCTGCCGTTGCACCGTGCGCGACACAGCCCGCGCAGGCTGCCTCTAGTAAAGTCAGTTTCTGGCCCAGCAGGGCCGTGATGATGCCGCTCAGCACATCGCCCATGCCGCCTGACGCCATTCCCGCATTGCCCACATCCGCGATAGCCATGTCACCATCCGTGCTGGCAATAATCGTTCCCGCACCTTTTAGCACCACCACGCCACCATAGCGTTTCGCCAGGGTCTTCGCGGCGTGCAGGCGGTCGCGCTCAATTTCGCTGGTTTTCACCCCCAGTAAACGCGCCGCTTCGCCGGGATGCGGTGTAATGATGCGATTCTGACGGTAATCCTGATTGATTGCCAGCAGGTTAAGCGCATCTGCATCCCAAAGCATCGGCTTTTCACTGGCCGCAACCTTCATCAGCGCCTTCTGGGCCCAGTCACGCTGTCCAAGGCCTGGGCCTATCGCGATGGCATCCGCCCACTCCAGGGCCTGCTCCAGCGCTTCCTCGCAAAGGGTATCGACCATCAACTCGGGTCGAGCGGTGAGAATTGGGCCGATATTATCTTCATGGGTCAGTACGCGCACAAGCCCTGCCCCACTGCGCAGCGCGGCTTCGCCCGTCATGCGGATAGCGCCGGCCGTGCCTTTATCACCGCCAATCACCAACAGCCGACCATGGTCGCCTTTGTGCGAAGTGGCACGGCGCGGCTTGAACCAGCGGACCAGGTCATGCGCATCGTAGCGGAGGACAGGAGGCGTCTCGCCAGCCAGAAAGGCGCCTAAGCCCAGATTGTCACAGTGCAGTCGCCCCACCACATCGCGCGCTTTACCAGTCAACTGACCGGGTTTAAGGGCAATCATGCTGAGAGTATGATCGGCAACGATGGCACTTCCGGGCGTTGCGCCGGTAGCAGCATCCAGACCAGATGGAACATCCAGCGCCAGCACCGGTGCGCCATGGGCATTGGTCAAATCGATCAGGCCAGCATAGGGCGCGGCCGGCGGGCGATTGATTCCGGTACCCAGTAACGCATCTACGATCAAATCAACCGTTTCCGGCCACGCAGCGGTTGCGGCATGAATGACACCACCCGCCTCTAGCCAGGCTTGCTGAGCGAGTTGCGCTTCTTCCGGTAAGGGATGGTTACCCTCGCAGGCCAGCAGCGTAATGTTGATCCCCGCTGCCTGCGCCAGTCGAGCCACCACATACCCATCGCCGCCGTTATTGCCGTGGCCGCAAAGGATCAACCAGTGCTGCGCTTGCGGCCACTGCGCACGCGCCAGTTCATAACTCGCTTGTCCGGCACGGTGCATCAATTCATATAGCGTTAAGCCCAGGCTATCCGCGGCATCACGTTCCAATTGCCTCATCGCCTGCGCAGGCCAGACAGAGTGTGTTAAACTGCGCGGGTTTGCTTCAATTGCCTGGTTTCTCATGTCATACCCTCTCGATCTTCATCAGCTTGCCCAACAGATAAAACTGTGGGGGCGCGAACTCGGCTTTCAGCAGGTTGGTATTTGCGATACCGATCTCAGCGCGGAAGAGCCCAAACTACAGGAATGGCTGGAGAAGCAGTATCACGGAGAGATGGACTGGATGGCACGTCATGGCATGATGCGCGCGCGTCCGCATGAACTGCTGCCCGGCACACTGCGGGTGATCAGCGTCCGCATGAATTACCTGCCAGCCAAAGCCGCTTTCGCAACAACACTGAAAAATCCACATTTGGGCTACGTCAGCCGCTATGCGCTGGGCCGCGATTATCACAAAGTATTGCGCAATCGCCTGAAAAAGCTTGGAGAAATGATCCAGGCGCACTGTGGTGAACTTAATTTTCGGCCGTTTGTTGATTCAGCCCCCATCCTCGAACGCCCGATCGCCGCAAAAGCAGGTTTAGGTTGGACCGGCAAACACTCATTGATTCTCAACCGTGAGGCGGGCTCTTGGTTCTTTCTTGGCGAACTGTTGATTGACCTACCGTTGCCGGTCGATCAGCCCCAGGAAGAGCAGTGCGGCCGCTGCGTGGCCTGCATCACCATCTGCCCGACAGCCGCTATCGTTGAACCCTATGTGGTGGATGCCCGGCGCTGTATCTCTTATCTCACCATTGAATTGGAAGGCGCGATCCCTGAAGAGTTCCGCCCGCTGATTGGCAACCGCATCTACGGTTGTGACGATTGCCAGTTGATCTGCCCGTGGAATCGTTATGGTCAGCTGACAGATGAGGATGATTTCTCACCGCGTGCCGTATTACACGCGCCGCCGTTGGTGGAACTCTTTGCCTGGGATGAGGCGAAATTCCTGCGCATCACTGAAGGCTCCGCCATTCGCCGTATCGGCCATTTACGCTGGCTGCGTAATATCGCGGTGGCGCTGGGCAATGCGCCATGGGCAGACGAAAATCTGGCCGTGTTGCAAATGCGCAAAGGCGAACACCCGCTGCTTGACGAGCATATTGACTGGGCTATCGCGCAGCAGTTACAAAAGCGGGCCGCAGAGGCCGTGGATGTGCAGCCTGCGAAGAAACTGCGACTGGTGCGTGCGGTCGAGAAAGGCTTACCCCGTGATGCGTGATTAACCAAACGCGCAGGATAAAATCCTTTTCCACATGCTGTGAATAAAATTATAAAGCCGATTAGTGATGGGGATGGTTATATCTTCTGGTAAGACTATTCACAGACTGAAATACCTGTAATCCATTTAAAAACAAAAGGTTATCTGATTACTGTAAACAATTACGTAGAGAATAGCGCGCAGGGGCTTGTCCAGAGCTTGTGGATAACTCTGTTCAAAACAGTTTTGCAGATAGGGTAAAACGCCGTCAGTACGTTGCAGGCGCATTGTGGATAACCTGTAAGATAACTGCAACAGACTACAGGCATCGTTGGTGCTAAAGCGGTGCGCAAAATTTCCAGAAACAAAACCACGCCGCATAAGATCGATGAAGACTGCAGCAGTTTTATGTCTGATGACGCCCGAGAGCAAATAACATTAATGAATATGAAAATTTGGAGCGGGAAACGAGACTCGAACTCGCGACCCCGACCTTGGCAAGGTCGTGCTCTACCAACTGAGCTATTCCCGCATAATCTTCGTATTTTAGTTCGCACCTGCGTTGGCTGCCTTTACTCACCCAGGTCACTTACTGATGTAAGCTCCCAGGGATTCGTTCAGTTGCCGCCTTGCTGCATACTCAAATACTCGATTCTGAATCCTGGTATTCTTGTCACAACAATCGCGATAGCGACTAAATCCGTGATTTGGATGGTTTACTGCAAACTCTGGAGCGGGAAACGAGACTCGAACTCGCGACCCCGACCTTGGCAAGGTCGTGCTCTACCAACTGAGCTATTCCCGCATTAGAGGTTCTTGCTTACGAAGTTTGGAGCGGGAAACGAGACTCGAACTCGCGACCCCGACCTTGGCAAGGTCGTGCTCTACCAACTGAGCTATTCCCGCATAATCTTCGTCTTTCATTTTGCTACTGCGTTGGCTGCTTTCGCTCAACCACGTCACTTACTGATGTAAGCTCCATGGTACTCGCTCAGTTGCCGCCTTGTTGCAAACTGAAATACTCGATTCTGAATTTTTCTTTCAATTTGCTGCTTGGCTGCAAACTGAAATACTCGATTCTGTGCTTCGTATTACTGCCTCGCACCGATTCAAATTCTTCACCGGTACGGGGTGCGCATTATACGAGAAATCCTTTCAGCCGCAAGAGTCTAAAAGCAATATTTTGCGCTTTCTGCGCGTTTGCTGATTTAATCGACAACCTGATGATTTCCTGCGCACCCTTTGCAGATTAAAGCTGCAAGAAGTGCTCGCGGTAGTAAGCCAGCTCGGCAACGGACTCGCGGATATCGTCCAATGCCTGGTGACTTCCGGATTTTTTAAAGCCCGGCAGAATCTCCGGCTTCCAGCGACGCGCTAACTCTTTCAGCGTGCTGACGTCCAGATAACGATAGTGGAAGTAGGCTTCCAGCTCAGGCATGTACTTGAACAAGAAGCGACGATCCTGACCAATGCTATTACCGCAAATCGGTGAGGTATTGGCTGGCACCCACTGCTTCAAGAACTCAATGGTCGCCAGCTCAGCTTCACGATCGCCATACTGGCTAGCCTTAACACGTTCCACCAGCCCGCTATTGGTATGCGTGCGCACGTTCCAGTCATCCATCAGCGCCAGCTGCGCGTCTGATTGATGCACGGCTAGCACCGGCCCTTCCGCCAGGATGTTCAGGTTGGCATCTGTGACGATCGTGGCGATCTCAATAATGCGATCTTGCTCAGGATCGAGTCCTGTCATTTCGAGGTCGATCCAAATCAGATTGTGTTCATTTCCAGCTGTCATGCTTTTCCCGCCCGTTGCCAATGTCGTCATTACACTCAATTCAGGTGTATCATAGACGTTTTGCCCAGCGGGGCGAAGCCTGGCGAAAGCCGTGAGAGGATGCGTGAGTAAAAACAAACTGTCGAAAGGCCAACAACGTCGCGTAAGCGCCAACCATCAGCGTCGTCTGCAGCAACGGAGCGAGAAGCCCGAACCGGATGATAGCCTGTTTGGAGAAGCGTCCGAAGGCGTGGTGATCAGCCGATTCGGCATGCACGCAGACGTGGAAGATAGCGCGGGCGAAGTCCATCGCTGCAATATCCGTCGCACCATTCGGTCGCTGGTCACCGGCGATCGTGTCGTGTGGCGCGCAGCGATTGGCGGCGGTAAAGGGATCGTAGAAGCGGTGCACGAACGTAAAACCGTGCTTACTCGTCCGGATTTCTACGATGGCGTCAAACCGATCGCCGCGAACATCGATCAGATCAACATCGTATCGGCGATCCTCCCCGAGCTGTCACTCAATATTATCGATCGCTATCTGGTAGCCAGTGAAACACTCGGCGTAGAGCCTTTACTGGTGCTGAATAAAATCGACCTGCTGGATGAAAAGGCCCGTGAACAGGTTGATAAGCAGATGGATATCTATCGCCATATTGGATATCGCGTGTTGATGGTTTCCAGCCACGCTAAAAATGGTCTGGCGGAACTGGAAGCTGCATTGACCGGACGCGTGAGCATTTTTGCCGGCCAGTCGGGTGTGGGTAAATCCAGTCTGCTGAACAACCTCTTAGGGCTGGATGTGGCGGGCGATGAAATTCTGACTAACGATGTTTCCGATGTCTCGGGGTTGGGTCAGCACACCACCACCGCCTCCCGTTTATACCATTTCCCGCACGGCGGCGACGTGATTGATTCCCCAGGCGTCCGCGAATTTGGTTTGTGGCATCTGGAACCGGAACAAATCACGCGTGGATTTGTCGAATTTCGTGAGTTTCTCGGTACTTGCCGTTTCCGCGACTGTAAGCACGACACCGATCCCGGCTGCGCCCTGCGCGAAGCGGTGAACAACGGGGTTATTGCCAGGTCGCGCTTCGTTAACTACCACCGAATTCTGGAGAGTATGGCGCAGGTAAAAACGCGTAAAAACTTTCCCGATAACGATATTTAACGTTTATACCCAATATAATTCGAGCTTCAGCAAGGCGGCAAGTGCATGAACCCTCAGGAGCCTACTGAAGTCAGTGACTGAGGTGAATGCACTTAGCCAACGCACCTGCAACTTGAAGTATGAAGGGTATACAACAGCACATTCGCCAACAGACCGGGGCGCTGCTACAATCCGCCCCCTTTTGTAAAACCAAGCGTAATTAAGCCAGGAGGCAACGGTGTTTGATCGTTTTAAACTCGGCCTGAATCATATTCTGCCCAAAAAAGGGCTTACCGAACTTGCTGGCTGGGGCGCCAGTCGCCGTGGTGGCTGGCTGACCAAAGCGGTCATCGACATTTTCGTCTGGTACTACAAAGTGGATATGGCGGAAGCCAGCAAACCGCACACGGGTAGCTACCGCACCTTTAACGACTTCTTTGTACGCCCGTTAAAAGAAGGCGCGCGCCCGACCGATCCCGATGCGTCATTACTGGCACTGCCCGCCGATGGCGCCGTCAGTCAGTTAGGCCGCATTGAAGGCGATCAAATTTTCCAGGCAAAAGGACACTACTACACGCTGCAAGCCCTGCTGGCGGGTAATGACGACCTGGCAGAAAAGTTTATCGATGGTGAGTTCGTCACGACTTACCTCGCACCACGCGATTATCACCGCGTGCATATGCCGTGTAATGGCATCCTGCGTGAGATGATCTACGTGCCTGGCGATCTCTACTCTGTGAATCCGCTGACGGCACGTAACATCCCCAATCTGTTCGCCCGTAATGAGCGCGTGATCTGCGTATTTGATACCGATCACGGCCCCATGGTGCAGATTCTGGTCGGCGCCACCATCGTTGGTAGCATCGAAACCGTTTGGGCCGGCACCATTACGCCACCACGTGAAGGGGTCATTAAACGCTGGCGCTATCCGGCTGCCGATCATGACGGCGCAGTCGTGTTGTTGAAAGGCCAGGAAATGGGCCGCTTCAAACTGGGCTCAACGGTCATTAACCTGTTCGCGCCAGGTCGCGTGAAACTGGCGGAGAGCCTGGAAGCTGAAAGCAAAACCCGCCTTGGTCAGCCGCTGGCCATCGCCCTGCCGCAGCTCGGCGATAGCGCCCCGCTCGCCGACTAACCGGAACCTCTCCCGTGCGTGTTTTCCTCTCCCTACTGCTGAGCCTGGTGCTCAGCAGTTCTGTATTTGCCGCTACCGTTCCACCCGCCAATCAGCTGAAACAAGAGCTGGATGCAGCCAAATCCGCCAAAGCCACACCGACTCAAGCCGAGCAGGTGCAGGCGCTGGAAGCGGCGATTAATTTCCTGTCTGAGCGCGATGAATCACTGGAGCGTGCCAAACAATATCAACAGGTGATTGATGATTTTCCGCGCCTGGCGCGTGAATTACGCCAGCAGATCGCCACGCTAACGGACGGCAGTAAAACGGTGCGTAGCAACATGAGCAGCGCCGAGCTGGATCAAGAGATCTTGCAAATCAGCAGCCAGTTGCTGGAGGAAGGTCGTCAGGCGCAGCAGGAGCAGGATCGCGCTCGTGAGATCAGTGATTCGCTTTCGCAGCTGCCGCAGCAGCAAACCGATGCACGACGCGCGATGACCGAAAGCGATCGCCGTGTGCAAGGTTTTTCAGCCGCCGCTACACCGCTGGCACAGGCGCAGATCTATGCACGTCAGGCGGAGAATGCCGCCAACAAAGCGCGGGTTGACGAGTTAGAGCTGGCGCAGCTGTCAGCCAATAATCGCCAGGAACTGGCGCGCATGCGGGCTGAAGTGCATCAGCGCAAAGCCACCCAGCTTGATAACTATCTGCAGGATCTGCGTAATCAACTTAACAACCAACGCCAACGCGAAGCGGAACTGGCGCTGGAGCGCACCGAGCAGCTGGCAGAAAACAGCGGAGATTTACCCGCATCCATCAGCGACCAGTTCCGCGTTAACCGCGAATTATCTGCTGACCTGAATGCACAAGCCCAGCGCATGGATCTGGTCGCCTCGCAGCAGCGCCTGGCCACCAATCAAACCTTGCAAGTACGCCAGGCACTTAGCACGCTGCGTGAGCAATCACAGTGGCTGGGAGCCTCAAATCTGCTCGGTGAAGCGTTGCGCGCCCAGGTTGCGCGGCTGCCGGATATGCCAAAATCGCAGCAAATTGACAGCGAAATGGGCCAGTTGCGCGTTCAGCGCCTGCACTATGAAGATTTGCTTGAGCGGCAGAAAGATCTGCGTAAAGAGAAACAGGACGATGGCACACCCTTTACCAGCGAGCAACGCCGCATCCTTGATGCGCAGCTGAAAACGCAACGTGAACTGCTCAACTCGCTGATCTCTGGCTGCGATACGCTGATTCTTGAAATCACCAAACTCAAAGTCTCCAATACGCAGCTTCAGGATGCGCTGGGGGAAGTGAGAGAAGCCACGCATCGCTATCTTTTCTGGACCGCCGATGTCAGCGCCATTGACCTAAAATACCCGATTGAGGTGGCGCGCGATTTAACACGTCTACTGTCGCTGGATACCTTAGGGCAACTTGGCAAAGCGATGGCCATGATGTTTACCAGTAAAGAAACGGTGATGCCAATCATCTGCGCCGTGTTACTGGTCGGCTTTAGTATCAGCTCTCGCCGTCATTACAATGACTTTATGGCGCGTTCTGCCATCCGCGTGGGCAAGGTGACGCAAGACCGCTTTAGCCTGACGTTACGCACGGTGTTCTGGTCAATCCTGGTTGCCGTGCCGGTTCCGGTGCTGTGGGCCGCGCTGGGCTTTGGTTTACAGCATGCATGGCCTTACCCGTTTGCGGTGGCGATTGGTGATGGAATTACCGCCACCCTGCCCCTGCTGTGGGCCTTTATGATCAGCAAGGCTTTCGCCCGCCACGATGGGCTGTTTGTGGTGCATTTCCGCTGGCCACAAGCGCGTGTCGCACGAGCAATGCGCTACTACTCACTCACCGTTGGTTTGATCGTGCCGCTAATCATGCTGCTGATTGCCTTCGCCAATCTCGATGATCCGCAGTTCTCCGCGACGCTCGGCCGCCTGTGCTTTATCCTGATATGCGGTGCCTTGAGTATTGTCACGGTCAGCCTTAAACGCTCAGGTATTCCGCTTTATCTGGATAAAGAGGGCAACGGCGACAACTTCATCAACCGTATTTTATGGAACCTGATGATCGCCATTCCTCTGGTGGCGGCACTGGCTTCCTGCATTGGCTATCTGGCGACCGCGCAGGCGCTGCTGGCGCGTCTTGAAACCTCGGTGGGTATCTGGTTCTTCCTGCTGGTGATTTATCACATCATTCGCCGCTGGATGCTGATTCAGCGTCGCCGCATCGCCTTTGATCGTGCGCGTCAACGCCGTGCTGACATGCTGGCCAATCGCGCGCGCAGCGAAGAAGAGAAAGAGCAGCAGGCACCGGCTAATGCTGACACCATTGAGATAGATGAACCCAGTCTGGATTTGGATGAGATCAGCGCGCAGTCTCTGCGCCTGGTGCGATCGATCCTTACTTTAATTGCGCTGGTGTCCGTGATTGTGCTGTGGTCGGAAATCCATTCCGCCTTTAGCTTCCTCGACAACATTCCGCTGTGGGATGTGAGCACCACCATACAAGGCGTGGAGAGCGTTCAGCCGATCACACTGGGCTCCGTGTTGATTGCCATTTTGATATTCATCATCACGACGCAGCTGGTACGCAATATGCCCGCGCTGCTGGAGCTGGCGCTGTTACAGCATCTCAGCCTGACGCCTGGCACCGGTTATGCGATAACCACGCTCACCAAGTATGCGCTGATGCTGATTGGCGGCTTAATTGGTTTCTCCATCATTGGCGTGGAGTGGGCGAAGCTACAGTGGTTGGTGGCGGCCTTAGGTCTGGGGTTAGGTTTTGGTATGCAGGAAATCTTCGCCAACTTTATCTCCGGCTTGATCATCCTGTTTGAAAAACCGATCCGTATTGGTGATACCGTGACGATTCGCGATTTAACCGGCAGCATTACCCGCATTAATACGCGCGCCACCACCATCACCGACTGGGATCGTAAAGAGATTATTGTGCCGAATAAGGCCTTCATCACGGAGCAGTTCGTCAACTGGTCGCTGTCAGACTCCGTGACACGTGTGGTGCTGACCATCCCTGCCCCGGCTCACGTCAACAGTGATGAAGTCACCAATATCCTCAAGCAGGCCGCCGAACGCTGTACCTACGTACTGGATATGCCCGCGCCAGATGTGTTCCTGGTTGACCTACAGCAGGGTATTCAGCTGTTCGAACTGCGTGTGCACGCGGCCGAAATGGGGCACCGTATGCCGCTGCGCCATGAGTTGCACCAGCTGATTCTGCGCGGTTTTGAGGAGCATGGTATCGAGATGCCGTTCCCACCATTCCAGGTACGCATGGAGACGCTGGGGCGCAAAACGCCTGCCAGTAATGGCTCGCCTTCAAGCCAGACTTTCAAATCAGGTGGCTTATAAATGAAAACGCCCGGCAAGTGCCGGGCGTTGTTTTATCGAGTGAACGTCACTTCACGAATTCTACGCCTTGCGCGATATCTTTCTTCAACGTCTCCAGCATGCCATTAAGTGCCTGCTGTTCAAACGCACTTAAGGGTCCCAGTGGACGACGCTCAACGATGCCGTTTTTGCCCAACAGCAGCGGCTGTGAGAAGAAGCGCGCGTATTCGCCGTCACCTTCAACATAAGCACACTCCACCACATTGGCTTCGCCCTGTAGGGCACGAATCAGCGAGAGACCAAAGCGCGCTGCCGCTTGCCCCATCGACAAGGTTGCCGATCCGCCACCGGCTTTGGCTTCGACCACTTCAGTACCCGCATTCTGAATGCGTTTGGTCAGGTCAGCCACTTCCTGGTCGCTGAAGCTGATACCTTTAACTTGCGACAGCAGTGGCAGAATGGTGACGCCAGAATGCCCCCCCACTACCGGCACTTCGATCTCGGTTGGCTGTTTGCCTTTCAACGCAGCAACAAATGTATTAGCGCGGATGATGTCGAGCGTCGACACGCCAAACAAACGGTTTTTGTCATAGACGCCGGCTTTTTTCAGCACTTCAGCGGCAATCGCCACGGTAGTGTTCACCGGGTTGGTAATCACGCCAATCAGCGCTTTCGGTGCGGTACTGGCCACCTGCTCGATCAGATTGCGGACGATCCCGGCGTTGACGTTAAACAAATCAGCGCGATCCATGCCGGGTTTACGAGCCACGCCAGCAGAAATCAACACCACATCGGCACCGTGCAGCGCGGGGGTCGCATCTTCGCCACTGAACCCTTCTACTTTTACCGCAGTCGGAATATGGCTGAGATCCACCGCGACACCCGGCGTCACCGGAGCAATGTCGTAAAGTGAGAGAGAGGAACCTGCGGGTAATTGAGTTTTGAGCAGCAGCGCTAGCGCTTGGCCGATACCACCAGCTGCACCGAGAACGGCAACTTTCATCCTGAACTCCTTATTAAGGTGGGGCAGAGATATGCCGAAAATCCATCAGGTTACGAGTTTAATCAACTTCTCAGGCGATAGCGACACACCTGTCGCGCATTAACCTACGCCGCAATCGGCTCCCGAGACATCTCCACTTCAGAAGTCGCCTGAATGATACAATCGCAGCCAGAAAACTATGGACGGCAATGATCATCGATATTGTTGTTACCACTTCAATACTATAACAACATTGCAACCTTCGCTTTGCGCGTCACCCCGCGATTTTGGCGCAACACAAATCTCTGGTATGATGCCGCCCCCGCAGAATTATGCGGCGATTCTCTCATCACGCTTATTGCATAAAAATTCATCTAAATGCATAATAATTTATCTGCTGTAGGCCTGTTGCCTGCCGCACCCCTCTTTTATTGGTAGCTTATGCGAAATCCATCAAAACAAGACGACCTGATCAAAGCCTTCAAGGCCTTATTAAAGGAAGAGAAATTTAGTTCTCAAGGTGAGATCGTACAGGCGCTGCAGGAAGACGGCTTCGAAAATATCAATCAGTCAAAAGTTTCTCGTATGCTGACTAAGTTTGGCGCAGTGCGCACCCGCAATGCCAAAATGGAAATGGTATATTGCCTGCCCGCTGAACTGGGCGTGCCGACCACCACCAGCCCACTGAAGAATTTGGTGCTGGATATCGATTACAACGATGCGCTGGTGGTGATCCACACCAGCCCGGGTGCTGCGCAGCTAATAGCGCGTCTGCTGGATTCACTCGGCAAAGCGGAAGGGATCCTCGGGACTATCGCCGGTGATGACACCATCTTTATTACCCCCGCACGCGCTTTCTCCGTAAAACAGTTGCACGACGCTGTGCTGGTTTTATTCGAACAAGAGTTATAAAACCCTGCTGTAGACCGGCAGCTCACCTGCTGGTCATCCCCCTTTGTTTTCCCCCTGTCCCGCCCCGCTTGTTACAAATCCTTTTGTAAATAATGAGTTAACCTTAGATCCTCGTGTTCTGTAGCCAGAGTAATATTGGTACGACCTTTTCCCCTGCTTAACTATATGCGCTATTTTACACTGCTTTACATATCGTGCTCAGCCGTTATAGCTCCTTAATTCGCACCAGCCAGCGAGATCAACCACGATCTTTCGCACAAAAAGATAATTTGATGCAGATCATTGTTTTTACGAATAAATAACCGTCAATGGTTAAGATCCAGGCGTTTTTTATAACCATGAGTTCTAAAAAAGCGTCATAAGGATAAAGAATAACAACCAAACATTATTAGCCAGATATTAATTTCATGAGTGATTAGATCTATACTTCTTTTCGTGATGCAAATCACACGAAAGAAAAAGATAAAAATAGACGACGAGGAAAAATATCATGAACGTTAAAACTACTATCGCAACCCTGAGCATTCTATCTGCCCTGTCATTTGGTGCTTTTGCAGCGGATTCTATCAATGCTCAACAAGCAGCTAACCTGCAACCCGCTGGCACCATTAGCGTAAGCGGCGTGGGTGGTTCTCCGATGGACATCCATGAGCAACTGAACGCTAAAGCCGATCAGGAAGGCGCAAAAGCCTACCGTGTGATCGAAGCGAATACTGGCGACAGCTATCACGCCACCGCTGAGCTTTACAAATAAGTTTGCTGAATCAAGACGCAGTGTGAACGGCGACCCGTTTGAGACGCATTTGCCTCTCAGGTTGCCAAACCAAATTTCAGGAGAGTGAATCATGAAAACCAAATTAGCTATCGCAGTTCTGGGTCTGGCTTCTGTTCTGTCTTTCGGTGCCAGTGCCGCCAGTCTGGTTTCTAACGAACAAGCTGAACAGCTGCAATCGTTAAACCAAACCATCAGTGTTAGCGGTGTTGACGGCGACCAGGCGAATGTTCGCCAGGAACTGTCACAAAAAGCCGATGCTCAGGGTGCCAGCCACTATCGCATCATTGAGAGCAACCGTGGTGACACCTACCACGTCACTGCTGAACTGTATAAATAAGTATTAATCGAACGTCAGGCGCCTTCGCGGCGCCAGACAATTGATCGACGACCCGCCACACCCACTTTTGCCGCAGGTTGTTGATTGCCACGAGGAGAAAAATTATGAAAATCAAAACAACCATCGCAGCCGCTAGCCTTCTTTCCCTGTTTGCCTTTGGTGCTTCTGCAGCACAACTGGTGACCGATGAGCAGGCGCAAAATCTGCAACCTACCGGCAGCACCGTGACCATCAGTGGTACAGGTGGATCACCTATGGATTACCGTGCCCAGCTTTCACAGAAAGCCGATGAGCAAGGTGCCAGCGCTTACAAAGTGATTGAAGCGAAAACCGGCGACAGCTATCACCTGACCGCTGAGTTGTATAAATAATTCCTCGTCAATTCTGACGAACCCTTTGGCCCCGCTCGCCGGGGCCCTTTTTAGTTGATCACGTCACATTAAAGCGGAGCTGGCCCTCCAGCTCCTCTTCTGCTTCATCGAACAATAGAATCAATGCGCCATATCGGCGTTTCTGCCCTTTTCCCAGATTCACAAACTCAATCTCCAGTGGCAATGGCATATGCTCACCCATGATCGCATCCCAAAGATCGTCAAGATCGCTGACGGCACGATCGACCAGCGCGAAGCGATCGCTGAACTGGCGATAGAAATGGGCTTGATCGACGATTTCGTCGAAATCGAAACGCTCGGTTCTCATTGTGTTGCCCTCTTCTAGGCAAGCCCGCCAAGGTGCAGCGCTTTCACCTCAAGGTACTCCTCCATCCCCAGTACGGACCCTTCACGACCTAATCCAGACGCTTTCACGCCGCCAAAGGGAGCCAGTTCGGTGGACACGGCACATTCGTTAATCCCAATCATCCCGGCTTCCAACGCCGCCGACACGCGAAATACCCGCTGCAGGTTTTGCGTATAGAAATAGGCTGCCAGTCCATAATCGGTATGATTGGCGCGTTGAATCACATCGGCTTCATCGTCGAAACGGAAACAGGCCGCCACCGGGCCAAACGTCTCTTCCTGTGCCAGCTTCATGCCTTCGTGAGCATCGCCTATCACCGTGGGCTGCCAGAAATTACCGCCCAGAGGATGGCGCTCGCCTCCGGTGAGTAAGGTGCCGCCTTTGCTCAGTGCATCTTTGACATGCTCTTCCACTTTTTCCAGCGCCGACGGTTCAATCAGCGGCCCGACAATGACGCCCTCTTCTGTACCGATGCCGACTTTGAGTTGGCTTACCGCAGCAGCCAGTTGATTGACGAAACGATCGTAGATGGCATTGTGCACATAGAAGCGATTCACGCTGACGCATACCTGGCCCGCATTACGGAATTTATTCGCTATCGCGCCCTGCACAGCGGCATCAATATCCGCATCTTCAAACACGATGTAAGGCGCATTGCCTCCCAGCTCCATGGAAACTTTTTTCATGGTTTCAGCCGCATTGCGCATCAAGGTTTTGCCGACCGCGGTTGATCCGGTGAAGGAGATTTTGCGCACCGCTTTGCTCGCCATTATCGCGTCGCTGATGGCGTGGGTATCACCCGCTACGGCGTTCAACACACCATCGGGCACTCCCGCTTGTTGTGCCAGCGCCAGTAAGGCAAACGCACACAGCGGCGTGTTATTGGCGGGTTTAATAATGCCGGTGCATCCGGCGGCCAGCGCCGGGCCGAGCTTGCGTGTCAGCATCGCCATGGGGAAGTTCCACGGCGTAATAGCCGCAACCACGCCGATTGGCTCACGCGTGGCCAGAATACGTGAGCCTGGTTTTGCCGGAGGGATGATTTCACCGTTGGCGCGCTTGGCCTGCTCAGCAAACCATTGAATGAAACTGGCGGCGTACTCGACTTCGCCTTCTGCTTCTTTTAAGGGTTTGCCTTGTTCGGCGGTCATCAACTGCCCGAGCCAGCTTTTGTTCTCAATCATCAGCTGATACCAGCGATTCAGAATTTCTGCGCGTTGTTTCGCGGTTTTATCGCGCCAGGCCGGGAAAGCCTGTTCGGCGGCGGCAATCGCCTGTTCGGTTTCACGCTTACCGGCCTTAGCCACTTTTGCCAGCACCTCACCCGTGGCCGGGTTGGTGACGTCAAAGGTGGTACTGCCGCTGTGCCATTGACCCGCCACAAAGTAGCCGGTTTTGAAGAGCGGATGTGATTGCAGAGAAGTGGACATCGTTATGCTCCTGTCAGTGTGTATCCTGTCAGAAAAGTATAGATGCCAAAATCATTGGGTTTTGTGTCAACGTGGGATCAAAAAGGCCGCTGCGGGTGGCAGCGGCCTTATTCAGATTTGGATGAGGGTGTTCTGATACTTCTCCAGCATCAGCGACAGGCGCTTCACCGGTTCGGTCACACTCTCAGGTGCCGCGTAATGCTGAAGTTTTTCCTGATAGACCTCCAGCTCCTTCAATAACCGCTCAAAGTAGTGACGGCGTTTATCATCACTGCTCGCCGAGATCACCCGATCGGCGGTATAACGCAGTTGACGATGGTAGGCCGAAAGTTCCGGATTGATCGGCACTTCGGCATTACGCAGACGTTGATGGCCAATAATCAGCGTGAGTGCAATGCGGTATTTATCGATATCACCTGGAAACAGGTTCAGCAGCAGAAACAGCTGTTGATACAACGCAGGGAGGTGGTTTTCCCGGCGACGCGCCTGATTGGTGGTCAACGCCGCTACGGCTGCGTACATAAAGCGGTTGAGCAGCTTACGGCCTGTGCGCGCTTTAGATTTATCGCGGATCAGCAGAATCACCATCATCGCGACAAAGCAGCCAATCCACTGCCCCAGCGCATTATCGAGGAAGACGTTGAACTCGAATTTCATCGGGTTATCCAACACCAACACGTTGATGGTGCCGATCAGCGCCCCTAACGTACCAATCTGACGACGCTGGACAAAGATGCCGCCGACAAACCCCAAAGTACCAATGGCAATACACAGCAGTAAGGCACTTTGCTGCGTCGCGGGCAAAATGTAGACGAAGTACAGCAGACCAAGTGGGATCGCGAAGGTCATGCCGTAGAGAAAATCTTTTGCCAGCATCAATGGGTTTGGCATACGCATCGCCAACGCGGTGATCACCGCCAGCATCACCATGCAACCGCTGCCGGACGTCCAGCCGGTATACAGCCAGAACAGTGAGCCGAGCGCAGTGGCGACAAAAGTACGCACGCCATTGATCATCGCGTGGTGGGTTTCGGCAGAACGTGCCTGAATCACCACCTCACGCTGCAAAATACTCTCTTCCAGCGTGGTGATACGACCATTGCTGCGAATACCGTTGATCAGCAGCAGATATTCCGTGGCAGCACCGACCCAGCTTGCGACCGTCATCGGCACCGTTTTGCTGGTGAGGCCAATCAAGCGGCGCATGACCTTCATACGTTTGTGCACATCGTTAACGTTGCTGACCTCTTTCTCAATCAGCAGACGATACTGAGGCGGGACGTATTCCGGGCGTGAATTCTGAATCAGGAAGGTTTCTGCTGCCTGGGTAATCAACGTCAATGACAGCGTATTCAGCATCTGCAAACGGCGGCTGGTGTTCTTCCAGCGCGAGGATTCCATCAGCAGCTGGCTGCGCATGCCATTAAGTGCCGTGGTGCGACGCACCAGCGCGCTCCAGGCTTTATCGACTTCCTCTTTATCACCGTGCGCGACGCACAGTTGCAGCAGTTTGTAGTGGGCCACCAGCAGCGCATCCACTTCCGCATCGATCACTTTCTTGATCGAACGCGGCGAGAACAGCATATCAGCAAGAATCGCACACAAAATGCCGAGGACGATTTCGCTACAGCGCTCGACAGCAAACTGCGGTGCCAGCGTTAAGGCACCACTGGCATCGGCGGTGATGACGATGATCAGCGCGGTGTATCCGGCCAGGCCCAGCGCGTAGGAGTTTTCGACTTTGATTAAAGACGAAAGCCAGACACACATGCCCGCCCATAAACAGCACAGCAGCAGCATCACCACCGGTGCCCGGATGGTGGCAATCATGATGGTGAGTGCGGCAATGCTGCCGATAAACGTACCAATGATGCGCAAGATGCCGCGATAGCGCAGTGCGCCAGAATAGGGATCGCCCCCTGCAGCAAAGGCGGTACCACCGGCCACAATGCCGGCGGTCATGACCGCCCAACGCGGCGTTTCCAGATTAAAGTGAAAGCCAATCATCAGCGCGGCAACCAGCGCGAACGTCAGCTTCACCGGGAAACGCAAAAACTCAATCATAACAGCCTCGTTTAACCAAACTCGCGCAGGCGGTTAAAGAACTGCGCCATCGGTGAGACTTTGGTTTGACGATCTTTATCCCCGGTGATCACCACGGTCGCTGTAGTCCCTGCTGGGAAACGGTTACCTGGTTGATCATCCAGACGAATACGCACCGGCACACGCTGCGCCAGACGTACCCACTCGAGGTTGGAGTCGATGGTGGCCATGCCTTTGCTGTCAACGCTGCTGCTGCTGTTGGTCACACCGGCGGCGATGCTGTCGACAGTGCCACGTAGTACGGTATTGCTACCCAGCGGGGTAATTTCTGCACGGAAGCCTGGACGTACACCATCCAGCTTGGTCTCTTCCATATAGGCCAGCACGTAGAATGAATGCTGTTGTACCAACGCCACGGCCACAGAACCGCGTGTGATGAACTCACCCTGATAGACGTTAAGGTTAGTGACCCAGCCGTCGGACGGTGCCTTGATCGTGGTGCGATCGAGGTCAATCACCGCCAAATCGCGCGTGGCAATAGACTTAGCCAGCTGATGTTCGCTGGTTTGCAAATCGTTGTTCGCCTGATCGATAGCTTCGCGCGACATCGCGCTGGTGCCAAGCTGGTTACGGCGCGCCGCTTCACGACGTTTTTCGTTGACCAGCGCCTGGTAATATTCGACATCGGCCTGGGCCTCATCCAGCGCTTTTTGGTAGCGTGGACGATCGACCACAAACAGGGTGTCGCCTTTTTTAACCAGTTGGTTGTCGTGGACCGGCACATCAGTGATCAGACCCGTCACATCCGGGGAGATCGCCACTACGTCGGCGGAGAATTTGGCGTCACGCGTCCAGGGCGACTCGGTGTAGAACACCCAGGCGCGGAAGATGATCACGATAGCGATGATGACCAGCAGGATCGTAATCGCGTAACGCGCGATTTTTCTTATTAGCGCTTTCACTTAAAAAACCTCAGACGAATAAACGGGATACAAGGTAAAACACACAGCAATACAGCGCTGTGTTAAAAAGTGCCGGATGCCACACCAGATCGTAAATTCCGCTGGGCGTCAGCACGCGTTTCACCAGCCAGAACAGCGCCAGCGAAACCAGTAGTTCGATGAAGATGGGCGGAAAAGACAGCCCGAATACGACAAATACCGGAAGCACACTCATTTCGGATCCTTAGTTCGACCTTGCCGGATCGCACCGATACCTGCCCTCATGCCACGGAGCACGTTGGGTTGATTATCAGGGGATGATTGGGAGACTGATGGCAACATTCAGGCCGCGTTGAGCTAATGATAGCGTATCATCGAGTAAACACAGCCGTGTTAAGGTGCGGTGAACAGACCCAGCGTGCGTATAGTAACGCGCTTGACTATACGTTTTCTACATATTGTGAGCTAAATCACTTTTTAGCCAGAGTAAACAATGGAACGACTTAAAGGCATGTCCATCTTCGCCAAAGTGGTTGAATTAGGTTCATTTACCGCCGCGGCACGTCAGCTCCATCTCAGCGTTTCGTCAATCAGCCAGATTGTCGCCAAACTGGAAGATGAACTGCAGGTCAAATTACTCAATCGCAGCACCCGCAGCATTGGCCTGACCGAAGCGGGCAAGATCTACTATCAGGGCTGCCGCCGCATGCTGGCTGAGGCGTCTCAGGTACATGAACAGCTGTATGCCTTTAATAATACGCCGATTGGCATCCTGCGCATCGGTTGTTCATCCACCATGGCGCAAAATGTCCTGTCCGCCATGACCAGCGAGATGTTACACGAATATCCGGGGTTGAGTGTGAATTTAGTGACGGGTATTCCAGCACCTGACCTCATCGCCAATGGGCTGGATATTGTGGTGCGCGTGGGCGCGCTGCAGGACTCGAACTTGTTTTCACGCCGCCTGGGTGCCATGCCGATGGTGGTATGCGCGGCGAAAAGTTATCTGGCACAAAACGGCACGCCGGACAAACCGGGTGAGATTGATAACTTTTCATGGCTGGAGTACAGCGTGCGTCCGGACAACACCTTTGAGTTGGTGGCACCGGAAGGGCTGGTAACCAAACTCACCCCGCAAGGGCGCTTTGTGACCAATGATTCGCAAACGCTGATTCGCTGGCTGAAAGCCGGCTGCGGCATCGCTTACGTGCCACTGATGTGGGTGATTGATGAAATTAACGCGGGCGAGATCGATATTCTGTTCCCGCAATACCATTCTGAACCCCGTCCGGTGTATGCGCTGTATACCGAAAAGGACAAAATGCCGTTAAAGGTGCAGGTGTGTATTGATTATCTGACCGAGTATTTTAAGCAGGTGGCAAGGCAGTATCAGCAGCATCGAAAGAGCTGACCGTTCTGGTCGCCATGAATGGCGACCCTACAATCTACCGTGTCATATTTCGGAGGATGTGAATTAAAGCGCACCAAGGCCATGATTGATGCGCAAGGTGCCATATTTCGTAGGGTGCGCATTAATACGCACCTGGAACATGATTAATGCGCACCCGGTTTATTACGCCGTACCACCTACGGTGATTTTATCCAGCTTCAGCGTTGGCTGGCCCACGCCCACCGGCACGCTTTGTCCTTCTTTACCGCACACGCCCACGCCTTTATCCAGCGCCAGGTCGTTACCCACCATTGAGATCTGCTGCATCGCTTCAATACCGGAACCGATCAGCGTGGCACCTTTCACCGGTTTGGTCACTTTGCCGTTCTCAATCAGATAGGCTTCTGACGTGGAGAACACAAATTTGCCCGAGGTAATATCCACCTGACCACCGCCAAAGTTCGGGGCGTACAAGCCGTACTCCACGCTCTCGATAATATCCTGCGGCGTGGATTTGCCTGCCAGCATGTAGGTGTTGGTCATACGCGGCATCGGCAGATGAGCATAGGATTCGCGGCGACCGTTTCCGGTTGGCGGCACACCCATCAGGCGCGCATTCAGTTTATCCTGCATGTAGCCTTTCAGAATGCCATTCTCGATCAGCACGTTGTACTGACCTGGCACACCTTCATCATCTACAGCCAGGGAGCCGCGCAGCCCTTCGATGGTGCCATCATCCACCACGGTGCACAGCTCAGACGCGACCAGTTGCCCCATCTTGCCGCTGAACACGGAGGTTTCACGGCGGTTGAAATCGCCTTCCAGCCCATGTCCCACCGCTTCATGCAGCAGAACACCTGGCCAGCCTGCACCCAACACCACTGGCAGGGTGCCCGCCGGCGCGGCAACCGCAGACAGGTTAACCAACGCTAAGCGCACTGCTTCACGTGCCCAGGCATCAGCGCGCACATCGCCACTTTCATCGGCGAGGAAGAATTCATAACCGGTACGCGCGCCGCCGCCACTTGAACCGCGTTCGCGTTTGCCCTGGTCTTCCACTTGCACGCTGATCGATAAACGCACCAGCGGGCGAATATCCGCCGCCAGCGTGCCATCTGTTGCGGCCACCAGCACTTGCTCATAGACACCGCTCAGGCTGGCATTCACTTCCTGCACACGCGGATCGGTGGCACGGGCCACTTTATCGACACGGTGAAGCAAGGCAATCTTGTCTTCGCGCGTTAAGCTGTCCAGCGGATTGATCGGTGCATACAAAGAACGATTAACCACAGCAGAGAGCGTGTGCGCTTTGCCGTTGCCCTGTTCCCGCACGATGCTGCGCGCGGCTTCTGACGACTGACGTAACGCGTTCAGCGTGATTTGGTCAGCGTAGGCGAATCCGGTTTTTTCACCGCTCACCGCACGTACGCCCACACCCTGATCGATATGATAAGAGCCATCTTTGATGATTTTGTCTTCCAGCACCCAGGACTCATGGAAGCTGGACTGGAAATAGAGATCGGCATAATCCAGACGACGTTCTGAAAGCTGCCCTAACAGGGAATAAAGGTCCTGCTGATTAATGCCGTTAGCAGCTAGTAACTGCTCACTTACCAGATTCAGAGTCATCGTTTCTCACTCATTATGTGCTCAGATAGTCATAGCCTGCGGCAATTCCCCGATGGCGTCAAATTCACTTCTTGTCATCTTCGCGCGGTTTACGCAGCACTTCATTGATTTCCGGTTTATCCAGCGGCCCGCTGATGTGATATCGCAGCAGCGAAATCTTATTCCACAACGGCCCCAATACCTTGCTGGCAGCAAACACCGCCGCACCTATCACCGGGTTGACCACAAACGCGGTCGCCACGCCGACAGAAGCAGAGATTTCAGGTGCGACCACCGCTTCCATATCAATCTGACGTTTCACCAAATCGATTTTGCCCTGCATCGCGATATCCGCTTCCAGGCCATCCACCAGCAGGTTATCCGTGCGCATGACGCCGTTTTCAATCCACGCCGTACCGTTAATCGAGTCGAAGTAGAAACCTTCGCTGAAGGTGTCACTGAAATCAAAACGCAGCTTGCGCAGCAGGGCATCGAAACTGAACAGGCGCAGCAGCTGACCGGCACGCCCGGTGTTCACGTCGGCAATCTGACCTTTACCAAAGTGCGTTTTCAGCGTGCCACTTAACGTCTCTTCCGACGGCTGCCAAGGCGCGGAGCGCCAGTGCAGGTCATAATCCAGTTTGAAAGGGGCATCCCGCAGCGGGGTGTTCATACCAAACCAGTTGGTCGCGTCATTGATGCTCTTGCCACTCAGTGTGCCTTTCAGTGAGGTACGCTGGTCGCCCGGTTTGTTAACCCATTCACCGTTGATCAACAACTTCGAACTGCCGGTATCCACGCTGCCGTTAGTGAGTGCTAACGTATCTCCCTGCGGCTGCAATCTGGCCTGCATATGGCCAAACTTCTGGCCTCGCAGCCAGCATTCGTCGCAGTTCAGTTGCATGGCAGGCCAGTTGCTGAAGTTAACACTGCTGCTGTTGCCAAATGGGGAAGCAGCGCTGCTGTTTTCGCTCGCCCATTCAGGATTGTAGTAAAGATAGCTGAGGTCGATTTGCCACGGGGCGTGCTGTGCCGTCGTCACGCTGCCGCGCGCCTCACGGCTTTCCAGCTGCAACTGCGTGTTGCCGGTAGGGCCTTGCGTCACAGTGGCGTTGACGTCGTGCCACTGCTGTCCGCCCAGTGTTAACGCCGGTGTACGCAGAATCACATCACCGGGCAGAAGCGCACCGCCGACTTCGGTTTCACCCTGCGCATTACGCGAATTACCCGAGCCAGCCAGTAAGCCCATCCAGGCTTCACCATCCATCGCCGGCAGATTCAGCTCCATACCGCGGTTTTCAGGCAGTTTAGGCGTGCTTTTCGCGTCGTTAAGCCAGATGCCCCGATCGACGCGCAACTGCGGTTCCAGAATCCAGCGGCTGTTAAAGCGATGGTGCTCACGCACGCTGCCGCTTAAGGTGAAACCGTGGAGATCGCCTGTCGCGTTAATTGCAATCGGCATCGCTTCACCAGCCTGCTTATCCAGTGGTGCAGGTAAGTGACTACTTACTGTTTTGCCATCGCCTTTCAAATCAACCTTGTAAGTCGCGCCACCTTTGTGTGGCAAGGTGATATCCACATTCCCCTGCCAGGGCAAACTGCCGCTCAGCTGACTGCTGACATTTTGCGGCAGCACTTTTAGTTTGGCGGGCTGCCAGTCTCCCAGCAGTTTGACGTTCACGCCGAAGTCATTCGGGTTTTCCGTGGTGGTAAAGCTGACTCCGGTGGGTTGGCCGAACCAGTTGGCCTGCATCTCTTCACTTTCCAGGTTACCGTTGTTGTAACGGAAGCGCCCGCTGAGATTGTTTAGCGTGGTATTTAACGGTTTGATATGCAGGCTATTGTTATTCAGCACCACGTTGCCACTGGCATGCACCAGCTCGCCATCCAACGGAATGTCGAGGTTAAGCGAACCGCGTACGTTGCCGCCAATTTGTAGCTGCTGCAGCGCTGCACCTAACGTGGGTTTCAGCGGTGTCTGTTCAAAGTAATCGGCGATCTGCTGGCCACCACCGCTCAGGTCACCATCAATGATCAGCTTCTCTTTGAGGTAATCAGGGATCACCGCGCTGACGTTGCGCGCTTCAACCTCGCCCAGCCTGGTTTTCTCCGCCTTCATCCACAGCCCATTGTTGAGGAAGTCGAGATTGATATCGAGGTTCTGCAGCGCTGGCCAGCCGGGCTGGAACTGGAAGGTGGAATTCTTTAATGGAACCCAGACCTCAAACATGCCGTCGTTGTGTTTGAACGGGAACAAGTGCGGATCGCCCGCAAACAGCAAGGTGGCATTATCCACCTGCCCGCCCTTGATCGACTCGCTGAGGTAATGGGTTAAATCATGCCCCATCAGCGGTTCCGGGAAGTAGCGCCAGGCATCGCCTGCATCGGTGACGCGAATCCCAGCCAGAATATCGAGGCGTGGAGATTTACCGAGGTTCTGCTGATAGCGGAAATCACCGCGCGCCCACAGCGAACGCGCTTGCACATCGAGGTTCTGCCCATCCAGCGTCAGGCCATTAGCATCACGCAACCAGTTCAGCTTGCCGGTGATTTGCTTGATCTGCAGCGGTGCCTGGAACATATCGCCGTAAGGCACTTCGGCCTGCCCCATCGCCACATCCAGTTGGCCGTTGTTCAGGCTGCCGCTGGCCGTGCCGCTCAGGTTACTGATGCCAGGCAAGAGTTCCCAATGCTGCCACGCCAAATCGCGCCATTTAGCCTGCAAGCGAGTGTTTTCGGGTTGATTGAGCGGGATATCCAGCGCCAGCGCATCAAGGTAGCCGCGCGGTTGCAACGCCCGCCAGTTGTCGAGCAACGCCGGTGATAAGGGTTTGAACAGCGGCACCAGCGGGGCTAAACGTTCCAGATCAAGCTGGGTGGCACGAACACGCACCTCAGGTGAACTGTTGGCCCCAAGCATCTGTTGATCTTCTGGCTTCCACAGAATCGCGAAGTGGCCAGGCGCCCAGGCAATCCCATCGGTGCTGAGACGGGTTTGCGGGACGGACAGGCTCCAGCCATTTTGGAAACGCGACAGATGGGCGGTTAAACCATCCACTTGCAGTTGATGATCGCCCTGCTCACCACGCCAGCGTGCGCCGCCTTTGCTCAGCAGTAAATCACCGGCATACACGTCGCCGTCACGCAGATTCACCCAGGCTGCCAGGCTGAAACGCGCGCTCTCCAGGCTGGTGTTGTCACGTAACCAAGGACCGATCCACGGACGGACATCCACATCATCCGCTTGCATCCAGATACGGCCATCGTTAAGCAAGCCATCTGTGTCATTCAGATCGAGTCGCACCTGCACTACACCATGTTGGCCGGTAAAGCTGGAGAGACTCACTTCGCCTTCCGCACGGTGGCGCGTACTTTCGTTGAGCCAGGTCAGGCGCGGGATAGCCAGTTCAGCATGTTGGCCTGAGGGCGTGAGAAAACGGATGCTGCTGTCGCGCAGATCAAAGTGGTCAAACTGGCGCAGAAAGAGATCATTGATTTGCGTCGGTTTGAAACTGTTGCGTTGTTGATCATTGGTGAGCAATGGACGATTGAGATCCGCCCGTAATTGCCAGAAGGTGAGATCGCGGAACTGCCAGCGCCAGTGCAGCAGAGATTGCCAGATGTTTAACGCCAGGTTCACGCGGCCAATGGTGAGTTTGCCATCATCCGGCATCATCACGTTGAGATTGCGCACCTGCAAGGTGGGACCAAAGTTCTCCCATTTACCCTGTAGTTCGCTGGCGTCCACCGTCACGCCGCTGACGCGTGAAATCGTCTGCAGTATGTCGCTGCGATAGCTGTTGAGATGCGGCATCACGAGGCGCAACCCGCTGACCAGCAGCGCCACAATAACGATGATTGCGGCGAGCAGCAGTAACAATATCCTCGGCAACCGCCTCACACACCTCTCCTTGCTTTCCGTTGAATAACGGCGTTTAACCTCACGACTTACATCATCACGACGTCAAACTGCTCCTGTGTATAGAGCGGCTCAACATGGACTTTAACCTGCTTGCCGACAAAGATTTCCACTTCAGCCAGCGCATGGGACTCTTCACTTTTCAGCGCTTCGCCCACCGCCGGGGAAACGTACACCAGGAAGCGGTCGGAGTCGTAGGCGTGATGCACGCGTACAATTTCACGCATGATCTCATAACACACGGTCTCAACCGTTTTCAGCGTGCCACGCCCTTTGCACACCGGGCAATCCGCACAGAGTACATGCTCAATACTTTCACGCGTGCGCTTACGCGTCATTTCCACCAAGCCCAGCGCTGAAAAGCCGTTAATACCGGTTTTCACCCGATCTTTGCTCAACGCACTTTCCAGCGAATGCAGCACGCGACGGCGGTGATCATCATTACTCATATCAATGAAATCAATGATGATGATGCCGCCCAGGTTGCGCAGTCGCAGCTGGCGGGCAATCGCCTGTGTGGCTTCAATGTTGGTGTTGAAGATGGTTTCGTCAAGATTACGGTGCCCCACAAAAGCACCGGTGTTGATATCCACCGTGGTCATGGCTTCGGTTTGATCGATGATCAAATAGCCACCCGACTTCAACTCCACCTTACGCTCTAACGAGCGCTGAATTTCATTCTCGACATCAAACAGATCAAAGATCGGTTGTTTGCCGCTGTACAGCTCCAGCTTGCTGGCCATTTCCGGGATGTATTCGCCGGTAAACTCCACCAGCAGATCGCAAGTCAGACGGGAATCAACACGGATGCGATCAAGCGCTGCGCCAGCAAAATCACGCAGCACTCGCTGCGCTAAGGCTAACTCACCGTACAGCAAGCAGCGCGTCTGGTTGCGCTTCTTGCGCTCGCTGACTTTGGTCCACAGCCGTTTGAGGAATGCGGCATCCTGTGCCAGATCTTCCTCGCAAATGCCTTCCGCTGCAGTGCGAATAATAAAGCCGCCCAAATCGTCGCAGTAAGCCGACACCACCGCTTTCAGGCGATCGCGCTCTGCTTCACTTTCAATACGTTGAGAAACGCCGACGTGTGAGGCTCCCGGCATAAACACCAGGTAGCGTGAGGGCAGCGTAATATCGGTGGTGAGGCGCGCGCCTTTGGTGCCCAGCGGATCTTTCACCACTTGCACCACTAAATCCTGGCCGGGGCGCACCAGTTCGCTGATGTCACGCACCACGAAGTTTTTCTTTTCATCACCCGCTACGCACTCGGTATGCGGCATGATATCGGAAGCATGCAGGAAGGCGGCTTTATCCATGCCGATATCGACAAAGGCAGCCTGCATGCCCGGTAAGACGCGGCTGATGCGTCCTTTATAGATGTTACCCACAATACCGCGCCGCGCTTCACGCTCAATGTGGATCTCTTGCAAAATGCCGCCATCAATATAGGCGACACGGGTTTCAGAAGGTGTAACGTTTACCAGCAGTTCAGCCGTCATCTTGTCCCCTTAACGCACGCAGCGACTGAAAGTGGCTCAGCAGCTCATTGGTCTCAACCAGCGGTAATCCCACTACGGCGTGATAGCTTCCATTAATCTTGCGGACAAAATTGCCGCCCAGACCCTGTATTCCGTACGCGCCGGCTTTATCCATCGGCTCGCCGCTGGCGATATAGCGCGAAATTTCCGCTGCGGTGATATTGCGAAATGTCACGTCAGTGGTCACAAGGCAATCCAGTTCACGCTGCGCATCCGCTAATACTACGGCGGTCATCACCTGATGCGTTTGCCCAGAGAGTTTACTCAGCATTTCAGCCGCGTGCTCAGCATCGCGCGGTTTTTCCAGCACTTCGCTATTGAGCACCACGATAGTATCTGCACCTAACACCGGCAAATCCTGCGGTGCCACCGCCACCCCTGCACGCGCTTTATCAGAAGCCAGACGTCGCACATAGGCTTCAGCGGCTTCATCGGGCTTGCGCTGCTCTTCAACCTGCGTGATTAGGCGCTCAAACTGCAGGCCAAGCTGCGTGAGCAGTTCACGGCGACGCGGTGAACCGGAGGCGAGGTACAGGGTTATCATAGTCTTCCTTACTGAACAGCGAACTGACGGCGAATCTTTCTCATTAATAAGAATAGCCAAGGCCATAGAATGCCGTCGACCACACTGCTCCAGAAGATTTCCGGGCGGAATGAGACGTTGATCACCAAAAATTCAGCCCAGAAAACAATCACATCCACCGCAAGCGACAGCACCATAACCATTAATGCTTGCTGCCACAACGCCAGATTTCGGAATAGCTGAAATTTGAAGGCCACCAAATACGCGATGATGCTGAATGCCAGCGCACGCACACCCAGCGTAGAACCGGCCACCAGATCCATCACGGCACCTAAAAAGAAGCCAGTTCCTACATTCACCCGGTGCGGTAAGGCCAGAACCCAGTAAATCAGGATCAACAAAAGCCATGAAGGCCGGAACATGTAAATTTGTTCCGGCCAAGGCATGATTTGCAGAATGAGGGCAATCAGGAAGGACAGCCAGATAACCCATCGGCCCTGGCTGCGATATCGACTCAAGGCTGGCCTCCGCGTGTGTTCGCAGGAATCCCTTGCGAACGGCTGCCATTAGCGGGTGCCGGCGGCCCCATTTGTTGCGTCGGTTGCATCATGTCCGGTGCCGGAGGGCCCATTTCACCGGCTGGCGGCAGAACCTGTGGCATCATCTGCATCAGACGTTCATTAGCCACACGATGCACTTCGTCCGGTGCCATTGGCATGTCACCGTTCTTATCCGAGCCCCATAACAGCAGCAGGTAACGCAGACGTTGCAGGCCAGCTGTTGGGTGTGCCTGAATCACGGTGTAAGCGCGTTGGGTATCCACTTTCACGGACGAGACCACGCCAACCGGATAACCTTCCGGGAAACGACCACCGAGACCGGATGTCACCAGCACATCGCCCACACGAATATCCGTGTTACCCGGCAGATGCTCCAGCTGCAGATCTTCGCTACAACCGTTACCGGCCGCAATGACGCGAATATCGTTACGTAATACCTGAATCGGCAATGCGTGCGAGGCATCGCAAATCAGCAGAACGCGGCTGGTTACCTGGCCAACAGCCACCACCTGACCGACCACACCTTTATCGCTGATCACCGGCTGGCCTTCGTAAACACCGTTTACGCTGCCTTTATCGATGACCACCTGATCGGTGTAAGGATCGGTACCCGTGGAGATCACCTGGGTCACCATTTTATGCTCATCCTGACGCAGCGGCGAGCCGAGCAGTTCACGCAGACGTGCGTTTTCCTGCTTGTATTGCCCCAGCATCAGCAGGTCACTGTTTTTCAGGAAGAGCTCGCGGCGCAACGCTTTATTTTCCAGTTCGAGCTGCTGGCGTGAGGCCAGCGTTTCCGATACGCCGTCCAGAAGCTGTCGCGGGCCATTGGCCAGAAAATAAAATGGACTCACCGACGTGTCCAGGTAGTTGCGGATCTGGGAAAAGGAGCTCACGCGACTGTCGGCAATAATAATCGCGATAGCCACAATGACTGCCAGAAAGAGGCGCAACTGCAGGGATGGCCCCCTGCTAAAAATCGGCTTCATAAAATCTGCGTGTTCCTCGACATCAGGGAAGAAGCGTTAGTCACATGACCAACGCCTCCAGGGCTGGACGCATCACGCCGTCGTGCGCAGCGTCGATTAGCGCGACTCCCTGCGCAATTTGACCACGGTCTCAGCCGATGAGGAATTACTCCTCGCTGAACAAATCGCCGCCATGCATGTCGATCATTTCCAACGCTTTACCACCGCCACGCGCGACGCAGGTCAACGGATCTTCTGCTACGACAACCGGAATACCGGTCTCTTCCATCAGCAGGCGATCGAGGTTACGCAGCAACGCGCCACCACCGGTCAGCACCATACCGCGCTCGGAGATGTCGGAAGCCAGTTCCGGCGGGCACTGCTCCAGCGCCACCATCACTGCACTGACAATACCGGTCAACGGTTCTTGCAGCGCTTCAAGGATCTCATTGGAGTTCAGTGTAAAGCCACGTGGCACACCTTCTGCCAGGTTACGGCCACGCACTTCAATTTCGTGTACTTCATCACCCGGATAAGCAGAACCAATCCCGTGTTTAATACGTTCCGCAGTGGCTTCACCGATCAGTGAACCGTAATTGCGGCGTACGTAATTAATGATAGCTTCATCGAAGCGGTCACCACCAATACGTACAGATGAAGAGTAGACCACGCCGTTCAATGAAATCACGGCGACTTCAGTGGTACCACCACCGATATCCACCACCATTGAACCCGTTGCTTCTGATACCGGCAAACCGGCACCAATTGCCGCAGCCATTGGCTCTTCAATCAGGAAGACTTCACGTGCGCCTGCACCCTGTGCAGATTCACGAATCGCACGGCGCTCAACTTGAGTGGCGCCTACTGGCACACAGACCAGCACGCGTGGGCTTGGACGCATGAAGCTGTTGCTGTGCACTTGTTTAATAAAGTGCTGCAGCATTTTCTCGGTCACGAAGAAGTCGGCAATCACACCGTCTTTCATTGGACGGATAGCCGCGATGTTGCCAGGCGTACGGCCAAGCATCTGCTTCGCGTCATGGCCTACTGCCGCTACGCTCTTTGGAGAGCCAGCACGGTCCTGACGGATAGCAACTACGGAAGGCTCGTTCAGCACGATGCCCTGTCCTTTTACGTAAATCAGGGTATTCGCGGTACCCAGGTCAATGGACAAGTCATTGGAAAACATGCCACGAAATTTTTTAAACATACTAAGGGATAATCCTGCAAGCTGGGGGCGGAAAATAAAATCCGCCTACTTTACCAACCACGCGAAGCCGCCACAAGGCGCAAAAACGTTCTGCTCCGGTGAAAAAACACGCTGAATAATTTTTTGGGCCGATTCGCTTATCCCTGGCCACCGTTAAATAGCGCTAAGTCGCCCTATCAAACGCCAATTTCCCCACCTGTTGTGGGCAAATCTCGACATAAAATCTAACATTTCCAGCCAGCAGAATTCAGCCGACTGAAATGAATAAGGCAGAAAAAACGCTGTTAGTGCGTCATCACGCGCCGAAGCACTAAATTCGATAACGTTGTGAGTGTTTTTTCACATTACTGTTTACCGGTAAGGAAGGTGCAAAGAAGTCACCCTGCCCACCTGAAACCCCTAATCCTGCCAGCGTTTGCCACTCGGCACGGGTACGTACCCCGGCAGCGAACACTTGCGTCTGCGTCGACTTACAGACTTCGAGTAAGCTTTGCACAAACAGCTGATTCTCAGTACGGCGTTCGATATTGCGTACTAAACCAGGATCAAGCTTGATCACTTCAATGGGGAATTGCTTGATGTACGCACTACTCACCACCGTTAAGCCCGCCTGATCCACCGCAACGCGACAGCCAAATGCCGTCAGCATACGGAAAACAGGCACTAAACGATTGATGTGTTGACAAACATCCGCCTCAGCAAGTTCAAATAAAAAACGATTTCTTTGCGATTTCGTACACTGCAACAGTAAATTTTGCAGCCAACGCTGGAACGGGCGCTGCAATAATGAATCAATATTCACGGGTAACGCCAGCGTTTCATCTGGCCAGACTTCAGAAAGTGCGGCAATACGCGTCACGAGTTGGCGATCCCAGCTATCGGTGAGACCGAGTTGCAACACCAGCGGCATAAATTCGGCCGAAACCACCTCTTTATCGCCATCAAATACGCGGGCCAGCATCTCACGGTGATGAACTTTGCCGTCTAATAACACCGCGGGTTTCTGGTAAAGGCGTGGCCCGCCACGGTTGAGGGTATTTTCCAGTAGGGTCCGCCAGCGCACGCTGCCACGCCCCATGTCTAAGGTATTGCCCTCACCCACTGACCAGCTGTTTCCTCCCTGCAGTGCTGCACGGCGCGTGGCCATCTCCACATTTTCCATCACCTGAGGCACGCTCTGGCCGCTACGCCAGGCGCTGATACCGATGTGAATGAGATCATCACGGTCCACCATGCGCATCGGCGGCAGCGAATCGACCGCGTTGATTAACTGATCGGCGATGCTGTTGGCCTCTTTCAGAGTGCGATGCGGCAACAATACGGCGAAATCACTGCGGAAATAGCGCGCCAGCAATGCGCCTGGATAGCGCAAGACAAATGTCGACAGCATGTTGATCAGATCAAACAGATACTCATCCACCAGCGTGGGGCCCAGTGTTTCGTGCAATACGTCGAGATCCGGCAGGCGTACCATCATCACCACACCGTGGGTGCCAACGTCTTCCTGATCTTCCAAAAGGGTAGCCAGTTGGTTATCAAAGAACAGTCGGTTATTGAGGCCAGTACGTGAATCCTGCGCGGCAAAGGTGCGAATCAAAGTATCGATGCGCAGACGCTGCTCGCCGGCTTCCTGCAGATCGTTAAGCAAGGTGTCTATGGCACGGCTGGCTTTGGGCGGCCACTCGCTGTAATGCTCAACATGAGGAGCCCGCTCACCTGCCAAAATACGATCAGAACGATCTTCCAGGCGTTCCATGTTCTGCCAGCGACGGTTGATCCAGCGATGCGTCATGATCAGCAGCGCTGACATAATGGCGACCACAGAAAACAATGCAATCAGCGTGTAGGCTCCCGTAAAGGATCGAAACCAGGTTTTTGCAGGATCGAGTACCACCACGCGCAGCTCAAGGCCAGGAGAGTGCAATAAAGGAATATCAAACTGGATGAAGCGATTGGGCTCATCTTCCAGCATCGGATTTTCATGTCGATTAAGCTGAAAGACCACGGTGTTACCGTTATGCATCTCGATTTGCTCGGCATTGATAACCGGCATCAAGCGCGTTAGCCACTGTGTGAGTTCTTGCGGTGATTGCGCCGCGAGTGCTTTGTCGACTTCGGTTGCCAACGTATTCACCCGCGTTTCCACACGTTGTTGTGACAGCCAGATAAAACTAAAAGCGCAGCCGACCAGCATCAGTAACATCGCCAGTAAGCTTAATAATGTAATAAACGCAGAAAACTTTGTTGTTAATCGCATCCCTGTGCCTGTATCACTGCGGTTATGAACGGTCGCTATCCGTTAGCGCCAGCCTGCTCACCTGCTCATTGGCGCAAACCTGAGCAAAATATCACAAATCATTGCCTGAATCAGCGGCAGCTATACCCAAAATAATTCGCGTCCCCTCATGGGGCCTACTCTTGGTTCAGGAAGGCGGCAAGTGCATGAATCCTCAGGAGCTTACTGAAGTCAGTGACTGAGGTGAATGTTCGTAGCCAACGCATCTGCAACTCGCAGTATGAAGGGTATACCCAAAATAATTCGAGTTTTAGGAAGGCGGCAAGTGCATGAATCCTCAGGAGCTTACTGAAGTAAGTGACTGAGGTGAATGCACGTAGCCAACGCACCTGCAACTCGAAGTATGAAGGGTATACGCATCAAAATCATGCGGTGCGCTATGCTAATTTACCCTGCGGCGCGAGTATAGCGCCAAAGTGTGATGGCCTGCGTTTTCTGCGGCCTTTTTCGTCCTATTCTCAACAGAATCCTCCCGCCAGGAAATTTCATATTTTTCTGGGTAAATTGGCGTGATAGCTGGCCTTTACGCATGCTAAGTGCAAGTTACTTTTTCGCTGGAGAAAGCCATGAAGCTGAAGCAATCACTGACCGAAGCCGACATCACACCAGAAAGCATCTTTAATATGCGTCGCCGTCAGGTTTTGAAAGCACTGGGACTGGGCGCTGCAGCAGCCAGTTTACCCGGGGTGGCACAGGCTGATGTGCTGAGTTGGTTCAAGGGGAACGATCGCCCGCCTGCGCCTGCGGGCCGCGATCTGCAATTCACCAAGCCAGCCGAGTGGCAGGCGAATTTGCCGCTGACGCCGTTTGATAAGGTCTCCGGTTACAATAATTTTTATGAATTTGGCCTGGATAAAGCCGATCCCGCAGCCAACGCAGGAACGTTGAAAACCGAGCCGTGGCAGTTGCGCATTGAAGGTGAAGTCGCAAAACCGGTGACGCTGGATATGGACGACATCTTTAAACGGTTTGCCATGGAGCAGCGCATTTATCGTATGCGATGCGTGGAAGCCTGGTCGATGGTGATCCCTTGGGTCGGTTTTGAGCTGAATAAACTGCTCAAACTGGCGGAACCTACCAGCAATGCGCGTTTTGTCGCTTTCCAGACGCTCTATGCACCGGATCAAATGCCTGGCCAAAAAGACCGCTTTATCGGCGGCGGGCTGGATTACCCCTATGTAGAAGGGTTGCGCCTGGATGAAGCGATGCATCCCCTCACGCTGCTCAGTACCGGTGTTTATGGCAAAGCGCTGCCACCGCAGAATGGCGCGCCGATTCGTCTGACGGTGCCATGGAAATACGGTTTCAAAGGCATTAAATCTATCGTCAAGATCACCCTGACGCGCGATCAGCCCCCTACGACCTGGAGTCAAATCGCCGCCAATGAATACGGCTTTTATGCCAATGTGAACCCGCACGTCGATCATCCACGCTGGTCGCAGGCCACTGAACGCTTTATTGGTTCCGGCGGTATTCTTAACGTGGAACGTCAGCCTACACTTTTGTTTAACGGCTACGCTAAAGAGGTGGCATCGCTCTATCGTGGGCTCGATTTACGGGAGAACTACTGAGTGCGACTGACGTTACGGCAAATCACCCTACTGAAAGTGGTGCTGCACCTGGCGGCCTTTCTGCCGTTTATTTATCTGTTTATGGCCGCTAGCCAGGGTTGGCTGAGTGCCGATCCGGCAAAAGATATTCAGCATTTTACCGGCAGAATGGCGCTGAAGTTACTGCTCGCCACGCTACTTGTCAGCCCTTTGACGCGCTACCTGAAACAACCGCTGCTTATTCGCACCCGTCGCCTGTTGGGCGTATGGTGCTTTGTTTGGGCCTGTTTGCATTTAACCAGCTATTACCTACTGGAACTGGGGTACAACCATCTGCAATTGCTGGGCAAAGAGATCGTTTCTCGCCCCTATCTGTTACTGGGTATGATCTGTTGGTTGGTGCTGTTTGCCCTGGCGATTACTTCGTTTCAACGTGCGCAGCGCAAACTCGGTCGCCGCTGGCAAACCTTGCACAATGGCATCTATCTTGTCGCGATCCTCGCACCTATCCACTATCTTTGGTCAGTCAAAGTCTTCTCACCTCAGCCTTGGATTTATGCACTGCTGGCTTTGGTGTTGTTAGGCTGGCGTTACAATAAGTTGCGTAATCTTCTTCGCCGATAATCCCCGCAAGGTTGTTTTCCTGTCACGAGATCTGTTAAAAGGTGTGGCCTCAGGGCCGCATCCGATCAACTTCGCAGATAAGACCAGTATTTTGCTGCGAATTGCGACGAAACGGATATAATGCCCGGCTTTATTGCAAGCGAAGTCGTCTTTTTCACTCTCAGGAGTGACAAACGGCAGATGTCGCGGTATTTTACGCGATGCCTCACTGATTGCAGGAGATAGCAGCAAGATGGCGCACAAATTTCACATACTGCTTTTGAACGGTCCCAATTTGAATTTGCTGGGAACGCGCGAGCCTGAGAAGTATGGTCATACCACGCTGGCACAAATCGTCGGCGATCTGACACAACAGGCTGACCAGCACCATGTGAAATTGAGTCATTTGCAATCGAACGCTGAGTTTCAGTTGATCGATCGTATTCACGAGGCCCGTGGCAATGTGGATTACATCATCATCAACCCAGCTGCGTTCACGCACACCAGCGTTGCACTGCGTGATGCGCTGTTGGCGGTAAGCATTCCTTTTATTGAGGTGCATCTCTCAAACGTGCATGCACGCGAACCGTTCCGGCATCACTCCTATCTTTCCGATGTATCTGCCGGCGTCATCTGTGGACTTGGCGCTGATGGATACTCGTGGGCTTTACAAACGGCAGTAAAACGCCTGTCACATTCCAATTAAACAGAGTACGGAACCACACTCATGGATATTCGTAAAATTAAGAAACTGATCGAACTGGTTGAAGAGTCTGGCATCTCCGAGCTGGAAATCTCCGAGGGCGAAGAGTCCGTTCGTATCAGCCGTTCACCTGCTAATGCCGGCTACCCTGTGATGCAGCAGGCTTATGCTGCGCCGATGATGCAGCAACCTGCGCTGGCCACCGCCGTTGCCCCTGCGGCAGCAGCACCGGCTGCAGAAGCCGCTAAGCCAGAAATCACCGGTCACATCGTGCGTTCCCCGATGGTCGGCACCTTCTACCGCACCCCAAGCCCGGACGCGAAAGCCTTCGTGGAAGTGGGCCAGAAAGTCAACGCGGGCGACACTCTGTGCATCGTTGAAGCGATGAAAATGATGAACCAGATCGAAGCCGATAAATCCGGCGTTGTGAAGGCGATCCTGGTCGAAAGCGGCCAACCGGTTGAATTTGACGAGCCGCTGGTTGTCATCGAATAACGAGGCGAAGCATGCTGGATAAAATTGTCATTGCTAACCGCGGTGAAATTGCGCTGCGCATTCTGCGTGCCTGCAAAGAGCTGGGCATCAAGACTGTTGCCGTACACTCCACTGCGGACCGCGACCTGAAGCACGTGCTGCTGGCGGACGAAACCGTCTGCATCGGCCCGGCGCAGTCGGTCAAAAGTTATCTGAACATCCCGGCACTGATCTCTGCCGCCGAAATCACTGGCGCAGTGGCGATCCACCCGGGCTACGGCTTCCTCTCTGAGAACGCCGATTTCGCTGAGCAGGTTGAGCGCTCTGGCTTTATCTTCATCGGCCCGAAAGCCGACACCATCCGCCTGATGGGCGACAAAGTGTCTGCGATCACCGCGATGAAGAAAACCGGCGTACCGACCGTACCGGGCTCTGACGGCTCGCTGACCGATGACATGGATAAAAACCGTGCCATCGCCAAGCGCATCGGCTATCCGGTGATCATCAAAGCCTCCGGCGGCGGCGGCGGTCGCGGCATGCGCGTGGTGCGCAGCGAAAAAGATCTGGAACAATCCATCGGCATGACGAAAGCGGAAGCCAAAGCGGCTTTCAACAACGACATGGTGTACATGGAGAAATTCCTCGAGAACCCACGTCACATTGAAATTCAGGTGATGGCCGACGGTCAGGGCAACGCGATCTATCTGGCGGAACGTGACTGCTCAATGCAGCGTCGTCACCAGAAAGTGGTCGAAGAAGCGCCTGCGCCAGGCATCACGGCAGAGCTGCGTCGTAACATCGGCGAGCGTTGTGCCAAGGCCTGTATTGATATCGGCTATCGCGGTGCGGGTACCTTCGAGTTCCTGTACGAAAACGGTGAGTTCTACTTCATTGAGATGAACACCCGTATTCAGGTTGAACATCCGGTGACCGAGATGATCACCGGCGTGGATCTGATCAAAGAGCAGCTGCGTATTGCTGCCGGTCAGCCGCTGTCGATCAAACAGGAAGACGTGGTGGTTCGCGGCCATGCGGTGGAATGCCGTATCAACGCCGAAGACCCGAACACTTTCCTGCCAAGCCCGGGCAAGATCACCCGTTTCCACGCGCCAGGCGGTTTTGGCGTGCGCTGGGAATCGCACATCTATGCCGGCTACAGCGTGCCGCCGTATTACGATTCCATGATCGGTAAGTTGATCACCTACGGTGACACCCGTGAAGTGGCCATCGCGCGTATGAAGAATGCGCTGGCAGAGCTGATCATCGACGGCATCAAGACCAACGTCGAGCTGCAGATGAAAATCATGTCCGACGAAAACTTCCAGCAGGGTGGCACCAACATCCACTATCTGGAGAAAAAACTCGGCCTGCACGAGAAGTAATGGCAGCGCAGAGCAAATCAGAGGCCGGTTAATCCGGCCTTTTTTCATTTTTGTCGCCTTTGAGGTTACATAATGGATTGGCGTTTTTTGCAAGCGAACAAAGAGGCGCGCTGGGCTTTTTATCTGACGCTGGCTTACCTTGCCGTCTGGGGATTTTCCGCCTGGTTAGGTGGGGATGAAATCGGTGTTTTGGGCCTGCCTCGCTGGTTCGAACTTTCCTGCATCTTTGCACCGCTGCTGTTTATTGTGTTGTGCTGGCTGATGGTGCGCATCCTGTTCCGTGATATGTCACTGGAGGACCATGATGGACGCTGAAATCATTCTTCCACTTCTGGCTTATCTGGTGCTGATTGCGGCACTGTCTGTTTTCGCCATGCGCAAACAGCGCCAGGGTAACTTCCTGAGCGAATACTTCCTCGGCAGCCGTTCTATGGGTGGCTTCGTGCTGGCCATGACTATCACGACCACTTACATCAGTGCCAGCTCGTTTATTGGCGGCCCCGGTGCAGCTTACAAATACGGTCTTGGCTGGGTATTGCTGGCGATGATTCAGGTGCCCGCCGTGTGGCTTTCCCTTAGCGTGCTGGGCAAAAAATTTGCCATTCTGGCCCGCCGCTACAATGCCGTTACGCTAAATGACATGCTGTATGGCCGGTATGGCAGCACGCTCTTGATTTGGCTTTCCAGCATTAGCTTGTTAGTGGCCTTTATCGGCGCGATGACGGTGCAATTTATCGGCGGTGCTCGTCTGCTGGAAACGGCGGCAGGTATTCCTTATGACACTGGTTTGCTGATATTTGGCGGTACTATCGCACTGTACACGGCTTTTGGCGGTTTCCGCGCCAGCGTACTCAATGATGCGATGCAAGGCCTGGTGATGCTGATCGGCACTTTCCTGCTGCTGTTTGCCGTTATCCACCAAGCCGGTGGGCTGGAAACTGCCGTAACGAAACTACGCACCATCGACCCGCAGCTGGTCTCGCCAGAAGGCGTGGGTAATGTCATCAATCCCACCTTCCTGAGCTCTTTCGCCGTGCTGGTCTGCTTTGGCGTGATTGGCTTACCGCATACGGCTGTGCGCTGTATTTCCTATAAAGACAGTAAAGCCATGCACCGCGGTATTGTGCTCGGCACGATTGTGGTGGTGATCCTGATGCTGGGTATGCATCTGGCGGGTGCGCTGGGGCGTGCCATTATTCCAGACCTGACCGTTCCCGATCGCGTCATTCCGACATTAATGATCACGGTGCTGCCTCCAATGGCGGCAGGCATATTCCTCGCCGCGCCGATGGCGGCAATCATGTCGACGATTAACGCGCAGCTATTACAATCCTCCGCTACGCTGATCAAGGATCTGTACCTGCGTGTTGCGCCCCAGCACAGCGAAAATGAAGCACGCTTGCGTATGCTGTCAGGCAGCATCACCTTTGTGCTGGGTGTGCTATTACTGCTGGCTGCCTGGAATCCGCCCGATATGATTATTTGGCTCAATTTGCTGGCATTTGGCGGGCTGGAAGCAGTGTTCCTTTGGCCACTGGTACTGGGCCTGTACTGGGAGCGAGCGAATGCGACTGGCGCGATTAGCGGCATGGTGGTGGGTGCGGCCTGTTATACCTTGCTCGCTAGCCTGAATATCGAACTGTGGGGGTTCCACCCTATCGTCCCCGCATTGACCTTAAGCCTGTTGGCCTTTATCGCAGGCAACCTGTTTGGCAGAACGCCTGATGTGCGCAATGCTGCAGTGGAATAAAAGAGAAACGCTATGCCTTGGATTCAAATCAAAATTAACAGTACCGGTGAAAATGCCGAACCCCTTAGCGATGCACTGATGGATGTCGGTGCAGTGTCAGTGACGTTCCAGGATACCCATGACAACCCGGTTTATGAGCCGCTGCCAGGGGAAACCCGTCTGTGGGGCGATACTGATGTGATTGGCCTGTTTGACGCCGAAACTGAGATGGACGATGTGGTAGCCGAACTGAGCCAGCATCCCCTGCTGGGATCGCACTTCCACCACAAGATCGAACAGATCGAGGACAAAGACTGGGAACGCGAATGGATGGATAACTTCCACCCAATGCGCTTTGGTGAACGTCTGTGGATCTGTCCAAGCTGGCGTGATGTGCCCGATCCAAACGCCGTTAATGTGATGCTGGATCCGGGACTGGCGTTTGGTACGGGTACCCATCCCACCACCTCACTGTGCCTGACCTGGCTCGACGGTCTCGATTTACAGGGTAAAACCGTGATCGATTTCGGCTGCGGTTCCGGGATCCTGGCGATTGCAGCCTTGAAACTGGGGGCTGCACAGGCCATCGGTATCGATATCGATCCGCAAGCCATTCAGGCCAGCCGCGATAACGCCGAGCGCAATGGCGTCTCTGAACGTCTTTCACTCTATCTACCGCACCAACAGCCCGATAACCTGCAGGCTGATGTCGTCGTAGCTAACATCCTTGCCGGCCCACTGCGCGAGCTGGCACCGCTGATTAGCGTCTTGCCAAAAGCAGGTGGCCATCTGGGGCTGTCTGGCGTACTGGCAAGCCAGGCAGAAGGGGTTTGCGAAGCCTATGCCGAACGCTTTGCGCTGGACCCGGTGGCCGAGAAAGAAGAGTGGTGCCGCATCACCGGCGTACGTCGCTAGTCTTCATCACTGGCCAGCCCAAGCTGGCCAGTTAACCGTTTGAAGCGCTGAGCCCTGACATTCGCCATCGCCATGCTTTGAAAAGCCCTACCTGTACCCTACCCTCGCAAAATTAGTACAATTAATAATCACATTGCCGTCATTTCTTTGGCTAATTACCTGATGTAGCGGTTTTTATTTTGTGATTTTGTGCATGTTTTAAGAAAAATGTTTGTTCACAATTTCAGCATATTTTTTTAATGCACTGAATTTTAAAGACTATTATAAGATGAGCTTATGTTCAGGCCGATTTCCATGATCTTTGACGGCGAATTGTTCAAAGTTTGGCCTTTCATCTTCGGTAAAAAATGCGTAATATACGCCGCCTTGCGAACAGTTAGGGTCACTTCTTTTTCATGCGCATTGGACAATATCAGCTACGTAATCGACTCATCGCTGCGCCTATGGCCGGGGTAACCGACAAGCCATTTCGCACCTTGTGTTATGAGAACGGCGCCGGTATGACTGTCTCCGAGATGCTGTCATCCAACCCAGAAGTTTGGGCCACTGACAAATCCCGTTTGCGTATGGTGCATAGTGACGAGCCCGGTATTCGCGCCGTGCAAATTGCCGGTTGCGATCCTGATGATATGGCGGCTGCCGCACGCATTAATGTGGCGTCTGGCGCGCAAGTCATTGATATCAACATGGGCTGCCCGGCCAAGAAAGTGAATCGTAAGATGGCAGGTTCAGCGCTGCTGCAGCATCCGCAACTGGTGGAGTCTATCCTCCTTGCGGTAGTCAACGCAGTCGATGTACCGGTTACGCTGAAGATTCGCACTGGTTGGGACAAAGATAATCGTAATTGTGTAGAAATTGCCCAATTGGCTGAACGTTGTGGCATTCAGGCTCTCACCATTCATGGCCGCACGCGCGCCTGTTTGTTTGAAGGGCAAGCTGAATACGACAGCATTCGGACAGTTAAGCAGAACGTTTCCATTCCGATCATCGCGAATGGTGACATTACTGACCCGCATAAAGCCAGAGCGGTGCTCGACTATACCGGAGCCGATGCTCTGATGGTTGGTCGCGCTGCTCAGGGAAGACCGTGGATCTTCCGGGAAATCCAGCATTATCTGGACACAGGGGAGCTGCTGGCACCGAAGCCGCTGGCTGAAGTGAAGCAAATGCTGATTGGGCACATACGGGAGTTGCACGACTTTTATGGTCAGCGCAAGGGATACCGTATTGCTCGTAAACACGTTTCCTGGTATTTACAGGAAAGTGCTCCTGATGACCAGTTTCGGCGCACATTCAACGCCATAGAGGATGCCAGCGAACAGCTGGAGGCGTTGGAGGCATACTTCGAAAATCTTGCGTAAACGAAATAAAGAGCTGAAAGAACTATGTTCGAACAACGCGTAAATTCTGATGTACTGACCGTTTCAACCGTTAACTCACAGGATCAGGTGACGCAAAAGCCACTTCGTGATTCGGTTAAACAGGCACTGAAGAACTATTTTGCTCAACTGAATGGTCAGGATGTTAGTGATCTGTATGAGTTGGTACTGGCTGAAGTCGAGCAGCCTCTGTTGGACATGGTCATGCAGTACACCCGTGGCAACCAGACCCGTGCAGCACTGATGATGGGTATCAACCGTGGTACCCTGCGTAAGAAGCTGAAAAAATACGGCATGAACTGATTGTTCTTTGCTGCGCTAACGCCAACCTTCGGGTTGGCGTTTTTGTTTGTATCGCCCAGATAGTTTCCCTGCGTTAACAACGCATGAAACAATTGTCGCGGATATGGTAACGATAGTTGCAATTGCATCCGTGATATTGTGTCACCCTAAGCGCTAACGCATTGTCCTAAAATGTCCCTGTGCTTGTGCGCCATAACGCCCGCCAGCCCTTTCTCACTGTGATCCTGCACCCTTTCAGACGTAAGCTTGCAAACCTATACATTTTGTCCTGAGTGATAGCTCACACTGCTTCCATATAGTGAAACTTTTTGCACTATTTGTGATCGTGGCGTCTCGTCATGCTGCCTTTTGGTGCGCCATAGTAGCCATAACTTTCTGGTTCTTTCAGTTTATTAAAAGATCTTTCCAGTGAATTCAGGATTCTGCAAACCTGGCATTACCTTTGCAGAGTTGTGGATGGCTCACCGCCACAGACAGAAAAAAGCGCACATAAAAGTGCGCGTAAACATAACAACACACGATCTCGCCACACAGGATGCTTTATGAAAAAGATGATGCTTTCCACCCTGGTCGCTGCTGCCTCGCTGTTCGCAGTTGCTCAACAAGCGCATGCGGGCACCACGTTGGATGCCATTAAGAAGAAAGGTTTCGTTCAGTGCGGTATCAGCGACGGCCTGCCAGGCTTCTCTTATGCTGATGCAAGCGGCAAATTTACCGGTATCGACGTGGACGTTTGTCGCGCTGCTGCGGCGGCGGTATTTGGTGATGCCAGCAAGGTGAAATACACCCCGCTGACAGCCAAAGAGCGCTTCACTGCGCTGCAGTCAGGCGAAGTGGATATTCTGTCACGTAACACCACCTGGACTTCATCACGCGATGGCGGCATGGGCTTCCTGTTTGCTGGCGTAAACTACTATGACGGTATCGGCTTCCTGACCCATAAGAAAGCCGGACTGAAAAGTGCAAAAGAATTGGATGGCGCCACTGTCTGTATCCAGGCTGGTACCGATACCGAGCTGAACGTGGCTGACTATTTTAAAGCCAATAAAATGCAGTACACCCCAGTAACCTTCGACCGCTCTGACGAATCCGCGAAAGCACTCGACAGCGGTCGCTGCGATACCCTCTCTTCTGACCAATCTCAGCTGTATGCACTGCGCGTTAAACTCGGCAAGCCAGATGATTTCATCGTGCTGCCAGAAGTGATCTCTAAAGAGCCGCTGGGCCCGGTGGTTCGTCGTGGTGATGACGATTGGTTCACCATCGTCAAGTGGTCACTCTACGCCATGTTGAACGCGGAAGAGATGGGCGTGAGCTCGAAGAATGTTGACCAGATGGCAGCGAAACCAACTACCCCTGATATGGCACACCTGTTAGGTGCTGAAGGTGACTTCGGTAAAGATCTGAAGCTGGATAACAAATGGGCTTACAACATCATCAAGCAGGTCGGTAACTATCAGGAAGTGTTTGATCGTAACGTTGGTAAAGACAGCGCATTGAAAATCGCGCGCGGCCAGAACGCACTCTGGAATCAGGGCGGCATCCAGTACGCTCCACCAGTACGCTAATTCTGACTTGCCAGTCGGGCACCGCACCCTGCGGTGCCCACGCGTATTCTTCACTGAGGTTTCAACATGTCACAACGCCCAACCGTAAAGAGGGATTTTTCATTTGGTAATCCTACGGTTCGCGCCTGGCTTTACCAGATCATCGCGATTGTGGTGGTTTTCGCTGTGGTGGGATATCTCATCCACAACACCGTGATTAACCTGGCCAATCGCGGCATTACATCCGGTTTTGGATTTCTTGAGCGCAATGCCGGTTTCGGCATCGTCCAGCACCTAATTGATTACACTGAAGGCGACACTTACGCGCGCGTATTTATGGTGGGGTTAACCAACACCCTGCTGGTCTCTGCGCTCTGTATTGTGTTTGCTTCTATTCTTGGCTTTGCCATCGGCCTTGCTCGTCTTTCTGACAACTGGCTGCTGCGCAAACTCTCCACTATCTACATCGAGACGTTCCGCAACATTCCGCCGCTGCTGCAGATCTTCTTCTGGTATTTTGCCGTACTGCGCAATTTGCCAGGGCCTCGTCAGGCATTAAATGCCTTCGATCTGGCTTTCGTCAGTAATCGTGGCTTGTATATTCCCTGGCCTGAATACGCGCCCGGCACCTGGCCTTTCCTGATTGCACTGGCACTGGCACTTTTCGCCAGTTGGGCACTGTTCCGCTTCAACCGTAAGCATCAGCTGAAAACCGGACAGTTGCGCCGTACATGGCCTGCCGCTGTAGGATTGATTGTGCTGCTGCCACTGATCGCCCACACGTTGTTTGGTGCGGCTATGCATTGGGATGTACCCGAACTGCGCGGATTCAACTTCCGTGGCGGTTTTGTCATGATCCCTGAGCTGGCAGCGTTAACCGTGGCGTTGTCGGTGTACACCTCATCATTTATTGCTGAAGTGATCCGTTCGGGTATTCAGTCCGTACCACATGGTCAGAATGAAGCCGCGCGTTCACTGGGTTTGCCTAATCCAGTCACGATGCGTCAGGTCATTATTCCCCAGGCGATGCGCGTGATCATCCCGCCTTTAACCAGCCAGTACCTTAACATCGTGAAAAACTCATCGCTGGCGGCCGCCATTGGATATCCGGATATGGTGTCGTTGTTCGCCGGTACCGTGCTGAACCAAACGGGCCAGGCGATAGAAACCATTGCGATTACCATGGCGGTCTACCTGATCATCAGTCTGATCATTTCGCTGCTGATGAACCTCTACAACCGCAAAATTGCGCTGGTTGAGCGTTAAGAGAACGGGATCATTATGTCTGTAACCACACACGAAACATCACCAGTACCCAGCAATGCGCTTGGAAAAGCCTGGCTTTGGGCACGCAAAAACCTGTTTTCCAGTTGGCTGAATACGCTATTAACGCTGTTCAGTATCTGGATCATCTGGAGCCTGATCCCGCCGGCATTGAACTGGTTGGTATTCCAGGCAAACTGGATTGGAGAAACCCGTGCTGATTGCACCAAAGCGGGCGCATGTTGGGTATTTATCCACGCGCGTTTTGGCCAGTTTATGTATGGGCTATACCCACACGAGCTGCGCTGGCGCATTAACCTGGCGCTGGTCATTGGCTTGATTTCCATCATTCCAATGTTCCTCAAATCGATGCCAAATCGTGGTCGCTATATCGCCTGCTGGGCTGTGGTTTATCCCATCGCTGTCTGGCTGCTGATGTACGGTGGCTATTTGGGGTTGGACCGGGTTGAAACCCGCCAGTGGGGCGGTTTGACGCTGACCCTGATCATTGCATCAGTGGGTATCGCAGGCGCACTACCACTGGGCATTTTACTGGCGCTGGCGCGTCGCTCAAAAATGCCGGTGGTACGCACTTTATCGGTGATATTCATCGAGTTCTGGCGCGGCGTTCCGCTAATAACCGTGCTCTTTATGTCATCAGTCATGCTGCCGTTATTTATGGCAGAAGGCACCACCATCGACAAACTGGTACGTGCATTAGTCGGCGTTATTCTGTTCCAGTCGGCTTATGTTGCGGAAGTGGTGCGCGGTGGCCTGCAGGCACTGCCAAAAGGCCAGACTGAGGCGGCAGAATCCCTGGCACTCGGTTACTGGAAAACACAGCTGCTGGTCATTTTACCTCAGGCACTAAAACTGACCATACCTGGGCTGGTGAACACCATCATTGCCCTGTTTAAAGATACCAGTCTGGTGATCATCATCGGATTATTCGATCTCTTCAGTAGCGTGCAGCAAGCCACCGTTGACCCCACTTGGTTGGGTATGTCGACCGAAGGCTATGTGTTTGCTGCGATGGTCTACTGGATTTTCTGTTTCAGCATGTCGCGCTATAGCCAGTATCTGGAGAAGCGTTTTCACACCGGGCGTAATGCGCACTGAGGTTTTACATGACAAATATGATGAGTAATGCGGCTGACGCCATGATGATTTCTCTTGAAAACGTGAACAAATGGTACGGTCAGTTCCATGTTCTTAAAGATATAAACTTGCAAGTCAAACCGCGTGAACGCATTGTCCTTTGCGGACCCTCCGGCTCGGGCAAATCAACGACCATACGCTGCATCAATCATCTGGAAGAGCATCAGCAAGGCCGTATCGTGGTGGATGGCATTCATTTGAATGATGATGTGCGCAATATTGAGCGTGTCCGTACCGAAGTTGGCATGGTGTTCCAGCACTTCAATTTGTTCCCGCACTTGAGCGTGTTGCAGAACTGCACCCTGGCACCGATCTGGGTGCGCAAGATGCCGAAGAAAGAAGCGGAAGAGCTGGCAATGCATTACCTGCAACGTGTACGTATCGCAGAACATGCACACAAGTTCCCAGGCCAGCTGTCTGGTGGACAACAACAGCGTGTCGCTATCGCCCGCTCACTCTGTATGAAACCCAAAATCATGCTGTTCGATGAACCGACCTCAGCACTCGATCCCGAGATGGTGAAAGAAGTGCTCGATACCATGATTGGTCTGGCAGAAGATGGCATGACCATGTTGTGTGTGACGCACGAGATGGGCTTTGCGCGTACCGTGGCGGACCGCGTGATCTTTATGGATCGTGGGGAGATCGTCGAAATGGCACCGCCTGAAGAGTTCTTTGCTAACCCTAAATCTGAGCGTACCCGCGCCTTCCTGTCTCAGGTTATCCACTAAACTTCATAGCGTTAGATTCAAGCCTCTGTTCGCAGGATCAGGGGCTTTTTTCAGCTCTCAGATGGTAGTTCTCTGGGAAAACAAAGGATTAACACGTTATCTTCAGGGGTTTTGTGCACAAAAAAGCCCTGAACTTTCGTTCAGGGCTTCTGTGTTTGATGCCTGGCAGTTCCCTACTCTCGCATGGGGAGACCCCACACTACCATCGGCGCTACGGCGTTTCACTTCTGAGTTCGGCATGGGGTCAGGTGGGACCACCGCGCTAAAGCCGCCAGGCAAATTCTGTGTGCCGTGTCCTGTGTCTTTTACGCTACTGCTGCATTCGCGTTGCTCAGTCACATACTTTAGTATGCTCTTTCGCATCGTCTTACTTGCCGCATTGCTTCAGCGTAAAATCCTTCGGACTTGAGTCCGCAGGGCACTGCAAATTCTTTTACCGAACTCACGCTTTAAAACTGGTGCTGATACCCAGAGTCGAACTGGGGACCTCACCCTTACCAAGGGTGCGCTCTACCAACTGAGCCATATCAGCACACTTTAATTTGATGCCTGGCAGTTCCCTACTCTCGCATGGGGAGACCCCACACTACCATCGGCGCTACGGCGTTTCACTTCTGAGTTCGGCATGGGGTCAGGTGGGACCACCGCGCTAAAGCCGCCAGGCAAATCTTGGTGTTCTGTCCTGTGTCTTTTGTGCTGATGCGGCGTTGCCTTCTCTCGCGTTACTCAGTCACATACTTGTGTATGCTCCTTCGTTCCGTCTCGGTCGGCGCCTTGCCTCAGCGCAAAATCCTTCGTACTCATGTCCGCAGAACAAAACTAAATCTAAAATCCGGTGAACTAAGCTGAAAATCTACTTTTGCGTCTTCTCAAAAACGCCTCTGGCGTTGTAAGGTTAAGCCTCACGGGTCATTAGTACCGGTTAGCTCAATGCATCGCTGCACTTACACATCCGGCCTATCAACGTCGTCGTCTTCAACGTCCCTTCAGGAGCATCAAGTGCTCAGGGAGAACTCATCTTGGGGCAAGTTTCGTGCTTAGATGCTTTCAGCACTTATCTTTTCCGCACTTAGCTACCGGGCAATGCCATTGGCATGACAACCCGAACACCAGTGGTGCGTTCACTCCGGTCCTCTCGTACTAGGAGCAACCCCCCTCAATTCTCCAGCGCCCACGGCAGATAGGGACCGAACTGTCTCACGACGTTCTAAACCCAGCTCGCGTACCACTTTAAACGGCGAACAGCCGTACCCTTGGGACCTACTTCAGCCCCAGGATGTGATGAGCCGACATCGAGGTGCCAAACACCGCCGTCGATATGAACTCTTGGGCGGTATCAGCCTGTTATCCCCGGAGTACCTTTTATCCGTTGAGCGATGGCCCTTCCATTCAGAACCACCGGATCACTATGACCTGCTTTCGCACCTGCTCGAGCCGTCACTCTCGCAGTCAAGCTGGCTTATGCCATTGCACTAACCTCCTGATGTCCGACCAGGATTAGCCAACCTTCGTGCTCCTCCGTTACTCTTTGGGAGGAGACCGCCCCAGTCAAACTACCCACCAGACACTGTCCGCAACCCGGATTACGGGTCTACGTTAGAACATCAAACATTAAAGGGTGGTATTTCAAGGATGGCTCCACGCAGACTGGCGTCCACGCTTCAAAGCCTCCCACCTATCCTACACATCAAGGCTCAATGTTCAGTGTCAAGCTATAGTAAAGGTTCACGGGGTCTTTCCGTCTTGCCGCGGGTACACTGCATCTTCACAGCGATTTCAATTTCACTGAGTCTCGGGTGGAGACAGCCTGGCCATCATTACGCCATTCGTGCAGGTCGGAACTTACCCGACAAGGAATTTCGCTACCTTAGGACCGTTATAGTTACGGCCGCCGTTTACCGGGGCTTCGATCAAGAGCTTCTCCTTGCGGATAACCCCATCAATTAACCTTCCGGCACCGGGCAGGCGTCACACCGTATACGTCCACTTTCGTGTTTGCACAGTGCTGTGTTTTTAATAAACAGTTGCAGCCAGCTGGTATCTTCGACTGCCTTCAGCTCCGTCCGCGAGGGACTTCACCTACCGACAGCGTGCCTTCTCCCGAAGTTACGGCACCATTTTGCCTAGTTCCTTCACCCGAGTTCTCTCAAGCGCCTTGGTATTCTCTACCTGACCACCTGTGTCGGTTTGGGGTACGATTTCGTGTTACCTGGAGCTTAGAGGCTTTTCCTGGAAGCAGGGCATCAGTTACTTCACCACCGTAGTGGCTCGTCATCACACCTCAGCGTTAAAAGAGTTCCGGATTTACCTAAAACTCCCGCCTACATGCTTAAACCGGGACAACCGTCGCCCGGATAACCTAGCCTTCTCCGTCCCCCCTTCGCAGTAACACCAAGTGCTGGAATATTAACCAGCTTCCCATCGACTACGCTTTTCAGCCTCGCCTTAGGGGTCGACTCACCCTGCTCCGATTAACGTTGAACAGGAACCCTTGGTCTTCCGGCGAGCGGGCTTTTCACCCGCTTTATCGTTACTTATGTCAGCATTCGCACTTCTGATACCTCCAGCAGCCCTCACAGGCCACCTTCAACGGCTTACAGAACGCTCCCCTACCCAACAACGCCTAAGCGTCGCTGCCGCAGCTTCGGTGCATGGTTTAGCCCCGTTACATCTTCCGCGCAGGCCGACTCGACCAGTGAGCTATTACGCTTTCTTTAAATGATGGCTGCTTCTAAGCCAACATCCTGGCTGTCTGTGCCTTCCCACATCGTTTCCCACTTAACCATGACTTTGGGACCTTAGCTGGCGGTCTGGGTTGTTTCCCTCTTCACGACGGACGTTAGCACCCGCCGTGTGTCTCCCGTGATAACATTCTTCGGTATTCGCAGTTTGCATCGGGTTGGTAAGCCGGGATGGCCCCCTAGCCGAAACAGTGCTCTACCCCCGAAGATGAGTTCACGAGGCGCTACCTAAATAGCTTTCGGGGAGAACCAGCTATCTCCCGGTTTGATTGGCCTTTCACCCCCAGCCACAAGTCATCCGCTAATTTTTCAACATTAGTCGGTTCGGTCCTCCAGTTAGTGTTACCCAACCTTCAACCTGCCCATGGCTAGATCACCGGGTTTCGGGTCTATACCCTGCAACTTAACGCCCAGTTAAGACTCGGTTTCCCTGCGGCTCCCCTATACGGTTAACCTTGCTACAGAATATAAGTCGCTGACCCATTATACAAAAGGTACGCAGTCACCTAACAAGTAGGCTCCCACTGCTTGTACGTACACGGTTTCAGGTTCTGTTTCACTCCCCTCGCCGGGGTTCTTTTCGCCTTTCCCTCACGGTACTGGTTCACTATCGGTCAGTCAGGAGTATTTAGCCTTGGAGGATGGTCCCCCCATATTCAGACAGGATACCACGTGTCCCGCCCTACTCTTCGAACTCACAGAAGGTGTGCTTTTGTGTACGGGAGTATCACCCTGTACCCTGCGACTTTCCAGACGCTTCCACTAACACACCAGCTGATTCAGGTTCTGGGCTGTTCCCCGTTCGCTCGCCGCTACTGGGGGAATCTCGGTTGATTTCTTTTCCTCTGGGTACTTAGATGTTTCAGTTCCCCAGGTTCGCCTCGTAACACTATGTATTCATGTTACGATGATGCACAGAGTGCACCGGGTTTCCCCATTCGGACATCGTCGGCTGTAGCGGTTCATATCACCTTACCGACGCTTTACGCAGATTAGCACGTCCTTCATCGCCTCTGACTGCCAGGGCATCCACCGTGTACGCTTAGTCGCTTAACCTCACAACCCACAGGCGTTTTACAACGCATGCAAGCTGCAAGCATTTGAGAGACTCGAACACATCGTAAATTTCATTCTTATTACGGAGAATGAAAACGACGTGTCGTTTCAATTTTCAGCTTGTTCCGGATTGTTAAAGAGCATAATACTTCGCAGCACACCGTTGCCGGTACACTCTGAAGTATTGTTTTGAGTCACTGTAATGGTGGAGCTAAGCGGGATCGAACCGCTGACCTCCTGCGTGCAAGGCAGGCGCTCTCCCAGCTGAGCTATAGCCCCATACAGTTACTGCAGAGACCATCTACTACCACTCACCAGGAGTCACATCCTTCTCACGAAGAATGCTAATTTCTTCTCAGGCAAGGCAAAGGGTCGCGACGTATAGTTGACTATACGAGCGGCGCTTTAACGCAGCATGAGGAGAAATTTGGTAGGCCTGAGTGGACTTGAACCACCGACCTCACCCTTATCAGGGGTGCGCTCTAACCACCTGAGCTACAAGCCTGTAGAGGTTTTTTCTGCTCGTTACTTTTCTATCAGACAATCTGTGTGAGCACTGCGCGGGAAGGTATCTTCAGGTAAGGAGGTGATCCAACCGCAGGTTCCCCTACGGTTACCTTGTTACGACTTCACCCCAGTCATGAATCACAAAGTGGTAAGCGCCCTCCCGAAGGTTAAGCTACCTACTTCTTTTGCAACCCACTCCCATGGTGTGACGGGCGGTGTGTACAAGGCCCGGGAACGTATTCACCGTAGCATTCTGATCTACGATTACTAGCGATTCCGACTTCATGGAGTCGAGTTGCAGACTCCAATCCGGACTACGACGCACTTTATGAGGTCCGCTTGCTCTCGCGAGGTCGCTTCTCTTTGTATGCGCCATTGTAGCACGTGTGTAGCCCTACTCGTAAGGGCCATGATGACTTGACGTCATCCCCACCTTCCTCCAGTTTATCACTGGCAGTCTCCTTTGAGTTCCCGGCCGAACCGCTGGCAACAAAGGATAAGGGTTGCGCTCGTTGCGGGACTTAACCCAACATTTCACAACACGAGCTGACGACAGCCATGCAGCACCTGTCTCAGAGTTCCCGAAGGCACCAAAGCATCTCTGCTAAGTTCTCTGGATGTCAAGAGTAGGTAAGGTTCTTCGCGTTGCATCGAATTAAACCACATGCTCCACCGCTTGTGCGGGCCCCCGTCAATTCATTTGAGTTTTAACCTTGCGGCCGTACTCCCCAGGCGGTCGACTTAACGCGTTAGCTCCGGAAGCCACTCCTCAAGGGAACAACCTCCAAGTCGACATCGTTTACGGCGTGGACTACCAGGGTATCTAATCCTGTTTGCTCCCCACGCTTTCGCACCTGAGCGTCAGTCTTTGTCCAGGGGGCCGCCTTCGCCACCGGTATTCCTCCAGATCTCTACGCATTTCACCGCTACACCTGGAATTCTACCCCCCTCTACAAGACTCTAGCCTGCCAGTTTCGAATGCAGTTCCCAGGTTAAGCCCGGGGATTTCACATCCGACTTGACAGACCGCCTGCGTGCGCTTTACGCCCAGTAATTCCGATTAACGCTTGCACCCTCCGTATTACCGCGGCTGCTGGCACGGAGTTAGCCGGTGCTTCTTCTGCGGGTAACGTCAATCGATGAAGCTATTAACTTCACCGCCTTCCTCCCCGCTGAAAGTACTTTACAACCCGAAGGCCTTCTTCATACACGCGGCATGGCTGCATCAGGCTTGCGCCCATTGTGCAATATTCCCCACTGCTGCCTCCCGTAGGAGTCTGGACCGTGTCTCAGTTCCAGTGTGGCTGGTCATCCTCTCAGACCAGCTAGGGATCGTCGCCTAGGTGAGCCATTACCCCACCTACTAGCTAATCCCACCTGGGCACATCCGATGGTGTGAGGCCCGAAGGTCCCCCACTTTGGTCCGAAGACGTTATGCGGTATTAGCTACCGTTTCCAGTAGTTATCCCCCTCCATCGGGCAGTTTCCCAGGCATTACTCACCCGTCCGCCACTCGTCACCCGAGAGCAAGCTCTCTGTGCTACCGTTCGACTTGCATGTGTTAGGCCTGCCGCCAGCGTTCAATCTGAGCCATGATCAAACTCTTCAATTTAAAGCTTGATTTGCTGCAACAAGTGCAGCGATGCTCATCTGTAAAACGTCATAATGAATTTCATTATGTGTTCACTCGTGAGACTTGATATTTTTTACGTCCGGAGACGTTGATATCAATCCTGCGAGTGCCCACACAGATTGTCTGATAAATTGTTAAAGAGCGGTGCAATCAGCGCCTTAAGCTGCTGTTGCGAGGTGGCGTATATTACGCTTTCCTCCTTCAGAGTCAAACACTTTTTTCAGCGTTTTTCATCTGGCGGGGTGAATCACTTCACTCCCTGCTGAGCCGTCTGCGTTGTCGCTTTGCCGTCTCAGTGGTGGCGCATTATAGGGATCCGAATTATTTGCACAACCCCTTTTTTCGATCTTTTTAATCGACTGGCGAGTTTTCGTTCTTTTCGCTGCGATCGCGAGCGATCCGCTCAAAAATCATCTTGTTTGCCAGCCCTATAAGCCGCAGGCTAGGTACATAAAGTGCAAAAGGAGAAAGATCATGTCAGAAGCCCTACGACCTTATAAGAACCATTTTCCGCAAACTGGCGATCGCGTCATGATCGATCGCAGCAGCGTGATAGTGGGCGATGTGCAGCTAGCCGATGATGTCAGCATCTGGCCGTTGGTTGCTATTCGTGGTGATGTGAACAAAGTGGTGATAGGTAAAAGAAGCAATATCCAGGATGGCAGCGTGTTGCACGTCACGCACAAGTCCACCAGCAACCCAGAAGGTTATCCATTATTGATTGGGGAAGACGTGACGGTGGGCCACAAAGCCATGCTGCATGGTTGCAGTATTGGCGACAGAGTATTGGTTGGGATGGGATCGATTTTGCTTGATGGCGTAATTGTAGAAGAGGATGTCATGATTGGTGCCGGCAGCCTGGTGCCACCCGGCAAACGACTGGAAAGCGGCTATCTCTATGTCGGCAGCCCGGTTAAGCAGGTTCGCCCATTGAGCGAAACTGAAATTGCGGGCTTACTTTATTCATCAAACAACTATGTTGGATGGAAGAATGAATACCTCGATCAGGAGAGCCAGATCCAGCCTTGATCGTTGATCTCGTCTGCACGGATCAGCTGTTCGGCTTCCTCTTCCACATCCCAGCGATGAGCGCAAAACAGCGCCATCGCTTCTCCAGAACCAAATCGGGTATGCAACGCTTCAGAAGGGATGGCGCAAGTGAATCCCATTCCCTGAACCAGGACGGGAAAAACGATCGCTTGTTTCTCCTCATCCCAGTTTTCACGATCGGGAAAGTGGATCGCCTGATTCACTGTTGCATCGCTTGCTTTAATTGAGCAATCACCGGCGTGATCTCCGGCATCGTGCCGTGCCATAGCTGGAAAGCATGCGCAGCTTGCCCCACCAGCATGCCCAAGCCATCAGCAAGCTGGTGTGCGCCATGCTGCTGGCACCACAGCAGAAATGGCGTTAGCCCCTGCTGATAGAACATGTCGTAACAACGAGTCTGTGCGGAAATCAATGTATCCGGCAACGGCGGAACTTTGCCATCGACGCCACTGGAGGTGGCATTAATAATGAGGTCAAACGTGTTGCTGGATAAATCAGTAAAACGTGCAGCCTGAATATTCCCACTATGCTGAAATATCTCTGCCAACTCCTCAGCACGTTCAACGGTACGGTTGGCCACCACAACAGAACACCCCATAGAAAGCAGAGGCAAAATTACACCACGCGCTGCACCACCCGCTCCCACTAATAGAATACGATCGCCAGGGCTAATCATCTCTAATCGCTGCAGGTCGCTCAGCAGGCCGATGCCATCGGTGTTATCGCCGAACACGGAGCCATCCGCTCTTTTTTTCAGAGTATTAACCGCACCGGATAAGGCTGCGCGTTCACTCAGCTCATCAGCGAATTCCCACGCTTGTTGCTTGAATGGCAGCGTGACGTTAGCGCCCTTGCCGCCAGCGGCAAAGAAGTCACTGATTGATAGCAGGAAGCCATCAAGCGGCGCGCAAATACGGCCATAGGTGTGATCAATACCTGTTTGCTCGGCAAAAAGGCCATGAATAAACGGGGATTTGCTGTGCGCAATGGGATGACCAAAAACGGCAAAATGTTCCATGAATTAACCCTGACGAATAAGTTCGCCGCTGATAACGTCGCGAATCTCTGAAGGATTGAGTCGCCCCCCTGTGGCAGCATGCAACACTGGGAAGTCAGTACCGAACTGCTGTGCGACCTCTTCGGCATTACGGCATGGAGGCTCACCAGACAGATTTGCACTGGTCGATACCAAGGGTTTGCCAAAGCCTCGACATAACGCTTGTACATCAGGATGGTCGCTCACGCGGATAGCCAGCGAATCAAAACGACCAGTTAACCAGCGCGGGGTGTGAGGCGTCGCCGGAACCACATAGGTGACGGGCCCAGGCCAGCTGGCAAACATACGCTCACGCTGCACAACAGTGAGTTCACGATCGGCGATATAAGGTTCCAACTGCGCGTAATCGGCAGCAATTAAGATCAGTCCCTTCTCAACTGGGCGCTGTTTAAGCGCCAGCAACGCCATCACCGCACTTTCGCTATCGGGGTCACAGCCTAGACCGAAAACGGCTTCGGTTGGATAAGCAATCACTGCCTGCTGCTGGAGTTGCTTAATGCAGAAATCAAGCGAGCCTGGTAAATACTGATGTTGTTTCATGATGATGATTCGTCCTGAGCTATGGGTTTGCCACAGCGTTTGCTGGCGCAAAAGCGCTTCATGCCTTGTGCGGTTTTCTTCTCAATGAGCAATGGGAACTGGCAGTGTGGGCATACACCGTCAACCGGTGTGGCGTTGATGGCAAACTGGCAGTCTGGGTAGCGGTCACAGGAATGAAAGGTTTTGCCGTAGCGTGAACGCCGCTGTACCAATTTCCCACTTTGACACTGGGGGCAAGCGATCGCAGTTTCGTCAGGCTTATCGATGGTTTCGGTATAATCACACTCTGGATAGTGACTACATCCGACAAACATACCAAACCTTCCCTGACGCAAAACTTTGTCCGCACCACATTCTGGGCAAGCATGACCTTCCAGAACTTTGACAATGTGTCCATCACCCTGGCTTTTTAGCGGGCGAATGTAGTCGCAGGTTGGATAATTGACACAGCCAAGAAAAGGGCCATGTTTACCGGCACGTATCACTAAATCTGCCCCGCAAGCGGGGCAGGGATCGTGTTTACGCACGGAGAATAATGCTGATTTACTCATAATTCCGACTGTATTAATCGCAAATTAATGCAGCATACCTTCATTGACGTCGAATAGCAGTTCTTCCATCTGCTGATAAGCGTTTTCACATCCAGGGATATTAAACAACACCATCAGCACCACCCATTTGAGGTCTTCCAGATCGAACTCCAGGGTATCAAGGGCCATAACACGTTCGATGACCATCTCGCGCGTTTCCATATTCAGCACCTGAACTTGCTCCAGGAACAAAATAAAACCGCGACACTCGGCATCTAAACGCTGGTTTTCCTCTTCCGTGTAGATTCGCATAGAGAGCGGATCGGTAGCCAGCAACACTGGCGGGACCAGACCATCCTGATAATCCGCTAACCGCTCAAGCCAATTCAACGCATTGTAGATATCTTCACGATGAAAACCGGCATCGGTTAAATCATCGGTCAATTTATCCTGGTCAACGCGCATTTCAGCTTCGTTGTGGATATAGGTCTCAAACAAGTACATAAGTACGTCGAACATGGCATGCCCTCCTCAATCGGACATAGCCGCCGGGTACAGCTGCGATCCATCCTGCTAACTCCAGCTCCAGCAACTGGGCTGAGATAACTGGCACAGGTTGGCCGGCACGTTCAGCGACGACGTCAACAGGTGTAACCTCATCACCTACGTTAGCCAACACGCTAGCAAATGGCAATGGAACATCGTCACTGTCTTGTGAATATATTGTTTCTGTTGTGGTTGCTGGCAGCCATTCAAGCGCGGAGTGTAAATCTTCAAGAATGTTATTGGGGTGTGCGACCAATAGTGCGCCCTGCTGGATTAACCAATGCGTCCCCTCACATCCCTTATTCCCGAGTGCACCGGGCAGCGCATAAACATTGCGATTTTGTTCCAGTGCATAGCGTGCCGTGATCAGTGAACCACTTTTAAGCGAGGCTTCGACCACCAGCACCCCTTGGCTTAAGCCACTGATAATGCGATTCCTGCGCGGAAAGTTCAGCGGATGCGGTATCGTATTGAGCGGGAACTCTGAAACCAGCGCGCCCTCGTTATCTATGATTTCCTTTGCCAGTGACTGATGGCTTTTGGGATAGACCTGTTGCAATCCACTGCCCAGCACCGCAACCGTTTTTCCCTGAGCCTCCAGTGCGGCACGGTGCGCAATACCGTCGATGCCGCGCGCGAGTCCACTGGTTATCACCAACCCACTCAGCGATAACTGCTGTGAAAACCAGTGCCCCCATTGTTTGCCATAATGTGAACAATATCGGCTACCGACTATTGCCAGCTGCGGCTGCAGCAAAACATCCGTATTTCCCTCGACATAAAGTAATACGGGACGCTGGCTGATTTCCGTTAGCCGAGCAGGAAAACGCGTATCAACACAGGCAATCAAATGGTGCATCGGGTCATGCAACCACTGGTGCGTGCGTTCCAACTGCCGCGGGCAAAGATCGTTGAATTGCTGGCGCTGTATGTCATTTAAACCAAGATGGCGTAGGAACTCATCATCCAGGGACATGTTGGTCTGCAGACACTGCGCTAAATCCATGGCGCGATGGCCGCGCAGCCCTTTGACATTTGCCAGCCTGAGCATCCCTTCAACTCTCTCCATGCTGCACTCCGTTCAGCCCGCTATCATGCGGGGCAATGCTGTCAATCAGGCATCAAAAAGTCTACAATATGAGGAAGTAATCTTTTCTTTAACGCATACAGATCTGGATATTTATGTCAGTTTTGCAGGTATTACATTTCCCTGATGATCGCCTTCGTAAAATCGCTGCGCCCGTAGCGACGGTTAATGCAGACGTTCAGCGCATCGTCGACGACATGTTTGAAACCATGTACGCCGAAGAAGGCATTGGCTTAGCGGCCACTCAGGTCGATATTCATCAACGCATCATCGTCATCGATGTTTCTGAAAATCGTGACGAGCGCTTGGTGTTAATCAATCCCGAACTGCTGGATAAAGGTGGCGAAACCGGCATTGATGAGGGTTGCCTCTCAATTCCTGAACAGCGTGCTTTTGTGCCGCGTGCGGAATGGGTCAAAGTGCGGGCGCAAGATCGTGACGGCAACAGTTTCGAGTTAGAAACTGATGGCCTGTTAGCGATCTGTATTCAGCATGAGATCGATCATCTTGATGGCAAGCTGTTCATCGATTATCTGTCACCGTTGAAGCGCCAGCGCATCAAACAGAAACTGGAAAAGCTCGCCCGCATGAACGCACGCGAAGCCTGAGCACTAACAGAAGGTTAAACTGTGTCTGCACCGCTAAAAATCATCTTTGCCGGTACACCTGACTTCGCAGCGCGTCATCTTGACGCGCTGCTTGCTTCTGAGCATCAGGTGATTGGCGTATTCACCCAGCCCGATCGTCCAGCAGGACGGGGGAATAAACTCACCCCAAGCCCGGTTAAAGTTCTGGCGCAGGCTCATGATGTTCCCGTGTTTCAGCCAAAATCATTAAAGCCTGAAGAAAATCAGCATCTGGTGGCTGAGCTACAAGCCGATATCATGGTTGTGGTGGCCTACGGTTTGATTCTACCAAAAGCGGTGCTTGATATGCCGCGCCTGGGTTGCATCAACGTGCACGGTTCGCTGCTACCACGCTGGCGTGGAGCGGCGCCCATTCAACGTTCACTCTGGGCTGGAGACCGTGAAACCGGTGTGACTATTATGCAAATGGATGTTGGCCTTGATACCGGCGACATGCTGCATAAACTTGCCTGCCCTATTACCCCTGAAGACACCAGCGCCTCGTTGTATGACAAGCTTGCGCAGCTTGGGCCACAGGGCATGCTCGACACACTGGAGCTGCTGGCCAAGGGTAGTGCGCAACCAGAAGTGCAAGATGAAGCACTGGTTTCATACGCTGAGAAGTTGAGTAAAGAAGAGGCCCGCCTTGATTGGTCTCTTTCTGCTGCTCAACTTGAACGCTGCATTCGTGCCTTTAACCCGTGGCCGATGAGCTATTTTCTGGTCGATGAGCAACCTGTCAAAGTCTGGCAGGCCAGCGTCTTACCTCATCAGAATAAGCAACCAGGCGAGATCATCCATGCCGATAAAAACGGCATTCAGGTTGCAACCACTGACGGTGTACTGAATCTACTGTCGCTGCAACCGGCAGGCAAAAAGGCAATGTCCGCACAAGACCTGCTCAATTCGCGTCGTGAATGGTTCACCACTGGCACCATTCTGGCCTGACCCTCAGCCCGGTTCATACCGGGCTTTTGTTTGATGAATGAATATGAAAAAAGCAACCAACCTGCGTAGCCTCGCCGCGCAACTGATTGAACGCGTAGTCGATAAAGGGGAATCGCTAAGTGCCATTCTGCCTGGTGCGCAAAAAAGTCTGGCAGATAAAGACGGTGCGTTGCTGCAGGAAATCTGCTTTGGCGTCATGCGTACGCTACCTCAGCTCGAAGCGTTAATTGGTAAGCTGATGGAGCGCCCGTTAACCGGCAAGCAGCGTGTGCTGCATTATCTGATTATGGTTGGCTTATATCAGGTGTTATACACCCGTGTTCCCGCTCACGCCGCGCTGGCAGAAACCGTTGCCGGAGCCGAAGTGCTGAAACGCACTAATTTAAAAGGGTTGATTAACGGCGTACTCCGTCAGTTCCAGCGTCAGCAAGAAACGCTGATGGCTGAGGTAGACCAAGGGCCACAGCGTTACTGGCATCCGGGTTGGTTATTGAAACGCCTGCAAACTGCCTGGCCTGAAAACTGGCAGCAGATCGTGGAGGCGAATAATCAGCGCCCCCCGATGTGGCTACGCGTCAATCGCCAGCATCATAGCCGCGATGCATGGCTGGAATTGTTACAAGCCGAAGAAAAAGTCGCATTCGTTGGCGATGCGCCAGACGCACTGCGTCTTGAATCACCGGCACCCGTCAGTCAACTCCCGGGCTTCGAGCAGGGTTGGGTTACCGTGCAGGATCTTTCCGCACAGCGCTGCGCCCTGCTGCTTGAGCCGCACAATAACGAAAGCATCCTCGATCTCTGCGCCGCGCCTGGCGGTAAGACCACGCATATTCTGGAAATTGCACCGCAGGCTCAAGTGCTGGCAGTGGATATCGATGAACAACGTCTCACTCGCGTGCATGAAAACTTGCAGCGATTAGGTATGCAAGCAGAGGTGCGCCAGGGTGATGGGCGTACACCGTCAGACTGGTGTGGCGAGCAACAGTTTGATCGCATTTTACTGGATGCGCCCTGCTCTGCAACGGGCGTCATCCGCCGCCATCCAGATATCAAATGGCTGCGACGCGATCGTGACATTGCAGAGTTGGCCAATCTTCAGGGGGAAATTCTGGAGGCTGTCTGGCCACGTCTGAAATCTGGCGGAACCCTAATTTATGCGACCTGCTCAATTTTGCCTGAAGAGAACCATCAGCAGATCGCGACGTTCCTGACGAAGCACAAAGATGCGGTCGCGGAGAAGCTACCAGAAGGCCAAATCAACGGCTGGCAAGTATTCCCCAGCGTAGATGGCGGTGACGGCTTCTTTTACGCTAAGTTAATGAAAAAATAGTGCAGCGCATTCTGACAAGAGCGATCCAACGATGAAAATCATTATCCTCGGCGCCGGGCAAGTAGGCGGTACACTCGCAGAAAATCTGGTGGGTGAAAATAACGACATCACCGTAGTCGATACGGATGCAACACGTCTGCGGGCACTACAGGACAAATTCGACCTGCGCGTTGTGCACGGCCATGGTTCCCATCCACGCGTACTGCGTGAGGCCGGAGCAGAAGATGCCGATATGTTGGTTGCCGTGACCAATTCTGACGAAACCAACATGATCGCTTGTCAGATCGCTTACTCGCTTTTTAATACGCCAAACCGCATCGCACGTATTCGCGCAGCCGAATACCTGCGTGATGCGGAAAAATTGTTCGTGCCAGAAGCCGTACCGATTGACCACCTCATTTCGCCTGAGCAGTTGGTGATCGACAACATTTACCGCTTGATTCAATATCCAGGCGCTTTACAGGTAGTGAATTTCGCCGAAGGAAAGGTCAGCCTCGCGGTGGTGAAAGCCTATTATGGCGGCCCGTTGGTCGGAAATCCGTTGTCCATACTGCGTGAGCATATGCCGCACATCGACACGCGAGTCGCCGCTATTTTTCGCCAGGATCGCCCTATACGCCCTCAAGGCTCAACCATTGTTGAAGCCGGAGACGAAGTGTTCTTTATCGCCGCCAGCCAGCATATTCGCGCGGTAATGAGTGAAATGCAGCGTCTGGAGAAGCCTTACAAACGTATTATGTTAGTCGGCGGTGGCAACATCGGCTTTGGGCTTGCGCAGCGCCTCGAAAAACAGTACAGCGTGAAGTTGATCGAACGTAATCAACAGCGCGCTGCTGAGTTGGCGGAACGTTTGCACGATACCGTCGTGTTTTACGGTGATGCCTCAGATCAGGAGTTACTGGCCGAAGAGCATGTCGAACAGGTCGATCTGTTTATTGCCGTCACCAACGATGACGAAGCCAATATCATGTCGGCCATGTTGGCCAAGAAGATGGGCGCCAAAAAGGTAATGGTATTGATCCAGCGCCGCGCTTATGTCGATCTGGTACAAGGCAGCGTGATCGATATTGCGATCTCCCCGCAGCAAGCGACGATCTCGGCCCTGCTGAGTCACGTGCGTAAAGCCGACATTGTCGGTGTTTCATCATTACGACGCGGCATCGCTGAAGCGATTGAAGCGATCGCTCATGGTGAAGAGACAACCTCGCGCGTGGTGGGCCGCCTAATTGAAGATATCAAACTCCCGCCGGGAACCATTATTGGTGCAGTTGTGCGGGGGGATGATGTGATCATCGCTAACGATAATGTCCGTATTGAACAGGGCGACCATGTGATTATGTTCCTGACAGATAAGAAGTTTGTCCCCGATGTCGAGCGCCTGTTCCAGCCGAGTCCTTTCTTCCTCTGATCGTGGCGGGCGATTGCCCGCCGTGATAATTCTGCTTAATCCGTTGTGATAATGGCAATTGCACAAAGGTTTGTTAGACTTTAGCCATTGGCCAAGGCAAGGAGATAACAATGAGTTTATTCAAAGAGTTTCGTGATTTTGCAATGCGTGGGAACGTGGTTGACCTGGCAGTCGGTGTCATTATCGGTGCCGCTTTCGGTAAGATTGTTTCATCGCTGGTTGCTAACATCATTATGCCGCCACTGGGCTTGCTGATTGGCGGCGTCGATTTCAAACAGTTTAAGTGGGTACTAAAACCCGCTGAAGGTGATATCCCTGCAGTGGTGATGGAGTACGGCACTTTTATTCAAACCATCTTTGATTTTGTCATCGTAGCCTTCGCTATCTTTATGGCAATCAAAGTCATGAACAAGCTGTATCAGAAAAAAGAAGTGGAAAAGCCAGCACCAAAACCAACCAATGAAGAAGTGTTACTCACTGAAATCCGTGATTTACTGAAGCAACAAAACACCAAAGTGTAATAAGAAAGCCGCCCACTCAGGCGGCTTTTTTGACCGTAAAGCAGAAGGCCAGTGGTAAACATTTTTGCTTACCACCGGCCTCCCAGTTCCCGCCTTTTGCATGTTTATCTTTGCGTCGATAACTGCCTTTCCCTTTATGATTTTGCTCAACTCGCTGACGAAATAGCGGGTCATGAAGCAGTGCCTCAATGGCATTATCGTTAATCTTACCTTTTCGATGCTGATAGCGGCTCATAATGTCCTCCAGTGAATGATGGCGAAACTATAGGCTTTCCCGTGTGAAATTCAATCTTTGCTACAACAAATTTCTGCATGCGGTTCTTCTCCTTTTTCCAGCGCTTCAAGGATAGAGCAACAGGCACTGCTGTGCTGATCGCCGCAGCAGGTCTCGGCTAAACGTTCCAGTGAGCGCTGCATGATTTGCAGTTCTGCGATCATGCCATTCACTTCCTCTAAGCGCTTAGCGACGATCGCTTTCGATTCCTGGCAAGTGTGATGTTCAGGATCGATACGGATCGATAACAGACCACGGATCGAATCCAGACTAAACCCAAGCTGTCGCCCATAGCGGATAAAGCGCAGACGCTGCAGATCTTCATCACTGTAAAGACGGAACCCACCCTGAGTGCGAATGTCATGATCCATCATTTGCTGTTTTTCATAAAAACGGATGGTGTCGGGTGTAACATCAGCAAGTTTTGCCAGTTGGCCAATTTTATACACGCTACTTCTCCTGCTGCAGACGCTGACTTATGGATTCGCGATAGTCACCGCGTAAAAAGTCGGTGCTCATCCCGGCCTGGCGCAACTGCATCTCTAACAAAGTGAGTTTTTTATGCAGACTTTCAGCTTGCTGATCGGCAGGATCCAACTGACGTAAAAGATCGTTGATCTCTAGCGCTTCACGCCGCATTGCCAGTTCAGGAGGTAAGAAGCCGGCGTTTTTCAGCAAACGGTAGGCGCTACGTAGTTCAGGTGGCACAGCACTATCATCATCCAGCTGCAAAGGCGCACCTTCTCCAGGTAGATTACTCAGTTCACCTTTTTCCTGCGCGGCGCGGATGTGCTGTTCTACCAGTTGATCGATAAACCACATATTGAACTCCTGCTAAAAGTACAGTGTTCAGCATAGCGAAAGAGGAGAGGAATGACAGGCAATAAAAAACCCGCCGAAGCGGGTTTTCTACGTTGTTACAGATTACTCTGCAACAGCTTCTGCTTGAGCTTCTGGACGATCAACCAGCTCGATGTAAGCCATCGGAGCGTTGTCACCAGCACGGAAGCCACACTTCAGAATACGAGTGTAACCACCGGCACGGCTCGCGAAACGCGGGCCCAGCTCGTTAAACAGTTTTGCCACGATCTCGTTATCACGAGTGCGGGCGAATGCCAGACGACGATTAGCTACGCTGTCGGTCTTGGCAAGAGTAATCAGCGGCTCAACTACGCGACGCAGTTCTTTGGCTTTCGGCAGAGTCGTTTTGATGATCTCATGACGAACCAGAGAACCGGCCATGTTGCGGAACATAGCCTGACGATGGCTGCTGTTGCGGTTCAGTTGACGACCACTCTTACGATGGCGCATGACCTTATCCTTCTCAGTGAAACCTTAACCTGTGATCTGATTATTCATCAGCAATGCTTGCTGGTGGCCAGTTTTCCAGGCGCATGCCCAGAGACAAACCACGTGAAGCGAGCACATCTTTAATCTCAGTAAGAGATTTTTTACCAAGGTTAGGCGTTTTAAGCAGCTCAACCTCGGTACGCTGTACCAGATCACCGATGTAGTGGATAGCTTCTGCCTTAAGGCAGTTAGCAGAGCGGACAGTCAATTCCAGATCGTCAACAGGGCGCAGCAGGATCGGATCGAATTCTGGTTTCTCTTCTTTCACTTCCGGCTGACGTACATCACGTAAGTCAACGAAAGCTTCCAGTTGTTCTGCCAGGATGGTTGCCGCACGACGAATCGCCTCTTCAGGATCGATTGTGCCGTTGGTTTCCATTTCGATGACCAGCTTGTCCAGGTCGGTGCGCTGTTCTACACGCGCTGCTTCAACATTGTAGGCGATACGGTCTACAGGGCTGTAGCAAGCGTCAACCAACAGACGGCCGATTGGGCGCTCATCTTCTTCCGAATGAATTCGGGCAGAAGCCGGCACATAACCACGACCACGCTGAACTTTGATACGCATGCTAATAGATGCGTTTTCATCGGTCAGATGGCAGATCACATGCTGCGGCTTGACGATTTCGACATCACCGTCGTGGGTGATATCGGCTGCAGTCACAGGGCCAATGCCAGATTTATTCAAGGTGAGAATAACTTCATCTTTACCCTGAACTCTTACCGCCAGCCCTTTCAGATTGAGCAGGATTTCCAGGATATCTTCCTGTACGCCCTCTTTGGTGGAGTACTCGTGCAGCACGCCATCAATCTCAACCTCGGTCACCGCGCAACCCGGCATGGAAGAAAGCAGAATACGGCGCAGTGCGTTGCCAAGAGTATGGCCAAAGCCACGCTCTAACGGCTCAAGGGTCACCTTGGCGTGCGTCGAACTCACTTGCTCGATATCTACCAGGCGCGGTTTTAGAAACTCTGTCACAGAACCCTGCATTGTGTCCTCTCTTTGGTACTAAGCTTTACTTAGAGTAAAGCTCGACGATCAGGTGTTCGTTAATGTCCGCAGACAGATCAGTACGTTCAGGCATACGCTTGAACACACCTTCCATCTTGGTCGCATCAACTTCCAGCCAGGTTGGCTTTTCACGCTGCTCAGCCAGCTCCAGAGCGGCCTTCACGCGAGATTGCTGTTTGGCTTTCTCACGGATGCTTACGACATCATTCGGAGATACCTGATAAGAAGCGATGTTAACAACGCGACCGTTTACCAGGATAGATTTATGGCTAACCAGCTGACGTGCTTCTGCACGAGTGGCGCCAAAGCCCATACGGTAAACAACGTTATCCAGACGACCTTCCAGCAGAGCCAACAGGTTTTCACCGGTGTTGCCTTTCAGACGTGCTGCTTCTTTATAGTAGTTACGGAACTGACGCTCCAGCACGCCGTAGATACGACGAACTTTCTGCTTCTCACGCAACTGGCCGCCGTAGTCAGACAGACGCGGTTTACGCGCACCATGCTGACCAGGTGGTTGTTCAATTTTGCACTTGGTATCGATCGCGCGAACGCCAGACTTAAGGAATAAGTCGGTGCCCTCACGACGGCTCAGCTTGAGCTTAGGACCCAAATATCTTGCCATTTTCTTTCTCCAACTAACCTAAAAACGGGCGTTAAACGCGACGTTTTTTCGGCGGACGACAACCGTTGTGAGGGATTGGAGTCACATCAGTAATATTAGTGATGCGGAAACCAGCAGCGTTCAGAGCACGAATAGTTGATTCGCGACCCGGACCTGGACCCTTAACCATAACTTCCAGATTCTTAATACCGTAATCTTTCACTGCTTCTGCACAGCGCTCTGCAGCTACCTGAGCAGCAAACGGAGTAGATTTACGTGAACCGCGGAAACCGGAACCACCGGCGGTTGCCCAACCCAGTGCGTTACCCTGACGATCAGTGATGGTAACGATGGTGTTGTTAAAAGATGCATGGACATGAGCCACGCCATCTGAGACTTGCTTTCTTACACGCTTGCGTGCACGAACTGGTGCCTTTGCCATTATTTACTCACCCCGATTATTTCTTGATCGGTTTACGCGGACCCTTACGGGTACGTGCATTGGTCTTAGTACGCTGACCGCGAACTGGCAGACCACGACGATGGCGTAAACCACGATAGCAACCAAGGTCCATCAGACGCTTGATGCTCAGGGTGATTTCACGGCGCAGATCACCTTCAACAACGAATTTACCAACTGCTTCACGCAGCTGTTCAATTTGTTCTTCAGACAGCTCTCTGATCTTAACATCTTCGGCGATGCCCGTTGAAGCGCAGATGGCTTTAGAACGGGTTTTGCCGATTCCGAAAATCGAAGTTAATGCGATTACGGTATGTTTTTGATCAGGAATGTTAATGCCTGCTATACGGGCCACTATGCACTCCTATAATTAAATAAATGCGTCCCATGCTGAAAAGCCCGTTTTCAGGATACTCAAATGGTAACGCATCGACATACAAAAGATTGGCTGGCTAATCTAGCCAGCTCAACCCGACTTTGCAAGAAAAATATGTGACTATATCAGCCTTGGCGTTGTTTATGCTTTGGCTCGGCGCTGCAGATCACACGTACGACACCGTCGCGACGGATGATTTTGCAGTTACGACATAATTTCTTGACGGAAGCACGAACTTTCATTTTTACTCTCCGTAACTTCTCAAGCGCCTGAATTAACGGCTGTAGCCTTTCAGGTTAGCTTTCTTCAATGCAGACTCATACTGACTCGACATCATCAGAGTTTGCACTTGAGCCATAAAGTCCATGATGACAACCACTACGATAAGCAGCGATGTGCCGCCAAAGTAGAAGGGAACCTTCATGGCATCACGCATGAACTCCGGGATCAGGCAGATAAAGGTAATATACAGTGCGCCGATTAAGGTCAGACGTGTCATTACTTTATCGATATACTTCGCCGTTTGCTCTCCCGGACGAATTCCCGGTACGAATGCACCAGACTTCTTCAGGTTATCTGCTGTTTCACGTGGGTTGAACACCAACGCCGTGTAGAAGAAACAGAAGAAGATGATTGCAGTCGCATAGAGTAGCACATATAGCGGCTGTCCTGGTTGCAAATACAGCGAAATTGTTGTCAGCCAGTTCCAACCGGTACCGCCCCCGAACCATGACGCGATGGTTGCTGGGAACAGAATAATGCTGGAAGCAAAAATAGCCGGGATTACGCCCGCCATATTCACTTTCAACGGTAAATGTGTGCTCTGTGCAGCATATACACGACGACCTTGCTGACGTTTAGCGTAGTTGACCACAATGCGGCGCTGGCCACGCTCAACGAAAATAACAAAGAACGTCACTGCAAATACAAGAACTGCAACCAACAGCAACAGAAGGAAGTGCAGGTCACCTTGCCGCGCTTGCTCGATGGTATGGCCAATGGCCGGCGGAAGACCCGCAACAATACCCGCGAAGATAATGATCGAGATACCGTTACCGATACCTCGTTCAGTAATCTGTTCGCCCAGCCACATCAGGAACATTGTCCCGGTAACCAGACTTACAACAGCGGTAAAGTAGAATGCGAAACCTGGATTCATCACCAGGCCTTGCATTCCAGGCATATTCGGCAGACCGGTAGCAATACCGATCGACTGGAATACAGCCAGAACCAGGGTGCCATAGCGAGTGTACTGGCTAATCTTACGACGACCAGCTTCACCCTCTTTCTTAATCTCGGCCAACGCTGGATGAACCACCGTCAGCAACTGGATAATAATAGAGGCCGAAATATACGGCATAATACCCAGTGCGAAGATTGAGGCACGACTGAGAGCACCACCAGAGAACATGTTAAACATTTCAATGATGGTGCCACGCTGTTGCTCAAGCAGTTTGGCAAGTACAGTGGCATCGATACCGGGGATTGGAATAAAAGAGCCAATACGGAAGACAATCAGTGCACCGATTACAAACAACAGTCTGCGCTTCAGTTCACCAAAGCCACCTTTGGCACTTTGAAAATCTAATCCCGGTTGCTTTGCCATCTGCTACTTATTCCTCGATTTTACCGCCAGCAGCTTCGATCGCAGCACGAGCACCTTTGGTGACACGCAGACCACGAATCGTTACCGGAGCAGAAACTTCACCAGACAGAATCACTTTCGCGAATTCGATCTGAACACCGATGATGTTAGCTGCTTTCAAAGTATTCAGGTCAACAATACCGCCTTCAACTTTCGCCAGGTCAGACAGACGAACTTCTGCAGTGACCATTGCTTTGCGAGAGGTGAAACCGAATTTCGGCAGACGACGGTACAGAGGCATCTGGCCACCCTCGAAACCGCGACGTACGCCACCGCCAGAACGAGAGTTCTGACCTTTGTGACCACGACCACCGGTTTTACCGAGACCAGAACCGATACCACGACCCAGACGCTTAGAAGCGTGTTTAGACCCTTCGGCCGGAGACAGAGTGTTTAAACGCATCTCTTACTCCTCCACTTTCAGCATGTAGGAAATCGCGTTAACCATACCGCGTACAGCAGGCGTGTCTTCACGCTCAACGGTATGACCAATACGACGCAGACCCAAGCCAACCAGAGTGGCTTTGTGCTTAGGCAGGCGGCCGATTGAACTGCGGGTTTGTGTAATTTTAATAGTCTTAGCCATCGTGATTACCCCAGAATTTCTTCAACGGATTTACCACGCTTGGCAGCGACCATTTCTGGAGAATTCATATTGCCCAGGCCATCGATAGTTGCACGAACCACGTTAATCGGGTTAGTAGAACCATACGCTTTAGCCAGAACGTTATGTACTCCAGCGACTTCTAAAACAGCGCGCATTGCACCGCCGGCGATGATACCGGTACCTTCAGAAGCCGGCTGCATGAACACACGAGAACCCGTGTGAGCACCTTTAACAGGGTGCTGCAGGGTGCCGTGAGTCAGCGCGACGTTAATCATGTTGCGACGGGCTTTTTCCATCGCTTTCTGGATCGCTGCTGGAACTTCACGCGCTTTACCGTAACCAAAACCAACGCGGCCGTTACCATCACCCACTACAGTCAGTGCGGTGAAGGAGAAAATACGACCACCTTTTACAGTTTTAGAAACACGGTTTACCGCGATCAGTTTTTCCTGCAGTTCGCCAGCTTGTTTCTCGATGTTTGACATCTTAGACCTCTACCTTAGAACTGAAGGCCAGCTTCACGGGCAGCATCTGCCAGTGCCTGGACACGACCATGATATTGGAACCCGGAACGGTCGAAAGAAACATTAGTAATGCCTTTCTCGACAGCGCGCTCAGCCAGAGCTTTACCTACAGCTGCAGCAGCGTCTTTGTTACCGGTATACTTCAGTTGTTCGGCAATAGCTTTTTCTACAGTAGAAGCAGCAACCAAAACTTCGGAACCGTTCGGGGCGATCACCTGTGCGTAGATATGACGCGGGGTACGATGTACCACCAGGCGAGTAGCACCCAGCTCTTTGAGCTTGCGACGTGCACGGGTCGCACGACGGATACGAGCAGATTTCTTATCCATAGTGTTACCTTACTTCTTCTTAGCCTCTTTGGTACGCACGACTTCGTCGGCGTAACGAACACCCTTGCCTTTGTAAGGCTCAGGACGACGGTAGGCGCGCAGATCCGCTGCAACCTGACCAATCAGCTGCTTATCAGCGCCTTTCAGCACGATTTCAGTCTGAGTTGGACATTCAGCAGTGATGCCGGCCGGCAGTGCATGGTCAACAGGGTGAGAGAAGCCCAGGGCCAAGCTCACAGAGTTGCCTTTAACAGCTGCACGATAACCAACACCAACCAGTTGCAGCTTCTTGGTGAAGCCTTCGGTAACACCGATAACCATGCCGTTCAGCAGCGCACGAGCAGTACCTGCCTGTGCCCAAGCGTCCGCAAAACCTTCGCGTGGAGCGAAAGTCAGGGCGTTGTCTGCATGCTTAACTTCTACAGCACTGTTGATAGTACGAGTCAGCTCGCCGTTTTTGCCTTTGATCGAAACTTCCTGACCGTTGAGTTTTACCTCTACGCCCGCAGGAACAACGACAGGTGCTTTTGCAACACGAGACATTTTATCCTCCGATTACGCTACGTAGCAGATAATTTCGCCACCAAGACCAGCTTGGCGCGCTGCACGATCAGTCATGACACCTTTAGAGGTAGAAATTACAGCGATGCCCAGACCAGCCATTACTTTTGGCAGCTCATCTTTTTTCTTATAGATGCGCAGACCTGGACGGCTAACACGCTGAATGCTCTCTACCACAGACTTGCCCTGGAAATACTTAAGAGTCAGTTCCAGTTCAGGCTTGGTGTCGCCTTCGATTTTAAAATCTTCAATGTAGCCTTCTTCCTTCAGCACGTTGGCAATTGCCACTTTCAGCTTGGAGGAAGGCATAGAGACCGCAACTTTGTTCGCGGCTTGACCGTTACGGATACGGGTCAGCATATCCGCGATCGGATCTTGCATGCTCATCTGTGTTACTCCCGTGATTCAAATGGTGACAATTACCAGCTAGCCTTTTTCAGACCCGGGATTTCACCGCGCATTGCGGCTTCACGGACCTTGATACGGCTCAACCCAAACTTCCGCAGGAAACCGTGCGGACGACCTGTCTGACGGCAGCGGTTACGCTGACGGGAAGGGCTGGAATCACGCGGCAGACTCTGCAGCTTAAGAACAGCATCCCAACGGTCTTCGTCGGATGCGTTCACATCAGAAATGATCGCTTTCAGCTCAACGCGCTTAGCGAAGAACTTGTCTGCTAATTTTACACGCTTAACTTCGCGTGCTTTCATAGATTGCTTAGCCATTAAGTAACCCTACCTTACTTGCGGAACGGGAAGTCAAAGGCAGCCAGCAGAGCACGGCCTTCATCATCAGATTTCGCAGTAGTGGTAATGGTAATATCCAAACCACGAACGCGATCGACTTTGTCGTAGTCGATTTCTGGGAAGATGATCTGCTCACGAACGCCCATGCTGTAGTTACCACGACCATCGAAAGACTTAGCGGACAAGCCACGGAAGTCACGAATACGTGGAACAGCAATAGTGATCAGACGCTCAAAGAACTCCCACATGCGCTCGCCGCGCAGAGTTACTTTACAGCCGATCGGATAGCCCTGACGGATTTTGAAGCCTGCAACTGATTTGCGTGCTTTGGTGATCAACGGCTTTTGACCGGAGATTGCTGCCAGGTCAGCTGCTGCGTTATCCAGCAGTTTCTTGTCAGCGATCGCTTCACCAACACCCATGTTCAGGGTGATCTTCTCGACCCGAGGGACTTGCATGACAGAATTGTAGCCGAACTCAGACATGAGTTTCTGGACTACTTCGTCTTTGTAGTAATCATGCAGTTTCGCCATCGTACTACTCCAAATTACTTGATAGTTTCGCTATTAGACTTGAAGAAACGGACTTTTTTGCCTTCTTCGAATCTAAAGCCTACACGGTCAGCCTTGCCGGTTGCCGCATTGAAGATTGCAACGTTAGAAACCTGAATAGCAGCTTCTTTTTCAACGATGCCGCCTGGTTGGTTCAGAGCCGGGACAGGCTTCTGATGTTTTTTAACCAGGTTGATACCTTCAACGATGACCTTACCAGAAGTCAGGACATTCTTTACTTTACCGCGCTTACCTTTATCTTTGCCGGTAAGCACAATAACTTCGTCATTGCGACGGATTTTCGCTGCCATTGCTCGCTCCTTAGAGTACTTCTGGTGCCAGAGAGATAATTTTCATGAACTTTTCAGTACGAAGTTCACGAGTTACCGGCCCAAAAATACGCGTACCGATAGGCTGCTCGCTGTTATTGTTTAAAATAACGCATGCATTACCATCGAAGCGAATGACAGAACCGTCCGGGCGACGAACACCCTTCCTGGTGCGCACCACTACCGCCTTCAGGACATCACCTTTTTTCACCTTACCACGTGGAATTGCTTCCTTGATGGTAACTTTGATGATATCGCCGACGCCTGCGTAGCGACGGTGCGAGCCACCCAGAACCTTGATACACATTACGCGACGTGCACCGGAGTTGTCGGCGACGTTCAGCATAGTCTGTTCTTGGATCATTTTAGTGCTCCGCTAATGTCAACTACTACTTCGGGACCCAAACCTCAGGTCGTTAAAAAGCCCCATAATTGAGGGCGCGGCATTATAACACCGGTTCTCGCAGATGGGTAGAAAAAATGAACGGCTCAGACGAGCCGTTCATTTTATTTTTTAGAGGAAACGGATTCTATTACAGAATCGCTTTCTCTACAACGCGAACCAGAGCCCAAGACTTAGTCTTAGACAGTGGACGGGTTTCGCGGATTTCTACCACGTCACCAATTCCACACTCGTTGTTCTCGTCATGGATGTGCAGCTTAGTCGTACGCTTGATGAATTTACCGTAGATCGGGTGCTTCACGACACGTTCGATAGCAACAACTGCAGATTTCTGCATTTTGTCACTAATAACACGACCCTGCAGAGTACGGATTTTATCGGTCATTACGCCGCCTTCTCAGTCAGTAAAGTCTTAACACGTGCAACATCACGGCGCACTTGCTTCAGCAGATGGGTCTGCTGCAGCTGGCCAGATGCTGCCTGCATGCGCAGGTTAAACTGCTCACGCAGAAGGTTAAGAAGCTCAGTGTTCAGCTCTTCAACGCTTTTTTCACGCAGCTCATTTGCTTTCATTACATCACCGTCTTAGTTACAAAGGTGGTTTTGATAGGCAGTTTTGCTGCTGCCAGCTTGAAGGCTTCACGGGCCAGCTCTTCAGGTACACCGTCCATTTCATACAGGACTTTACCTGGCTGGATCAGGGCAACCCAATACTCCACGTTACCCTTACCTTTACCCATACGCACTTCGAGCGGCTTCTCGGTGATTGGTTTGTCCGGGAATACACGGATCCAAATCTTACCTTGACGCTTAACTGCACGGGTCATAGCACGACGTGCTGCTTCGATCTGACGAGCAGTCAGACGACCACGGCCAACAGCTTTCAGACCGAAAGTACCGAAGCTGACATCCGTACCCTGCGCCAGACCACGGTTGCGGCCTTTGTGCACTTTACGGAATTTCGTACGCTTTGGTTGTAACATCAGCGACTCTCCTTACTTACGGCCTTTACGCTGCTGCTTTTTAGGTTGAGCAGCCGGTTCCGGTTGTTCAACAGCAGCCATACCACCCAGGATCTCACCTTTGAAGATCCATACCTTAACGCCGATTACACCATAAGTGGTGTGCGCTTCAGAGGTGTTGTAGTCAATGTCTGCACGCAGAGTGTGCAGTGGTACGCGACCTTCACGGTACCATTCGGTACGTGCGATCTCGGCACCGCCCAAACGGCCGCTGACTTCAACTTTAATACCCTTCGCGCCCAGACGCATTGCGTTCTGTACCGCACGCTTCATAGCACGACGGAACATCACACGACGCTCCAGCTGTGAAGTGATGCTGTCAGCAACCAATTTAGCGTCCAGTTCCGGCTTACGGACTTCGGCGATGTTGATCTGTGCAGGAACGCCAGCGATTTTCGCGACGACCGAGCGCAGTTTTTCTACGTCTTCACCTTTCTTACCGATAACGATACCCGGGCGAGCGGTGTGAATGGTCACACGGATGCTCTTAGCCGGACGCTCGATAACGATACGAGATACAGACGCTTTAGCCAGTTCCTTAGTAAGGAACTGACGTACTTTAAAATCGCTGTCCAGGTTGTCAGCGAATTCTTTGGTGTTCGCAAACCAGGTAGAGTTCCATGGTTTTACAATACCCAGGCGAATACCATTAGGATGTACTTTCTGACCCATTGCTAGTCTCCAGAGTCTCAGCGATCGGACACAACCACAGTAATGTGGCTGGTGCGCTTCAGGATGCGATCTGCACGACCTTTCGCACGCGGCATAATGCGCTTCATGCTTGGGCCTTCGTCTACGAAGATTTTCGCGACTTTCAGATCGTCGATATCAGCGCCATCGTTGTGTTCGGCGTTCGCAATGGCAGATTCCAGTACTTTCTTAACCAACACAGCAGCTTTCTTGTTGGTGTAAGTCAGAATATCCAGAGCCTGCGACACTTTCTTACCGCGAATCAGGTCAGCAACAAGGCGGACCTTCTGAGCAGAAGAACGAGCATGGCGATGTTGAGCAATAGTTTCCATCTCTTCCTCCTACTTATTTCTTCTTGGCTTTCTTATCTGCAGCATGGCCGCGATAAGTACGTGTCGGTGCAAATTCACCCAGTTTGTGGCCGACCATTTCGTCGGAAACAAAGACAGGAACGTGCTGACGACCATTATGGACAGCGATGGTCAAACCGATCATGTTAGGGAAGATCGTTGAACGACGGGACCAAGTGCGCAGGGGCTTCTTGTCACCGCTTTCCACCGCTTTCTCTACCTTCTTCAGCAAGTGCAGGTCAATAAAAGGACCTTTCTTGAGAGAACGTGGCATGGCTTATCCTCTAAAATTATTTGCTACGGCGACGTACGATAAATTTATCAGTACGCTTGTTGCTACGGGTCTTCTTACCTTTGGTCTGAACGCCCCACGGAGTTACCGGGTGCTTACCAAAGTTACGACCTTCACCACCACCGTGCGGGTGATCGACTGGGTTCATCGCAGTACCGCGAACGGTAGGACGAACACCACGCCAACGGGTTGCACCAGCTTTACCCAGAACGCGCAGCATGTGCTCAGCGTTACCGACTTCGCCCAGGGTTGCGCGGCAGTCGATTTCGACTTTACGCATTTCGCCAGAACGCAGACGCAGGGTTACGTAGGAACCATCACGCGCAACGATCTGCACGTAAGTACCAGCTGAGCGAGCAATCTGACCGCCTTTGCCTGGTTTCATTTCTACGTTGTGAACGGTAGAACCCACCGGGATGTTACGCATAGGCAGGGTGTTACCCGCTTTAATCGCAGCATCAACGCCAGATTGAACCTGATCACCAGCTTTCAGGCCTTTAGGGGCCAGGATGTAACGGCGCTCGCCATCTTTGTACAGAACCAGTGCGATGTTCGCAGAACGGTTCGGATCGTACTCAAGACGCTCAACAACTGCTGGGATACCATCTTTGTTGCGTTTGAAGTCAACAATACGGTAAGCCTGCTTGTGACCACCACCGATATGACGGGTAGTGATACGACCATTGTTGTTACGACCACCGGATTTGCTGTTTTTTTCTAACAGCGGAGCAAAAGGTTTGCCCTTGTGCAGCTCTGGGTTCACCACTTTAACTACGTGACGACGACCCGGAGATGTCGGTTTACATTTAACAACTGCCATTGTCTTTCTCCTCCGACTTACTCAGCGCCGCCGACGAAGTCCAGGTTCTGGCCTTCCTTCAGGGTGACGTAAGCTTTTTTCCAGTCGCTACGACGACCGATACGCTGTCCGTGACGCTTAACTTTACCCTTAACAACCAAGGTGTTTACGTCTTTAACTTCAACTTCGAACAGTTTCTCAACAGCAGCAACGATCTCTGCTTTGGTCGCGTCTTTAGCAACTTTGAGAACGATGGTATTGGTTTTTTCCATCGCAGTAGATGCTTTTTCAGATACGTGCGGCGCGCGCACGACTTTCAGCAGACGTTCTTCACGGATCATGCCAGCATCTCCTCAACTTGCTTAACTGCTTCCGCAGTCATAACGACTTTGTCGAAGGCGATCAGGCTAACTGGGTCGATACCCGCTGCATCACGCACGTCAACCTTGTACAGGTTACGCGCAGCCAGGAACAGATTCTCATCCAGTTCGCCGGTGATGATCAGCACGTCTTCCAGCGCCATGTCTTTCAGTTTCTGTGCCAGCAGCTTGGTTTTCGGTGCTTCTACAGAGAACGTCTCGACAACGATCAGACGGTCCTGACGTACCAGTTCGGACAGGATGCTTTTCAGCGCGCCGCGGTACATCTTTTTGTTAACTTTTTGACTGTGGTCCTGTGGACGCGCAGCGAAGGTCACGCCACCTGAACGCCAGATCGGGCTCTTTACAGAACCTGAACGCGCACGGCCGGTACCTTTCTGGCGCCAAGGCTTTTTGCCTGAACCAGTTACTTCAGCACGAGTTTTCTGCGCACGAGTACCCTGACGAGCACCAGCGGCATAAGCAACAACAACCTGGTGAACCAGCGCTTCGTTGAAATCACGACCGAAGGTAGTTTCGGAAACAGTCAGCGCGCTCTGCGCGTCTTTCAGTACTAATTCCATTGCTATCCCCTTACGCCTTCACAGCTGGTTTAACAATCAGGTCGCTGCCGGTTGCACCCGGAACAGCACCTTTGACCAGCAGCAGGTTGCGCTCAGCGTCAACACGTACCACTTCCAGGCTCTGAACGGTTACGCGCTCATTACCCAGCTGACCAGCCATTTTCTTGCCTTTGAACACTTTGCCCGGAGTCTGGTTCTGACCGATAGAACCCGGAACGCGGTGAGACAAGGAGTTACCGTGTGTAGCGTCCTGGGTACGGAAGTTCCAGCGCTTAACGGTACCTGCGAAACCTTTACCTTTAGAGGTACCGGTAACGTCTACTTTTTTAACTTCAGCGAAGATTTCAACACTGATGCTCTGGCCTACTGAGTACTCTTCACCTTCGGTGCGGAATTCCCACAGACCACGGCCAGCTTCAACGCCAGCTTTAGCAAAATGACCTGCTTCTGGTTTGCCAACACGGTTTGCTTTTTTAGCACCGGTGGTCACCTGGATAGCTTGGTAACCGTCGTTTTCCAGGCCTTTGACCTGAGTAACGCGGTTTGCTTCAACTTCGATTACGGTTACTGGGATTGAAACGCCATCTTCAGTGAAGATGCGGGTCATGCCCACTTTTTTACCGACTAAACCAATCATTGTATCAACCTCTCAATCGCTCGATGACCTGATTAACCCAGGCTGATCTGCACGTCAACACCGGCAGCCAGATCCAGACGCATCAGTGCATCAACGGTTTTTTCAGTTGGCTCAACGATGTCTACCAGACGCTTGTGAGTGCGAATTTCGTACTGATCACGCGCGTCTTTGTTAACGTGCGGAGAGATCAGAACGGTAAAACGCTCTTTGCGAGTTGGCAGCGGGATCGGACCACGTACCTGCGCACCAGTGCGCTTGGCAGTCTCAACGATTTCCGCGGTTGATTGATCGATCAGGCGATGATCAAACGCTTTAAGACGGATACGGATTCTTTGGTTCGACATGAGACCAAGGCTCCAAACATTTTATAAACGAAAAGAATTACTACCCACACCCATTACGATTGATGGAGGAGTGTAATCGTTCAGCATATAACTCCCCAATCGGGAGTATTGTCAGGCGATACATCACTCGCTATCGCCTGCGATTCTGCTCGAATCGCGCCATACCAATATCGGCAGGCCCGCGCATTATACGCAAATCAGTTCAGGAAGCAACCCGTGATGCGTTTTTAACCACATCATTTCAACTAAAAGACAAAAAAGCCTGTACCGATCGGATAACGACCCGTACAGGCTCACGACATTGCTGATGCAAAATGGGTTAGTCCGCGTGCTCTTCTTGTTGTAATTGGGCCTGCAGGTAATTCTGCAAACCGAGTTTTTGTACCAGGTCGAGTTCTGTCTCCAGCCAGTCGATGTGATGTTCTTCCTCACTCAGAATCTCAATCATCATGTCACGGCTTACGTAGTCATGAACTTTGTCAGCATAGGCGATGGCTTCACGTAAATCCTTCGCCCCTTCCAACTCCAACGTCAGATCGGATTGCAACATCTCCGGGACATCTTCACCAATGCGCAGCCTGCCCAGATCCTGAAGATTGGGAATGCCTTCAAGAAACAGAATGCGCTCGATGTACTTATCCGCGTGCTTCATTTCATCAATGGATTCGTGATACTCGACGTTGTTGAGGCGAATCAGCCCCCAGTTTTTGAACATGCGCGCATGAAGAAAGTACTGATTAATCGCAACCAGTTCATTCCCCAGCAGTTTATTGAGATGCGTTATGATTTTACTGTCGCCCTTCATTTTGCTTCCTCCGCTTCCAGGTAAATAGATCGTAGATGCGGATAAAAAGAAGTCAAAAAAACTGGACAGTTTTTGTGGTTATTAGGGTCTGGAAGGAATTATCAGGCTATCTCTTTGTACAGAGGCACCTTCTGCAACTCGTCATCCATGATCTCACGCGCCACGCGAATACACTTGCCGCACTGTTTACCGATAGGAACCAGCTGACGCAAATGCTGAATGGATTTGGGCTGATAACGACGAACAACTTCGCGGAGGGTTTTATCACTCACGGCATTACACAGACAGACGTACATTTACTGCATGCTCCAGTACAATTTCTGATCAAAGTGTAAATGAGAATGGTTTTTATTTCAAACGTAGATTTTGTGTGGTTTTTCTATCTGTCATGAAATTTTGACGAAAAAAAAGAGCACCGAAGTGCTCTTCTTTCGTGCTGCGGTGGCCACCTAAGCAGCCACCGGCATTAACGCAATTAAGCGATAATTTCAGCAACAACGCCCGCACCAACAGTACGGCCGCCTTCACGGATTGCGAAACGCAGACCCTGATCCATAGCGATTGGCTTGATCAGAGTAACAGTCATTTTCACGTTGTCGCCTGGCATTACCATTTCAACGCCTTCTGGCAGTTGAACGTCGCCGGTCACGTCAGTAGTACGGAAGTAGAACTGAGGACGGTAGCCTTTGAAGAACGGAGTATGACGACCGCCTTCATCTTTAGACAGAACGTAAACTTCTGAAGTGAACTGAGTATGTGGCTTGATGGTGCCTGGCTTAGCCAGTACCTGACCACGCTCGATGTCTTCGCGCTTGATACCACGCAGCAGAACACCACAGTTCTCGCCAGCCTGACCCTGGTCCAGCAGTTTGCGGAACATTTCAACGCCAGTACAGGTTGATTTCACAGTGTCTTTCAGGCCAACAACTTCAACTTCGTCGCCCACTTTAACGATACCGCGCTCAACACGACCGGTTACAACAGTACCACGGCCTGAGATTGAGAATACGTCTTCGATTGGCAGCAGGAACGGCATGTCGATTGCACGTACTGGCTCTGGGATATAGGTATCCAGGTGACCAGCCAGCTCAATGATCTTAGCTTCCCACTCAGCGTCGCCTTCCAGCGCTTTCAGAGCAGAACCGCGGATGATTGGAGTATCATCGCCTGGGAAGTCGTATGCTGACAGCAGGTCACGAACTTCCATCTCTACCAGTTCCAGCAGCTCTTCGTCATCAACCATGTCGCACTTGTTCAGGAACACGATGATGTAAGGAACGCCAACCTGACGACCCAGCAGGATGTGCTCACGGGTCTGTGGCATTGGGCCATCAGTCGCAGCAACAACCAGGATCGCGCCGTCCATCTGCGCAGCACCGGTGATCATGTTTTTCACATAGTCGGCGTGGCCTGGGCAGTCAACGTGAGCGTAGTGACGAGTCGGGGTTTCATATTCAACGTGTGAAGTGTTGATGGTGATACCACGTGCTTTCTCTTCAGGCGCTTTATCGATCTCGTCGAATTTACTTGCCTTACCGCCGTAGGTTTTAGCCAGAACGGTGGTGATTGCTGCAGTCAGAGTGGTTTTACCATGGTCAACGTGACCGATGGTGCCGACGTTTACGTGCAGTTTGTTACGCTGAAATTGCTCTTTCGCCATGGCGATAATTCCTTACGTTGTGCCTTCATGAGTCATGAAGGCAGCAGTTCACAATTTTTAAACCGTAGCTTATTTGCTACGAGCTTCAATAACGGCCTGAGCGACGTTGTTCGGCGCATCATCGTACTTCAGGAACTCCATGGAGTAAGAAGCACGGCCTTTGGTCAGAGAACGCAGCTGAGTTGCATATCCGAACATTTCAGACAGTGGAACTTCAGCATGGATCTGAACGCCAGTAGCGTTAGATTCCTGTCCTTTGAGCATACCACGACGACGGCTAAGGTCACCGATAACGTCACCGGTGTTCTCTTCCGGAGTCTCAACTTCAACCTTCATGATTGGCTCAAGCAGCACAGGTTGTGCTTTTTTGAAGCCTTCTTTGAACGCTAAAGAAGCAGCCAGTTTAAACGCCAGCTCTGAGGAGTCGACATCATGGTATGAACCGAAGTGCAGACGAACACCCAGATCTACTACCGGATAACCCGCCAGTGGACCTGATTTCAGCTGCTCCTGAAGGCCTTTATCAACCGCAGGGATGTATTCAGTTGGAATCACACCGCCCTTGATATCGTTGACAAATTCGTAACCTTTCGGGTTAACACCTGGCTCCAGAGGGTACATGTCGATAACAACATGACCGTACTGACCACGACCACCAGACTGCTTGGCGTGTTTACCTTCGATATCGGTAACTTTAGAGCGAATCGCTTCACGGTAAGCAACCTGTGGTTTACCCACGTTTGCTTCCACGTTGAACTCACGCTTCATACGGTCAACGATGATGTCGAGGTGCAGTTCACCCATACCGGCGATGATGGTCTGGTTAGATTCTTCATCAGTCCATACGCGGAATGATGGGTCTTCTTTAGCCAGACGGCCCAGAGCCAGACCCATTTTTTCCTGGTCAGCTTTGGTTTTTGGTTCAACGGCGATTGAGATTACTGGCTCAGGGAATTCCATGCGCTCAAGGATGATGACGTTGTCTGGGTCACACAGGGTGTCACCAGTGGTCACATCTTTCAGGCCGATCGCTGCTGCGATGTCGCCCGCACGAACTTCTTTGATCTCTTCACGTTTGTTAGCGTGCATCTGTACGATACGGCCCAGACGCTCACGGTTTGACTTAACTGGGTTATAAACGGTATCACCCGTGTTAACAACACCTGAGTAAACGCGGAAGAAGGTCAGGTTACCAACAAACGGGTCGGTAGCGATTTTGAACGCCAGTGCAGCAAACGGCTCTTTGTCGTCTGAGTGACGCTCAGCCGGCGTGTCTTTACCGTCGTCCAGCATACCGTTAATCGCGGTAACGTCAGTTGGTGCTGGCAGGTATTCAACAACCGCATCCAGCATCGCCTGAACACCTTTGTTCTTAAACGCAGAACCACAGGTTACCAGGATGATTTCGTTGTTCAGAACGCGCTTACGCAGAGAGGTTTTGATCTCTTCTTCAGTCAGCTCTTCGCCGCCGAAGAATTTATCCATCAGCTCATCAGAACCTTCAGCTGCAGCTTCAACGAGCTTAGCACGCCATTCTTCAGCCAGTTCCTGCATATCCGCTGGAATATCTTCGTAAACGAAGGTGACGCCTTGATCGGCCTCGTTCCAGTTGATCGCTTTCATTTTCACCAGGTCAACAACACCGGTGAAACCTTCTTCTGCGCCGATAGCCAGCTGAAGTGGTACTGGGTTTGCACCCAGACGATCTTTCATCTGACCAACAACTTTCAGGAAGTTAGCACCCATACGGTCCATTTTGTTAACGAACGCGATGCGTGGAACTTTATATTTGTTAGCCTGGCGCCATACGGTTTCAGACTGTGGCTGAACGCCACCAACTGCACAGTAAACCATTACCGCGCCATCAAGCACACGCATAGAACGCTCAACTTCGATGGTGAAGTCAACGTGTCCCGGGGTGTCGATGATGTTTACGTGGTGTGGTTCGAACTGCTTAGCCATACCAGACCAGTAACAGGTAGTCGCAGCAGAGGTAATGGTAATACCACGCTCCTGCTCCTGCTCCATCCAGTCCATGGTTGCTGCGCCGTCATGTACTTCACCGATTTTGTGGTTTACACCGGTGTAGAACAGAACACGTTCGGTAGTAGTAGTCTTACCGGCGTCGATGTGCGCACTGATACCAATGTTACGGTAGCGCTCAATGGGTGTTTTACGAGCCATTTGATTCCTCTGATTCTGAGACGTTCTAAGTTAAAAAAGCCCAGCAGGTGAGTCACTGGGACGCCCGCTGGGTTAATAACAACTACGCAGCTGTTACCAGCGGTAGTGTGCGAACGCCTTGTTGGCTTCTGCCATGCGGTGAACGTCTTCACGTTTCTTAACTGCAGTACCTTTGTTCTCTGCAGCATCAGAAAGTTCGTTCGCCAGGCGGAGAGCCATAGATTTATCACCGCGTTTACGAGCAGCTTCTACGATCCAACGCATTGCCAGAGCATTACGACGAACCGGACGGACTTCAACTGGAACCTGGTAGGTTGAACCACCAACGCGACGTGACTTAACTTCTACAGTCGGACGTACGTTTTCGAGTGCAACTTCGAAAGCTTCCAGACCATCTTTACCAGCACGTTGAGCCAGGGTATCAAGTGCGGTATAGACGATAGATTCAGCAGTAGATTTTTTACCATCTACCATCAGGATGTTTACAAATTTAGCCAGCAGCTCTGATCCGAACTTAGGATCCGGCAGAATTTTACGCTGACCAATGACGCGACGACGTGGCATGGAAATACTCCGTTGTTAATTCAGGATTGTCCAAAACTCTACGAGTTTATTTTGACATTAAAGTTAAAACGTTTGGCCTTACTTAACGGAGAACCATTAAGCCTTTGGCTTCTTCACGCCATACTTGGAGCGTGACTGCTTACGGTCTTTAACACCTGAGCAGTCCAGCGCGCCACGAACGGTGTGGTAACGCACACCTGGCAAGTCTTTAACACGACCGCCACGGATCAGGATCACTGAGTGCTCCTGCAGGTTATGACCTTCACCGCCGATGTAGGAGGTAACTTCAAAACCGTTAGTCAAACGCACACGGCAAACTTTACGCAGTGCTGAGTTTGGTTTTTTAGGGGTAGTGGTGTACACACGAGTACAAACACCACGTTTCTGCGGGCAAGCTTCCAGCGCAGGCACGTTGCTCTTTGCAACTTTGCGTACGCGTGGTTTGCGAACCAGCTGGTTAACTGTTGCCATTAAATAGCTCCTGGGATTTAGCTTTTTGCTTCGTAAACACGTAATAAATCGCCTCGTATTTCTACGAGGAGGCAGAATTCTAGGACTGTGTCAAAAGGGTGTCAAGAAATAACCAGGTTTTCGCTGTTACCAGGCCACTTGTTGTTGGTGCTTTATCGTCAAGGCAACGAACCCAGTATAGTCCAGAGGCTGGATATTGGTCGAAATTTGGCCAACAAGACCACGTGCCAGCACATCTTCTTCTAAAACCCACAGCGTTGCAGGCGAAGACGACAGCTTGAGGAACATCTGGCTGCCCTCGAGCGCGGCGGTGACGCCATCCTGTAATAGCAATACATCATCCCCCTCTTGCAACAGCAGCAGAAGGCTATCGAGATCGCATTGCCAAGGGGATTGCAACAGCGTGTAAAGCATGGTCGTTTCTCAGAAGCGGATAATACGGTGATAAGTCGCGAGTTTCTGGCGCAGAGCGGCTGCATTCAGCACCTCCGCCGTCAACACGCGGTTGGCCGTCACACGCTGCCCACGTGCCAGCAGTGACTCCTCGCAGACAAAACACTGGTCGATGTCATAAAGCTCCAGCACACCAAAGGTAGCAATGTAGTTGCGTGCCAGAATCTTTTCCGGCTGCTGGTGCGGGTTAAGCTGCAGCACGCCATCACCCACAAAGAACAGTGCAATATCTTCACTTAACGCCCCTGTCGCCAACACTGCATCCAGCCCTTCCCTGCCGGCACTGCTGCCGTGCGGAGCCTGAGTAAACAGAAAAGCCACTCGATTCATCAGAATTGCACCAGCCGATCGCAACTGAGTGCGGCTTCCGCTAACGCACCCAATCCACTGAGTTCAAAACCCGCTTGCAGATTACTGCCAGAAAGTTGCAATCGCGCGGCTTCCTGCGCATCGGTCACGCCACGACGCAGTGCCGCCGCCACGCAAATATTCAACGCCACGCCGCTTTGCTCATGCAGATGCTGCCATTCCCGCACCATATCGATTTCATCGCTGGCGGGGGCCGTCAGCTGATTGGCATTCAACACGCCCTCACGGTAAAAGAAGACACTCTCCAGCTGATGTCCCGCCCCGACCAGCGCACGCGCAAACAACAGTGCGCTGCTGGCATGCTGCGTACCGTAAGCCGGGCCGGTGACCAGCAAGATGTAGCGCATTAGCGATCCTGCCCCTGAAAATCACCGTTTTTAAACTGGCGGATATAGAGATAAACCGTGTGTTTAGAGATATTCAGGCGGTCAGCCACCTGATTAATCGCGTCTTTAATATCGAAGATACCTTTCTCATACAGATTGAGCACAATCTGACGATTCTTCGCGTTGTTCGACACATTACGGTCAGCACTCACCTCTTCAATGGTGAACTCCAGCGTTTGCATCACCAGGTCTTCGACGGAACTGGCGAAGTTGACATTGGAATCAACCTGCTGCATTTCTGGCGGCATAAATGTCGACATGATTTGGGAGAAAGGCACGTCAAGGTTCATGTTGATGCACAGCAAACCAATGACACGCTGCTGGCGATTGCGAATGGCGATAGTCACCGATTTCATCAGCACGCCACTTTTCGCGCGCGTGAAATAAGCACGAGAAACATTGCTGTCTGCGCCGTGCATATCATGCAGCATACGCAGAGCCAAATCGGTAATCGGTGAACCCACTTTACGGCCGGTATGTTCGCCGTTGGCAATACGCACTGCCGAGCATTTCAAATCTTCCAGTGAGTGCAGCACGATTTCGCAGTGCGAACCGATCAGCATCGCCAGACCATCGACCACCGCTTCGTAAGATTTGAGAATATCGTAGTCGGCTTGCTCGAACGGACGTTGCTCCAGTAAATCGAAGTCAGTCAGTTCACCGGGATTGAATGGATTAGACATCGAAGACATTACCCTAAATGGCTGGAGCCTGTCTCGACAGCATTGGGGCAGACTCATATGGTGATTATTATGCAGCTGCTAGTCTGGCAAATGTCGTGGTTATTAGCCACCTAAATAATTCAGTAGAAATGAAACCGCCGCCCGAAGGCGGCGGTATAAGAAATGGCAGATTACTGCGCTTTCTTGTCAGCTTCGGCTGGAGCCTGAGCTTTCTCATCCGCTTTAGGCGCGGGTTTGATATCAAGCAACTCAACATCAAACACCAGGGTGGAGTTAGCCGGAATGCCCGGAACGCCATTTTTACCGTAAGCCAGGTTTGGTGGGATCACCAGCTTGATCTTACCGCCTTTCTTCACGTGCTTCAGACCTTCGGTCCAGCCTGGAATCACACCATCCAGACGGAACGACAGTGGCTCGCCACGGGTGTAAGAGTTATCGAACTCGGTACCGTCAATCAGCGTACCTTTGTAGTTCACGACAACCGTATCGCTGTCTTTTGGTGCGTCGCCAGTACCTTCTTTCTCTACCTGGTACAGCAAGCCTGATTCAGTTTTCTTCACGCCTTTTTCTTTGGCGAATTTGTCAGCGTAAGCGGCACCCTTATCAGAGTTCTCCTTCGCGTCTTTTTCCATCTTCGCCTGTGCTGCGCCTTTCACGCGGCCTTCGAAGGCTTGCAGCGTCTGCTCGATCTCTTGATCAGACAGCTTGCTCTTGCCACCGAATGCATCCTGAACACCTGCGATCAGCTGATCTTTGTCCAGTTTGATGCCCAGTTTCTCTTGTTCCTTCAGAGAATTGTCCATGTAGCGACCCAAAGAGGCGCCCAACGCATAGGCTGACTGCTGGTCTTCGTTTTTGAAGGCAGCGTTCTTAGGTGCCTGTGGCGCAGCCTGCGCTGCGTCAGCCGGAGCTGCGGTGGTTTCTGCTGCCATTGCCAGCGGTGCATTCAGCGCGACGGCCATGGTGGTAGCTAACAATGTGACTTTAAACAGTGATTTCATCCTTTCTCCAAAACCGAAGCATCTAAACCTCGGGAATCATTGCGGACAGTGGCCCACACTATAACTTTACGTGGCAGCGGCGAACACTCCCACAACGTAATTACCCGCTTAACATCCGACCTTTTTTGCATCAGGAAGTTTCACCAGAGATGAAGGCATTCGCGCTGTTTTCAACCTTCTGGCGATATTAAGGTTAAAAATCGGGTGATTCTGGTGCTAAAGGCCGTAGAATCACGCCCGATACGCGCCAGGCGCAGCACCGTAAGAGGAGAAGAGATGATGCAACAGGAAGAGTGGGAACAACGCCTTGAGGCACTGGAGAGCAAGCTGGCTTTTCAGGAAGACACTATCGATCAGCTCAATCACACGGTGACCCAGCATGAACTGGAGATGAGCAGGATGCGTGAACAGGTGCGTTTGCTGGTCGATAAGGTGAAAGCCGCGACACCTTCATTGCTGGCTTCGCAATCAGAAGAGACGCCGCCGCCGCACTACTGATGCCCAGAATGGCTGTGCTGCTGGCATAAAAAAGGCCACCTAGCGGTGGCCTCTTGTCTCTTCAGGCAAAACTTAGTGGCTGCAGCCGCAACCGCCAGTACCACAGCCGCCTTGGCCGTGATCGTGACCATGGTCGTGATCATGATCGTGGCCGTGTGCACCATGCACGTGACCGTGAGCGATTTCTTCTTCCGTAGCTTCACGGATCGCGACCACTTCCACGTTAAAGTTCAGGTTCTGACCTGCCAGCATGTGGTTACCATCAACCACAACATGCTCGTCTTCCACTTCGGTGATTTCAACCGGAACCGGGCCTTGATCGGTTTCTGCCAGGAAGCGCATGCCAACCTGCAGTTCATCCACGCCCATGAACACGTCTTTTGGTACACGCTGAACCAGATTGTCATCATACTGACCGTAAGCGTCGTTTGCTGGGATATGCACATCAAACTTATCGCCTACATCATGATTTTCCAGCGCTTTTTCCAGACCAGAAATCAGGGAACCATGACCGTGCAGATAGTCCAACGGTGCACTCACCGGTGACTCGTCAACCAACACACCGTCTTCGGTACGAACCTGATACGCCAGGCTCACCACCAGGTCTTTTGCTACTTTCATGATATCTCCTAACCGTTGAGAACTGAGATCCCGTCTCATTGGTCTATTTGCGTGCAATAACCAACCAGAAAGGTTCAAGACTGAGGATGCCAACAAATGTGTTGCTGCATACTGCTCAGCGTTAATGGCGCCGATTGTAACGGAATTCAATCCCGCTGTAAGTTTAAGCTTAAAAAAAGCTGCGCCATTCCGCTATTCAGGATGAAAAATGCCGATCACTTGCTCGTTGCTGCGCACCTGCTCGCGAACCTGCTTATCCGCTTCGCGCATTTGGTGGCCGCACTTGACGCACTCCACCACATCGACATTGTTTTCACGCCACAGCGCCAGGGTGTCTTTTTCCTGACATTGTGGACAGACTGCACCGGCAATAAAACGTTTACGCATACTCTTTCCTGCCCGTTATTAGTGAACGGATACGTTAAGTGTAGTTCTACTCGTCATCCCAGCCGTCAAACTGGCGTTTTTCGTGCTGCATTTCCCGCTGGAAAATATCTTCCAGCTCACGGCGCGCTTCTTTCACACGTGAAACCTGGGCACTGTCATCGTGGCTTGGCACCAGTTCACGCAGCATACGCATATCCAGCCGACGGAAGTGCTGCTGAGCACGTTGCGCCTGGTGCGGATGCATACCCAATGAGATCAGCGCTTTGCGGCCTAGCTCCAACGCACTCGAGAAGGTTTCACGTGAGAACAGCGTCACACCCGCCTGCAACAACTCATGCGCTTCAACACGACCACGTGCACGCGCCAGGATTTCCAACTGCGGGAAGTGCTGCTGGCAAAGATGCACGATGGTCATCGAATCTTCCGGATCATTGCAAGTAATCACGATCGATTGCGCATTTTCTGCGCCGGCAGCGCGCAACAGCTCCAGCTCGGTCGCATCGCCATAGTAAACCTTGTAGCCATATTTGCGCATCAGGCTGACTGCCGAGATATCACGTTCCAGTACGGTGATACGTTTGTTGTTGGCCATCAGCAGGCGGCCCACCACCTGACCGAAACGCCCAAAGCCCACCACAATCACCTGCGGCTGATCGTCTTCGACAAACGGCTTTTCACTGTCATCATCTGGCTCATTGAAACGGCGCGCGAGCAATTTATCCACGCCCTGCATCAGCAGAGGGGTGGTCATCATCGATAGCGTCACCGTCACCAGCAGCAGCGGCAGTTGATCGCCGCTGAACAATTTGGCGGAGGAAGCCGCCGAGAACAGCACGAACGCAAACTCACCGCCCTGGCTCAACACGCCAGCAAACTGCTGGCGCTCAGAACTGCGCAGCCCGTAAATACGCGCCAGCACATAGAGCACCAGCGTTTTCACCGCCACCAGAATCACCACGCCAAGAATGATTTCGACGATGTGGGTATAGAGCACGCCAAGATTCAGCGCCATGCCAACGGAGATAAAAAACAGCCCCAGCAGTAACCCTTTAAAGGGTTCAATCGCCACTTCCAGCTCGTGGCGATATTCACTTTCTGCCAACAGGATACCGGCAATAAAAGTACCCAGCGCCATCGACAGCCCCAGCGCATCCATAAACAGCGCAGAGCCGAGCACCAGCAACAGCGAGGCTGCGGTGAACACTTCACGCACCCCCGAAGCCGCAATAAAGCGGAAGATAGGACGCAGCAAATAGCGGCCGCCCACCAGCATGCCGGCAAACGCCAGCACCTTCATCCCCACTTTCAGCCAGTCGACATGGCCACTGTCCCCCCCTGCCAGCAGCGGGACCAACGCCAAAGCGGGGATGACCGCTAAATCCTGAAAGAGCAGCACCGAGAAGCCAAGCTGACCCGCTTCACTGCGGTTCATGCCTTTATCTCGCATCAGCTGCAGCGCCATGGCGGTTGAAGACATGGCCAGACCAATCCCGCCAATCACCGCCGCTTGCCAGCTAAAGTTCGTGAGCCACAGCAGCACCCCAAGAATGGCGGCAGAAACCAGCACCTGCGCGGCCCCCACGCCAAAGATCGAGCGGCGTAACGCCCAGAGCTTTGCGGGATTCAGCTCAAGGCCGATGATGAACATCAGGAACACCACGCCGAGTTCAGAGAAATGCAGAATCTCATCGACGTCGCTGATAAAACCTAATCCCCAAGGGCCGATGGCGATACCCGCCAGCAAATAGCCCAGCACCGCGCCAATACCGAGGCGCGCCGCAATCGGCACGATCAGCACCGCGGCAACCAGATAGATCACCCCGGCAGTCAGTAAGGTTTGTCCTTCCATTACATGACTCCCTGTGGCAACGGCGCAGTGAGCCAGTCGCGGTATGCCTGCGCATAATTACGCATCACATCTGACGTCTGGCGGCGTGCCCAGTAGATCACCATCGGCGTCATCCAGTGCATACGGCACATCTGGGCCGTCAGCTCAAACGGACGCATGATATCGCTCATAGGATAGCGATTTAACCCATGCGCATGATAAGCCGTTTCCGGCTCCCCGGTGGTCACCACGCTGCGCCAATACTTACCTTCTAACGCATTGCCGTCTGTACCGCTGGCAAAGCCGCGTGACAAGACGCGGTCCAGCCACTCTTTAAGCAGTGCTGGGCAGCTGTAGGTATAAAGTGGATGCTGAAACACCACGATCTGATGCTCACGTAACAGTTGCTGCTCGTGGTGAATATCAATAAAAAAGTCCGGATAGTGGGCATATAAATCGTGCACCGTGACGTGGTCCAGTTCCATAGCCGACTGCAGCAAAACCCGATTAGCAATCGAATCCTGTGATTCCGGATGGGCGTAAAGCAGCAAAATTTTGGGTGGCTGCGACATCGTTCCCCTCCAAAGCGTCGTCACAGCAGAGGAATTCCGCTACCATGCTCGACGCAACTAAACATTCTCGAATTATGTTGCCGATAAATTAACATATTCTGACGATACGGCGCTTATGATTGTATTTTCCTCATTACAAATCCGCCGCGGCACCAATGTGCTGCTGGATAACGCAACAGCCACCATTAATCCCGGCCAAAAAGTCGGTCTGGTGGGCAAAAACGGCTGTGGCAAATCTACGCTGCTGTCGTTGCTTAAAGGTGAACTCAGCAGCGATGCAGGTCACTTCACCTTTCCCAATAGCTGGGCACTGGCATGGGTAAATCAGGAAACCCCCGCGTTAAGTAAAGCCGCGCTGGAATATGTTATTGATGGCGACCGCGAATATCGTCAGCTTGAATCCGAATTAGCGGAAGCTAATGCCAAAGATGATGGTAATGCCATCGCTCTGGTACACGGCAAGCTCGATGCGATTCAGGCATGGAGCATACACGCACGCGCTTCCAGTCTGCTGCACGGATTGGGCTTTAGCCAGGAACAGTTGATGCGGCCGGTGAGTGATTTCTCCGGTGGCTGGCGTATGCGCCTTAACCTGGCGCAGGCGTTGGTGTGCCGATCCGATCTGCTGCTGCTTGATGAACCCACCAACCACCTCGATCTCGATGCGGTGATCTGGCTTGAGCGTTGGTTAAAAAGCTACGAAGGCACGCTGATCCTGATCTCGCACGACCGAGATTTTCTTGATCCGGTGGTGGATAAGATTATCCATATCGAGCAGCAGACGATGTTCGAATATACCGGCAACTACAGCTCGTTCGAACGCCAGCGCGTGGCCAAACTGGCGCAGCAACAGGCGTTGTTCCAGAGTCAGCAGGAAAAAGTACAACACCTGCAAAAGTACATCGATCGCTTCCGCGCGCAGGCCACCAAGGCCAAGCAAGCGCAGAGCCGTATCAAAATGCTGGAGCGCATGGAGTTGATTGCCCCGGCACACGTCGATAATCCCTTCAGTTTTAGCTTCCGTGCGCCAGAAAGCCTGCCAAATCCGTTATTAAAAATGGAGAAAGTGACGGCGGGTTACGGTGAGCGCATCATCCTTGATGCCATCAAACTCAACCTGGTGCCCGGTTCACGCATTGGCTTGCTGGGCCGCAACGGTGCAGGTAAATCGACGCTGATTAAACTGCTGGCGGGCGAAATTGAAGCGCTGGATGGCAAAGTCGGATTGGCCAAAGGCATCAAACTCGGTTACTTCGCACAGCATCAGCTTGAGTATCTGCGCGCTGACGAGTCCCCTTTACAGCATCTGGCGCGCATTGCGCCACAAACGCTGGAACAGCAGCTGCGCGACTATCTGGGCGGTTTCGGCTTCCAGGGTGACAAAGTCAGCGAGATCACCGAACGCTTCTCCGGCGGTGAAAAAGCGCGACTGGTGCTGGCGTTGATTGTGTGGCAGCGCCCTAACCTGCTGCTGCTTGATGAACCGACCAACCACCTTGATCTCGACATGCGCCAGGCACTGACCGAAGCGCTGATTGACTTCGAAGGCGCGCTGGTTGTGGTTTCGCATGACCGCCATCTGTTGCGTTCGACCACCGATGACCTCTATCTGGTGCATGACCGTAAAGTCGATGTCTTCGAAGGCGATCTCGATGACTATCAGCAGTGGTTGAGCGACTTGCAGAAGCAACAAGCGCAACAGGATGCCGCACCAAAGCAGGATAACGCCAACAGCGCCCAGTCACGCAAAGATCAGAAACGCCGCGATGCCGAACTGCGTTCGCAGACTCAGCCGTTGCGTAAAGAGATCGAGAAACTTGAGAAGCAGATGGCGAAATGGCAAAGCCAGTTGAGCGAAGCCGAAGCCTTACTCTCCGACAGTGCGATTTACGATCAAAGCCGTAAAGCCGATCTCAACACAGCATTGCAACGTCAGGCCGAAAGTAAATCCGCGCTGGAAGACGTTGAAATGGCATGGCTGGATGCGCAAGAGCAGTTGGAGCAGATGCTGGCGAGTTAAAGCATCACAGTATGCTGAAAACGATCGTAGCGTAGCGAGATAAGGCGCCAGGTGCGGCATGATGCCGCGCCGCGGCAACGCAATCGCAACACGCTACGGACGTTTTAAAACGGTTTGTCCCCCAACACCGTTGCCCGATGCATCACCCTTCGTGCCGGATAATAATCCGCATTCGCGTAATGCTGCGTCACGCGGTTATCCCAGATTGCCACATCATTCTCCTGCCAGCGCCAGCGCACCTGGAACTCGGGTTTGGCGGTATGCGCGAACAGGAAACCCAACAGTGCATCACTCTCTTTCTCGCTCAATCCCAGCAAGCGCGTGGTAAAACCTTCATTCACAAACAGCGCTTTGCGCCCGCTCACCGGATGGGTTCGGATTACCGGATGTTGCACCGGTGGATTTTTCGCGACGGCTTGCTGCCAGCGCTGATGCTCTTCTTCGGTTTTACGGTACTTATACTCCTGAAACGATTTTTTAAAATCGTGCTCGGCCTGCAAACCACTCAGCAGCTGCTTAAAGGGTTCAGACAGCGCTTCATAGGCTGCTATCCCGGTGGACCACAAGGTATCGCCGCCACTCTCCGGCAACAGCTTCGAGGCGAGAATCGCAATCGCTGGAGGCGTGTCGATAAAGGTCACATCGGTGTGCCAGTTATCATTATCCGGCGGATTGTCCTGATGGGTGTCCAGCACGATAATCTCTTCCACCCCTTCCGCATGCGGATAAACCGGGTGGATATGCAGATCGCCGAAGCGCACCGCCAGCGCACGCTGCTGTGCGGGTGTGATCACCTGATTACGCAGAAACAACACTTGATGGCGTAACAGGCCGTGATAAAGCTGTTCAAACTGCGCGTCGCTTAACGGGCGGCTGAGATCGAGATCGCCGACCTGTGCGCCGATATGCGGGCCTAGCGTGGTAAAAGTCACACGTTCATTCATTGTTGTTCTCCATTCCAGGGTGTCAGACGGCGCTGCAGAGCGCGCAGTCCCAGCTCTAAACTAAAGGCAATTAACGCAATCACCGCGATACCCGCCAGCACCACATCGGTGGCGAGAAACTCGCCCGCCGACTGCACCATAAATCCGAGCCCGCGCGTGGCAGCAATCAGTTCGGCGGCCACCAGCGTTGACCATCCCACGCCCAGGCCAATCCGCAAACCGGTCAGAATTTCCGGCAGCGCCCCCGGCAGAATCACGTAACGCAACAGCTGCCAGCGCGACGCGCCTAATGCCCGAGCCGCACGAATCCGCACCTGCTGCGCATTTTTCACGCCTGCCAGCGTCGAGAGCGTCACCGGTGCGAAGATTGCCAGATAGATCAGTAAAATTTTCGAGGTTTCACCGATGCCGAACCAAATCACCATCAGCGGCAAATAAGCCAGTGGCGGCACCGGGCGATAGAGTTCAATCAGCGGGTCCAGCAGCCCACGAATCGCGGGGCTCAATCCCATCGCAATGCCCACCGGAATACCGATCAGTGCGGCAAAGAACAACGCCACCAGCATGCGCGTGAGGCTGGCACCCAAGTGCTGCCACAGCGTCGCATCCATAAAGCCTTGCGGGCTGGCGATCAGCAGTAACTTTTGCAACACCTGCTGGGGCGGCGGCAGGAATAAAGGCGCGACTAAACCGAGGGCGGTAACCGCCCACCACACCAGCAGCATTAAAGCTACGCTCAGCAAGCTGAGAGAAAACTGGGGTGAAAACGGCCAGCGCAGCGAGCGGCGCCGCGTCTGGGTTTTCTCATCAATCACCGCACTCATACAAACGCCTCCCGCTGGGAAAAGACCTGATTCAATACATACTCACGACGTTCGATGAAGGCCGGATCGGATTTAATGCTGCGACACGGCTCACCCGCGGCAAACCGTTGGCCAAAGTCGAGTTTGATACGCTCAACCACGCGCCCCGGCCCCGGCGACAGCAGCACCAGTTCGCTGGCGAGAAACACCGCTTCCTCTATATCGTGGGTTATCAGCAAAATCTGTTTACCGGTATCCCGCCACAGCGTCAGAAGCAGCGTTTGCATCTGTTCGCGAGTAAAAGCATCCAGCGCACCAAACGGCTCATCTAACAGCAGCAGCTGAGGGTCAGCCGCCAGCGCACGGGCAATACCCACGCGCTGACGTTGACCCCCAGAGAGCTGCCAGATAAAACGCTTTTCTGCCCCTTCCAGTCCCACTTTGCGGATCAAACGTCGGGCGATAGCGCGGCGCTCGGCTTTCGCCATTCCCGCCAGTTGTAAACCAAAGGCCACGTTATCGATGACGTTACGCCACGGCAGCAATCCCTCGTTCTGGAATACCACGCCGCGCTCGGCACCAGGCCCGTTCACCGCTTTGCCATCCAGCGTAATGCTGCCCGACTCCAGCGGCAGAAAACCGGCAATCAGATTGAGCAGTGTGGTTTTTCCGCAACCAGAAGGCCCCAGCACCACCAGCAGGTCGCGTTGGTCGAGCTGCAAATTGATATCTTGCAGCGCGGGTTGTCCGGCGTAACGCGCATTCAGGTTGGTGATGCTGAGCATAAAACCTCCGTTACTTCGCTAAGGGTGCAACAAAGCGAGTGGTGACGTAGCTGCTGTAGTCGCTGGCGGCATCCGGCACTTTGCCCTGCTCTTTCAGGAAGTGCGCGGTGTCGACAATTGCCTTGTTCACGGGTTTACCCAACTGTTCGAGCTGTTGTTGCGCGGTCAGGTAGGTATTGCCTTTCACCAGCACCGGCACATCGCTCTCCGGCACGCCGCTTAAGCGTGACAGCTTGCTCAGGTTGTCTGGCTGCTTGAGCCACTGATCGGGATTGGCGATATACGCCTGTTGTGCGTCAATCGCGCTGCGGGCGAAGGCGGTGACGATCTCAGGATGCTGTTGCGCGAAGTCTTTGCGCACCACCCAGACATCCAGCGTCGGTGAGCCCCATTTGCCCACCTGAGAAGAGTCGGTCAACACCGTGCCGTCTTTTTCCAGCTCATTCACCGCAGGAGACCAGACATAGGCACCATCGATGTCACCGCGTTTCCACGCGGCAATAATGGCGGGCGGTTGCAGGTTCACTAACTGCACCTGTGATGGCTTGATGCCCCAATGTTTGAGCGCAGACAGCAGGCTGTAATGCGTTGTGGAGATGAAAGGCACCGCAATGCGTTTGCCAATCAGATCTTTAGGTTGGGTGATGGATTTCTTGACCACCAGCGCTTCGGAATTGCCGAGCTGAGAGGCCAACAAAAAGGCTTCAATCGGCAGCTGTTGCGTGGCTGCCACGGCCAGCGGACTCGAACCGATATTGCCAATCTGCACATCGCCCGAGGCCAATGCGCGCAGCACGCTGGCACCGCTATCAAATTTACGCCAGTCAACGGTTGCGCCACTCTCTTTGGCAAAGGTGTTATCGGCTTGCGCCACTTTGGCCGGCTCTGCCGAAGTTTGATACGCCACCGTCACGTTAACCGCTTGCGCCTGAAAAGCCATCAGGGCGAATGCTGCTGCCACTGCTGTTATTGTTTTTTTCACTGCCATCATCGTTCACCCCAATGTTATGTCGTGACGGCAGTTTCTCCAGTGCGGGTAATTTCATAAAGGAATTAAAAATTATCCCTAATGAAAATCTGTTCTTAGATCAACATCGGGCAAAGCTATGCGGAATACGCAATTGCAAAGAAGGCGTAAAGACAGAAATATGTCACGCGCTCACATCCTGACTGTGTTATTGATAGGCTCCTGATTTTACAACCCTGTTGCCGGTACTGAATCCATGTCGATTGAGAAAGTTGCGCATCTCGCTGGCGTATCAAAAGCCACGGTATCACGGGTGTTAAATCATCATCCCGGTGTGCGACCGGACACGCGTGAGAAGGTGCTGGCGGCCATTGAGCATTGCGACTACCAACCCAATCTGCTGGCGCGTCAGCTGCGTACCGCGCAAAGCCATATGTTACTGGTGTTAATTTCAGACATCACTAATCCCTTCTGTTCGCGCGTGGTGCAAGGCATTGAAGCTGAAGCCGAGGCACAGGGTTATCACATCCTGTTGTGCAATTCGGCCTCGCAGTTACCCCGGGAAGCCGCTTACCTGGCGTTGCTGAGTGGTAAAGTGGTGGATGGCGTGATCACCATGGACGCTGCCGCCTGCCTACAGGAGCTGAAAGGTATGATTGGTGATGCGCCCTGGGTGCAGTGCGCGGAATACGATCCGTCGATCCCGGCCTCCAGCGTCACCATCGATAATAAAGAAGCCGCCTTTGAAACTGTGCGTTACCTGGCCAGTAAAGGCCGTCGCCGCATTGCGTTGGTGAATTGCGATATGCGCTACCTCTATTCCCATCAGCGAGAGAGTGGCTACCGTGAGGCGCTGGAGCAGTTAGAACTGAGCTGGGGCGCCGTGGCCTATGCTGAAAACATTTCGTGCGAGTCGGGAAGCGCTGCGCTGCGGGAGTTGTTGTTGCACCCGGAACGGCCAGACGCGGTGTTTGCGGTGTCGGATGTGCTGGCCGTCGGTGTGATCCATGCCGCGCTGGAGGCCGGATTGCGCGTGCCGGAAGATCTGGCTGTGGTGGGATTTGATGGTATTCCGTTTACCAGCAGCCTCAACCCGCCGCTGACGACCATTGAACAACCGATGAACCGGCTGGGGGCGCGCAGTGTTCAGCTGTTACTGAATCGCATCCGCCAGCCGCAAAGTGAGGTGGTGCGCGAGGTGTTACCCTGGAAGCGCGTTGAACGCGCCTCCAGCTGACTTAACGCCAAATCAACAGCACGCAGGCGGCCGTCAATACTCCCATGGCGAGGTTGAAGATTTTCCACGCGCGCGGGCTGCGCAGCAGGCGGCCAATCATCGAACCAAACCCCATCCAGATTACGCCGGATACCACGTTGACCAGTGCCATGCCGATGCTGATGGCTATCACCGAATGCAGGTAAGCATCGCCTGCGAGGCTGAAGCTGGCGACCGCACCCAATGCCATCAACCAGGCTTTAGGGTTGATCAGTTGCAGCAATCCGCCCTGCCAGAATGGCATCTGCTTCACGCTGGCGTCTTCCGTTTCCAGCTTCTCGTACTCCGCAGTCGCGATTTTCCACGCCAGCCACAGTAAATAGAGACTACCAGCAATCTTCAGCACCAGATGCAGAGAAGGATAAAGCAGGATGAGACCGCCGATGCCAAATGCCACCATCAGCAACATGACTTGCATGCCAATCATGATACCAATGAGCAACGGAATGGTGCGCAGGAAGCCAAAATTAGCACCTGAGGCAGTAAGTAACATATTATTGGGGCCTGGCGTGATGGCAGCGACCCAAAGAAAGCCCAACATTGATAAAAAAAGACTCAGTTCCATGTATATTCGGGTGCTCCTCACCCAGTAAAGCGGACAACCCATCGAAGCTATCAGCGACTTATGCATCAGACAAGCCTTTACCCAAGCTATTTTGATCGCCCCGACGGCGAGCGCTTTACACCGCTGCGCGGATTCAGTAACGCGCATCTACAAACACTGCTGCCGCGCATTCTGCGTCGGCGCGTAACCTTACGCCCGCACTGGCAGCGCCTTGACCTGCCGGACGGCGATTTTGTTGATCTCGCGTGGAGCGAAGATCCCGCGCAGGCGCGCCATAAACCCCGCATGGTGATGTTCCACGGCCTGGAAGGCAGCTTCCGCAGCCCCTACGCTCACGGCCTGATGCAGGCCTGCCAGGCACGCGGATGGCTGGCAGTGGTGATGCACTTCCGGGGTTGCAGTGGCGAGCCCAATCGCCTGCAGCGCATTTATCATTCCGGTGAAACCGAAGACGCCACCTTTTTCCTGCACTGGCTCCAGCGCGAATGGGGTACGGTTCCGACGGCAGCGGTGGGCGTTTCACTCGGGGGGAATATGCTGGCCTATTTGCTGGGCATGCAGGGCAACAATGCTCTGGTTGATGCCGCCGTTGCGATTTCAGCTCCCTTTGCCCTTGAACCCTGTAGCGAAAAGCTGGATGCCGGCTTCTCGCGCTTCTATCAGCACTATTTGCTCACTAAGCTGAAACAGAACGCCACGCGTAAACTGCTGGCCTGGCCCGGCACGCTGCCGGTGGAACTGAGCCAGCTGCGCGCCTTTCGCCGCATTCGTGAGTTCGATGATGCGATTACCGCACGCGCGCACGGTTTTCTGGATGCCAATGACTATTATCGACGTGCCAGCGCCATGCCGCTGCTCAGCGGCGTACGCAAGCCGTTGCTGGTCATTCACGCCAAAGACGACCCATTTATGACCGATGCAGTGATACCGCAACCAGAACAGCTGTCACCCTCCATTGAATATCAGCTGACGCAACAAGGCGGTCATGTTGGTTTTGTTGGCGGCACCTTGCTGAAGCCGAAAATGTGGCTGGAACAGCGTGTACCTGACTGGCTTTCAACCTATCTGGATGTGTGATCGTGATTATTCCCTGGCAAGAACTTGAAGTGACAACGCTGGAAAACCTGATTGAAACTTTCGTGTTACGTGAAGGTACCGATTACGGCGAGCAGGAGCGCAGCCTGGCGCAGAAGGTGGCCGATGTGCGCCGCCAACTGGAACGCGGCGAAGTCGTGCTGGTGTGGTCTGAACTGCATGAATCAGTGAATATCATGCCTGCGCGAGATTTTCGCGGTTAATGCACCGCGCGGCAATTCGTGGTAACAATGCTCATCGCCGGACCTCACAGGGAGTTCTGTTATGTCAGCCAGGCATCCAATCATTGCCGTTACCGGTTCCAGCGGAGCCGGTACCACCACCACCAGCCTCGCCTTCCGTAAAATATTCCAGCAGTTGGATCTGCACGCTGCGGAAGTGGAAGGTGACAGCTTCCATCGCTACACCCGTCCAGAGATGGACATGGCGATCCGTAAAGCGCGCGATCTGGGTCGTCACATTAGCTACTTTGGCCCCGAAGCCAATGACTTTGGTTTATTAGAGCAGACGTTCAAGCACTACGGAAAAACCGGTCAGGGCGAATCGCGCAAGTATTTGCACACCTATGATGAAGCGGTGCCGTGGAATCAGGTGCCGGGCACCTTTACGCCGTGGCAGCCGCTGCCGGACAACACCGATGTGCTGTTCTATGAAGGGTTACACGGCGGTGTGGTGACCCAACCGCACAACGTGGCAGAGCATGTGGATCTGCTGGTGGGTGTGGTGCCGATTGTGAACCTGGAGTGGATTCAAAAGCTGGTGCGCGACACCAGCGAACGTGGGCATTCTCGTGAAGCGGTGATGGATTCCGTGGTGCGTTCGATGGAGGACTATATCAACTACATCACGCCGCAGTTCTCTCGCACCCACATCAACTTCCAGCGCGTGCCGACCGTGGATACCTCCAACCCGTTTGCCGCACGTGAGATCCCTTCGCTCGACGAAAGTTTTGTGGTGATCCATTTCCGTGGTCTGGAGGGGATTGCCTACCCTTACCTGCTGGCAATGATTCAGGGCTCGTTCATTTCACACATGAATACGCTGGTGGTGCCGGGGGGCAAAATGGGGCTGGCGATGGAATTGATCATGACACCGCTGGTGCAACGGCTGATAGAAGGTAAACGGATTGAATAATCCAGAATTTCTGTAGCGGCACGATGTATGGCGTGCATCACACCGCGCGATAAATCGCGCCGCTACAGTAGAATTACAGCTCTACCACTTCATAGCTGTGGGTGATTTCCACGCCTTTGCCCAGCATGATCGCTACTGAACAGTACTTCTCAGCGGAGAGATCAACCGCGCGGGCCACGGCTTTATCACTCAACGCTTTGCCGCTGACAATAAAATGCAGGTTGATGTGGGTAAAAATACGTGGCGCTTCTTCACGGCGTTCAGAGGTGAGCTTCACCTCGCAATCGGCCACATCATTACGGCCCTTTTGCAGGATAGACACCACGTCAATCGCGCTACAGCCGCCCGCCGCCATCAGAACCATCTCCATTGGACTCGGCGCTTTATCCCCTGAATTACCGTCCATTAATACCTGATGGCCAGATGAGGATTCTCCGAGAAAGGTTAACCCCTCCACCCATTTCACTCGTGCCTGCATTATTCTTTCTCCTGAAGTGGCTATTTTGCCGCCAGAGTACGCTTTCAGTTGATAAACAGCAATCCAGACTCTTCCGCCTGTTGCTGAAGCGAGACAACAGAAGACAGCTTGCAAAAGCTGTGCTACAAACAGTGCTGAAAATATTTTCGTCGTAACAGACGAAGGCGGGAAGAATCAAAAGCGTAGCTTAAGAATCACCCGGAAATAAAACGCTCGACGATTACACCGCCTGACAGGGAAAACTGCCCCCTGTGCTTTGGGCACGATTACAATAGAGGATAATAGCGAATGGTTCTCGGCAAACCGCAAACAGACCCTACACTCGAATGGTTCCTGTCCCATTGCCATATTCACAAATATCCGTCAAAGAGCACGCTCATCCATCAGGGTGAGAAAGCGGAAACGCTGTACTACATCGTGAAAGGTTCCGTTGCGGTTCTGATCAAAGATGAAGAAGGCAAAGAGATGATCCTCTCCTACCTCAATCAGGGAGATTTCATCGGCGAACTCGGCCTGTTTGAAGAAGGTCAGGAACGTAGTGCCTGGGTACGTGCCAAAACTGCCTGCGAAGTGGCTGAAATTTCCTACAAAAAATTCCGTCAGCTGATTCAGGTAAACCCGGATATTTTGATGCGACTCTCGTCGCAAATGGCGCGTCGTCTGCAAATCACCTCCGAGAAAGTGGGCAACCTTGCCTTCCTCGATGTGACGGGCCGTATCGCGCAAACACTGCTTAATCTGGCCAAACAGCCAGATGCGATGACTCACCCAGACGGGATGCAGATTAAAATCACCCGTCAGGAGATTGGTCAGATCGTGGGTTGCTCACGCGAAACCGTGGGGCGCATCCTGAAAATGCTGGAAGATCAGAACCTGATCTCCGCACACGGTAAAACCATCGTCGTTTACGGCACCCGCTAATTTCTTATCACCCACGGCGTGATGGCAACATCGCGCCGTTTTTGTTTGCGATGAGCTGATGTGGCGCCGAATCATCTATCATCCTGAGGTCAACTACGCCCTGCGGCAAACGCTGGTGCTGTGCCTGCCTGTGGCACTTGGCTGGCTGTTTGGCGATCTGCAAAAAGGCCTGTTGTTCTCATTAGTGCCTGCCTGCTGCAACATGGCCGGTCTGGATACCCCGCATAAACGCTTCTTCAAACGTCTGATTGTCGGCGGTTCGCTGTTTGCCATCGGCAGTTTTTCGATCCAGTTGCTCACGGATTATCAGATTCCGCTGCCGCTCATTCTGTTTGTGCTGCCGCTGCTGATTGGTGTCACCGGCGAAATCAGCCCGTTGCATGGCCGCTTGCTGCCAGCCACCCTGATCGCCGCCATCTTTAGCCTCAGCCTGGTTGGAAGGATGCCGGTCTGGGTGCCGCCGCTGCTGTATATCGGCGGTACGTTCTGGTACGGCCTGTTTAACTGGTTTTGGTTCTGGCTGTGGAAAGAGCAGCCGATGCGTGAAACCCTGAGCCTGCTGTATCGCGAACTGGCAGATTACTGTGATGCGAAATACACGCTGCTGACGCAACTCACCGATCCTGAAAAAGCGTTACCGCCGCTACTGGCACGCCAGCAAAAAGCCGTCGATCTGATCACCACCTGTTATCAGCAGATGCATATGCTCTCGGCCAGCCGCGATAACAGCCATAAGCGTCTGACGCGAGCGTTTCAGGTGGCGTTGGATTTACAGGAACACATTTCGGTGAGCCTGCATCAGCCGGAAGAGGTGCAAAAGCTGGTCGAGCAGAGCCACGCTGAGGCGGTGATCCGTTGGAATGCGAAAACCATCTCCGCGCGCCTGCGCATCCTCGCCGATGCGATTCTCTATCATCAGTTGCCGGAGCGCTTCCATATGGAGAAGCCACTCGGGGCGCTGGAAAAAATCGCGCGCCAGCACCCAGATAATCCGGTCGGCAACTTCTGTTACTACCACTTCAGCCGTATCGCACGCGTCTTACGCACGCAGAAGCCGTTGTACACGCGTGACCTGATGGCGGATCGTCAGCGCCGTCTGCCGTTCTTCCCCGCGTTGCGCAGCTATCTGTCATTGAAATCTGCCGCTTTACGCACCGCCGCACGCATCTCGGTGATGCTAATGTTCGGCAGCGCAGTCGCGCTGTTCTTCAACATTCCTAAGCCCTACTGGATTCTGATGACCATCATGTTTGTCAGTCAGAATGGCTACAGCGCCACGCGGGTGCGCATTCAGCACCGTGCGCTCGGCACCTTTGCCGGCTTGCTGATTGCGGCAGCCTCACTGCGACTGGCCGTACCCGAATCGGTCACCTTACTGTTTATGCTGGCCATCACCCTCGCCAGCTATCTGGTGACGCGCAAATATTATGGCTGGTCGATGATTGGCTTCACCGTTACCGCCGTGTATTCGTTACAGCTGCTGTCGCTCAATGGCGCACAGTTCTTATTGCCGCGCATGATGGATACGCTGATGGGCTGTCTGATTGCGTTTGCAGGCATGATCTGGCTGTGGCCGCAGTGGCAGAGCGGATTGCTGCGCAGCAACGCCCATGATGCGCTGGAAGCCTATCAGGAAGCGTTACGAATGCTGTTGGGGCCTGAACAATCGCCGGAAAAGCTGGCGTACCAGCGCATGAAGGTCAATCAGGCGCACAATGCGCTGTTCAACTCGCTTAACCAGGCATCAAGCGAACCGGGCTTCAACGCGCAGTACCTGAAAGATATGCGCATGTGGGTAACACACAGTCAGTTTATCGTCGAGCATCTCAACGCCATGACGATTCTGGCGCGTGAGCACACCATGCTGACGCCGAAACTGGCGGAGCGTTATCTGCAATCCTGTGAAATTGCGTTGCAACGCTGTCAGCAGCGGCTGGCATACGATGGACCAGGCAATGACAGCAACATTCTGGAAGCGCCGGAGAATCTGAATGAGGGGCCGGTGACGATTGTGGAACAGCATGTGAAGCGCATCTTGCAACACCTGAACGTGATGCACACTATCTCTTCACTGGCATGGAGCCAGCGACCGCATCATGGTCGCTGGCTCAAAGTATTACGGCCAAAAAGTTAATTACGCCACCAGCACCTTCTCAATGGCTTTGGCGAAACGCGCCATGCCTTCTGCGATATCGGTTGGCTCGATCACCAGCGAAGGCACAAAACGAATCACGTCGGTGCCCGCCGTCAGCACCATCAATCCTTCTGCGGCTGATGCATTGAGGATGTCGCGTGCTTTGCTGGCGTACTGCGGTTTCAACGCCGCACCAATCAGTAAACCTTTGCCGCGAATCTCACTGAACAGTTCAAATTGACTGTTGATGGCCTGCAGACCTTCCACGAACTGCTGGCGACGCGCTTCCACGCCATTCAGCACTTCTGGTGTATTGATAATATCTAGCGCGGTTTCGGCAATCGCACAGGCCAGCGGGTTACCGCCGTAAGTGGTGCCGTGCACGCCTGGTGCCATCACGGAGGCAATTTCGTTGGTGGTCAACATCGCACTCACCGGGAAACCGCCGCCCAGCGCTTTTGCACTGGTGATGATGTCGGGTTTGATGCCGTAATGCTCGTAAGCAAACAGCTTGCCGCTACGCCCCATGCCGCTTTGCACTTCATCCAACACCAACAGCGCTTTATGCTCATCACACAGCGCGCGCAGGCCCTGCATGAATTCTGCGGTCGCCGCCACCACACCGCCCTCGCCCTGAATCGGCTCGACGACAATGGCGCAGGTGTGGTCATCAATCACTGCTTTGACGGCATCCAGATCGTTAAACGGCACATGCACGATATCGGCAGGCTTCGGACCAAAACCGTCAGAGTATTTCGGCTGACCGCCTACAGTGACGGTAAACAGGGTACGGCCATGGAACGCGTTGTGGAAGGCGATAATTTTGCTTTTGAACGGGCTGTGTTTCTTGCAGGCGTAATAACGCGCCAGTTTGAAAGCCGCTTCGTTGGCTTCCGCGCCTGAGTTACCAAAGAACACACGATCGGCGAATGTCGCGGCAATCAGTTTGCTGGCCAGACGCAGTGCCGGTTCGTTGGTGAATACGTTGCTGGTGTGCCACAAGGTTTCGCCCTGCGATTTCAGCGTTTCCACCAGCGCCGGATGGCAATGGCCTAAAGCAGTTACCGCGATGCCGCCGGAGAAGTCGATATACTCTTTGCCCTGCTGATCCCAGACTCGGCTGCCCTTACCTTTAACCGGCACAAACTGCGCAGGTGCATAAACAGGCAAAATCACGTTATCGAACGTTTCCCGGGTTACCGCTAGTTTTTCCGCTGCCATTGCCGACCTCATTGGGTTATTTGTTGAGCTGAAGTGAAATTATAATCACAAAATATGCATAAAAAATCACACGAAGGCAAACATAAGTTACGCGTTCAGAAAATTAGCCAAGAGCTGATGGCCCTGCTCGCTGAGGATGCTCTCAGGATGGAACTGCACCCCTTCCAGCGCCAAGGTGCGATGGCGGAAGCCCATGATCTCATCCGGCTCGCCGTTGCGCAGGCTCCAGGCGGTGACGTCGAATTCTGCGGGCAGCGTATCGCGCGCCACAATCAGTGAATGGTAGCGCGTCACGGTGAGAGGATTATTAAGGTTGCGAAACACGCCTTGCTGGGTGTGCTGGATTACGGAAGTTTTCCCATGCATCACCTGGCGCGCGCGAACCACCTGCGCACCATATGCCTGCGCAATCGCCTGATGGCCAAGGCACACGCCAAGTATCGGCAGGCGTCCAGCAAAGTGGCGAATCGCCTCCAGCGAGACACCGGATTGATCCGGGGTACAGGGGCCAGGAGAAATCACCAGATGTGTCAGCGGCAGCGCCTCGATTTCCGCCACGGTAATGGCGTCATTACGCACTACGCGCACATCCGCGCCCAGCTCACAGAAGTACTGGTAGAGATTCCAGGTGAAGGAGTCGTAGTTATCAATTAGCAGCAGCATAGTGCCCTCAGGCCAGAAAAACCGCCGCTATTCTACGCATTTTAACGAGCGGGGCTCACCACTTTCGCAAACTGCGCCGTCAACGGTGCCAGATCGCCCGCCACACCGGCAAAGATCGCGCTGCGCCAGGCGTTTCGCTCCAGTTGATCCCACGTCAGCAGATAACCGGCATGCAGCGCCAGCTGTTCAAAGAAAATACGCTGTGTCCGCCCATTTCCCGCGCGGAACGGATGCAGCACAAATATCTCGCAGTAATAGTGCGCCAGACGTGCCACAAACTCCGTCTGCGGCAGGTTGACCAGCTGTTGCTCATCCTCCAGCGCCGCCATCAGCCCATTGCCCTCTTTCTCAATATATTCACAGTGGCAATATGGCGTTTCGTCGCGCCAGATATCTATGCTGCGCACTTCACCGGCCCAACTGTAGAGGTCCTGAAACAGGGTGCGGTGAATATGGCACAGCCACGGCATCCCTCTGCTGCGCGGCCCTAACTCCAGCGTAGCCAGACGTGCCGCGCTAAAAGCCAATTCCGCTTTACGCAGTTGCGCTTCATCATGAATATCGAGACGATTTTTTAGCACCCTGTCGTTATGCCAAAGATAGGGATCGCGCACCGCCAGACTGTTATCCGCCATATTGCCTCCTCAATGATTCCAGTCGATCTTCCTGCTGCTCAGTGGGGATTTCGATAGGCGCATAACCGGCCAGGCGGCAACTGGCCTGATAACTGGCCGCACGGCGCTGCTGCCACAGTGTGGTTTTCTGTTTTTCAGTGAGTTTGCTGGTCATAGGGCCTCCGGCAAGCGATTTGCCCTAAGTATAAGAGCAAATTTTAGCTTTGCCGGAGCACGGCAGAGCGCGCCACTGCAGAATGGCGCGTCAGACGATTAAGGCAGGACTTTGGCAGAGAGGATAACAATCGGTTTTGACGGCACATTTTGGTATGGGCCGACATCTTTAGTTGGCACCTGCGCAATCTTATCGATCACATCCTGGCCTTTCACAACTTTACCAAATACCGCATAACCGAAATCACGTTGACCGTGATCGAGGAAGGCGTTATCCGCAACGTTCAGGAAGAACTGGCTGGTCGCGCTATCTTTATCTGCAGTACGCGCCATCGAAATGGTGCCACGCAGGTTACGCAAACCGTTATCGGCTTCGTTCTTGATCGGTGCAACGGTCTGCTTCTGCTGCATGTCCGTTGTGAAGCCGCCGCCCTGGATCATAAAGCCAGGGATCACGCGATGGAAAATGGTGTTGTTGTAGAAACCGTTGTTGACGTAGTCGACAAAGTTCTTCACCGAAACCGGGGCTTTCTGGTTGTTCAGTTCGAGTTCGATATTGCCCGCAGAAGTGGTGAGCAGCACATGCGTATCCCCTTTTGCTGCAAGAGCAGTAGCGGATACAGAAGAGAGCGCTAACAGGGCAACCGCCGCTGTCAAAGTACGTTTAAACATGAATGATTCCTTACCATGGAGTGCAAGCTCAAAACGAGATTGATTGTAAAGAGCAAGTTATACAAGAGCCAGCGTTTTACCGATATTTACGCTGATGTTGCGATTGTCATACTTTTGCGCTCACGCAATCATTTGCGTGACGAAAATCACACTATTAATGAAATATTTCGCGCTTGTTTCACTCGTTGTTTATTAAGATCACAGTTCCATTTACAATTCATGACACTTTTTGCCCATCCCGGCGCTTCACAGGTTCAGAACATGACAAACCGTAATCGCATTGGCCTTACCTGGATCAGCTTTTTCTCTTACGCGCTCACCGGCGCGCTGGTTATTGTTACCGGCATGGTGCTGGATAATATTGCCCAGTATTTCCAGTTGCCGATTTCAGAAATGAGCAACACCTTCACCTTCCTGAATGCCGGTATTTTGGTCGCGGTATTCCTGAACGCCTGGTTGATGGTGATTGTGCCGCTGAAACGCCAGCTGATCTTTGGCTTTGTGCTGATGATCCTTGCCGTCGCGGGCTTGATGACCAGCCACGATCTGACCATCTTCTCGCTGTGCATGTTTGTGCTTGGCGTGGTGAGCGGCATTACGATGTCGATCGGCACCTTCCTGATTACGCATCTGTATGATGGCCGCCAGCGCGGTTCACGTCTGCTGTTTACCGACTCTTTCTTTAGCATGGCCGGCACTATTTTCCCGATCATCGCGGGTGTACTGCTGGCGCGTGCGCTGCCGTGGTACTGGGTGTATGCCTGCATTGGCGTGATTTACCTGGCGATCTTCGTCCTCACGCTGATGGTGGAATTCCCTGAGCTGAAAAGCGAAGCTGCGGTGCAAGGCGGCGAGAAAGAGAAATGGGGTATTGGCGTGCTGTTCCTGTCGATTGCCGCACTCTGCTATATCCTTGGTCAGCTGGGCTTTATCTCTTGGGTACCGGAGTACGCTACCAAATCGATGGGCATGGATATCGCCGCGGCTGGTCAGCTGGTAGGTAACTTCTGGACCGCCTACATGGTGGGTATGTGGGTGTTCAGCTTCCTGCTGCGCTTCTTCGATCTGCAACGTATTCTGATGGTTCTGGCCGCCCTGGCAACGGGCTTGATGTACTGGTTCGTCACCACAAATGATGCCAGCATGCTGCACTGGATCATCATGATTCTGGGCTTCAGCTCCAGCGCTATCTACACCACCATCATTACGCTGGGATCGCTGCAAACCAAAGTCTCTTCACCGAAGCTGGTGAACTTTATCCTGACATGCGGCACCGTCGGCACCATGCTGACCTTCGTCGTGACTGGCCCGATTGTGGCGAGCGGTGGCGCACATGCGGCCCTCTCTACCGCCAACGGTCTGTATGCCGTGGTGTTCGTGATGTGTGTACTGCTCGGCTTTGTGACCAAACATCGCCAGCACGGCCATGTAACGCACTAACCTGCTTGAATGGGCGGCCTTCAGGCCGCCCACGTCGATCTCACTACCGTTTAAACGTGACCGCTTCCGCTGCGCCCAGGTAAATCTCACTCCTTGCAGGCTGCGTGGCAGCCACCACCCTTCCCTGACGTATCGAATAACGCACCGGCACTTGCCTGCGTACTGCATCAAATCCACTCTCCGCAGGCAGGATAATCAGGCTGGCATCATCTCCTACAGCAAGACCGTAGTGATCCAGTTGCATCGCCTTGGCGCTGTTCTCAGTAATCAGTTTCAGGCCATTGTCGATCTGCTCGTAGCCCATCAGCTGACAGACATGCAACCCCATGTGCAGCACCTGCAACATGCTGGCGGTGCCCAGCGGATACCAGGGATCAAACACATCATCATGGCCAAAGCAGACGTTGATATCGGCGTCGAGCAACTCTTTCACGCGCGTGATGCCCCGTCGTTTCGGATAACTGTCAAAACGCCCCTGCAGATGGATATTCACCAGCGGATTCGCCACGAAGTGGATTTTTGACAGCTTCAGCAGCCGGAACAGACGTGAAGTGTAGGCATTGTTGTAGGAGTGCATCGCCGTGGTGTGGCTGGCTGTCACCCGCTCGCCATTGCCGTCACGGTGCGCCAGTGCCGCCACCGTTTCAACAAAGCGCGACTGTTCATCGTCAATCTCATCACAGTGCACATCCACCATCCGGTCATAGCGATTGGCGAGGGCAAAGGCTTTGTGCAGTGACTCTACGCCATACTCACGGGTGAATTCGAAATGCGGAATAGCACCGACCACATCCGCACCGAGGCGCAGCGCCTCTTCCAGCAGCGCTTCGCCGTTGGGATAGGAGAGGATCCCCTCTTGAGGGAAAGCCACAATTTGGATGTCGATCCACGGTGCCATCTCGGCTTTCACTTCCAGCATGGCTTTCAACGCGGTAAGTGTGGGATCGGAGACATCAACGTGAGTGCGCACATGCTGAATACCGTTGGCAATTTGCCACTTCAGCGTCTGCTGCGCGCGCTGTTTGACATCTTCATGGCTGAGCAGCGCTTTGCGCTCTGCCCAACGCTCAATGCCCTCAAACAGCGTGCCGGATTGGTTCCACGCAGGCTGACCGGCGGTTTGTGTGGTGTCGAGGTGAATATGCGGCTCAATAAAAGGTGCACTTGCCAGCCCGGCTTCGGCATCCAGCGCATCGCCCTGCTCCTGCACCTGCGGGGGTTGGGGGCGAATCGCCGCAATTTTCCCGCCGTTGATTTCCATCTGCCACAGGCCTTGCTGGCCCGCTAAGCGCAGGTTGTTGATCCACTTCAGTGACCGGTTCGCCATGCCTCTCTCCTGTTTTAAAGCAACAGGTTAAGCTAGCACGAATAGCCATTCACCAGCGTCATCGATTTTTGGGTTGCCCGCATTGCACAATGATCAACCAAATAAGCCACTTACGAAAAATGTTCAAAATCAGTTACATACCTCAAAATGAGTATATGGCGTGACGCTTGATATACATCAATGAGCGGCAAAAGTAGCGCGTTAAGGTAGGCGCAGATACCGCAAATTTTGAGGCAAGCATGAGCAAGCACAATGTCGTGATTATTGGTAACGGCATGGTTGGCCACCGCTTTATCGAAGAACTGATCGACAAAGCCGACCCCGGTCAATTCGCCCTGACCGTCTTTTGTGAAGAACCCCGCGCCGCCTATGACCGCGTCCACCTTTCCGCCTGGTTCTCCCATCACACTGCTGAAGAGCTCTCTCTGGTGCGACCGGGTTACTACGAGAAGCATCAGGTTAATCTGCTGATGGGTGAACGTGCTATCACCATCAACCGCGACGAAAAACTGATTCACTCCAACACTGGTCGCGCGGTGCATTACGACACGCTGATCTTCGCCACTGGCTCTTATCCATGGATCCCGCCGATTAAGGGATCAGAGGGCAGTGACTGCTTTGTCTATCGCACTATCGAAGACCTTAATGCTATTGAAGCCTGCGCGCGCCGCAGCCAACGTGGTGCTGTGATGGGTGGCGGCCTGCTGGGGCTGGAAGCCGCTGGCGCCTTGAAAAACCTCGGCATCGAAACCCACGTCATCGAGTTCGCGCCTGGCTTAATGGCGGAACAGCTGGATGGACAAGGCGGCGAACAGCTACGCCGTAAGATCGAACAGATGGGTGTGCGAGTGCATACCGGCAAAAACACCCAGCAGATTGTGCATCATGCCACAGGGGGAAAAACGCTGGAGTTTGCCGATGGCAGCGCGCTGGATGTCGATTTCATCGTCTTCTCTACCGGTATTCGCCCACAAGACAAACTGGCAAAACAGTGCGGGCTGGTGCTTGGCCAACGCGGCGGTATCGCCATTAACGAACGCTGCCAGACCAGCGATCCGGCCATATACGCCGTCGGGGAGTGTGCCGCATGGAACAATCGTCTTTTCGGCCTGGTGGCGCCAGGCTACAAAATGGCGCAGGTTGCCAGTGACGTGTTGCTGGGCCGTGACAATGCCTTCGCCGGGGCGGATATGAGCGCCAAGCTCAAGCTGCTGGGCGTCGACGTGGGCGGCATTGGCGATGCGCAGGGACGTACGCCGGGCGCACGCAGCTATATGTGGCTCGACGAGCAGAAACACATCTATAAACGCCTGATCGTCAGCGAAGACAACCGCACCCTGCTCGGCGCAGTGCTGGTGGGTGATACCAGCGACTACGGCAATTTGCTGCAGCTGGCACTGAATAACATCCCACTGCCAGACCAACCGGAGGGACTGATTCTGCCCGCTGGCAGCGGCGACAAACCGGTGATGGGCGTGGATGCGCTGCCGGACAGCGCGCAAATTTGCTCCTGCTTCGATGTCAGCAAAGGCGATATCATCAACGCAGTGCAAGGCGGCTGCCATACCGTGGCGATGCTGAAAACTGAAACCCGCGCCGGCACCGGCTGCGGCGGCTGTATCCCGCTGATCACCCAAGTTCTCAATGCGGAACTGAGCCGTCAGGGAATTGAAGTCAATCATAACCTGTGTGAGCACTTCCCCTATTCGCGCCAGGAGCTGTATCACCTGATGCGCGTTGAAGAGATCACATCCTTCGAGGCGCTGCTGGCGAAATATGGCCAGGGTTACGGTTGTGAGGTGTGCAAACCCACCGTGGCCTCGCTGCTGGCGTCTTGCTGGAATGAGTATGTGCTGAAACCGCAGCATGCACCGCTTCAGGACAGTAACGATCTGTTCCTCGGCAATATCCAGAAAGATGGCACCTATTCCGTGATCCCACGTTCACCCGGCGGTGAAATCACCCCTGAAGGCTTAATGGCCGTGGGTGCCGTGGCGCGTCAGTACAACCTCTACACCAAAATCACCGGCTCACAGCGTATTGGCTTGTTTGGCGCACAGCGTGACGATCTGCCCGCTATCTGGGCTCAGCTCATCGATGCGGGATTTGAAACCGGCCAGGCCTATGCCAAAGCGCTGCGTATGGCGAAAACCTGCGTCGGCAGCAGCTGGTGCCGCTATGGTGTCGGCGACAGCCTCGGTTTTGGCATCGAGCTGGAGCATCGCTACAAAGGCATCCGTACCCCGCACAAAATGAAGTTTGGCGTCTCAGGTTGTACCCGCGAATGTGCGGAGGCGCAGGGTAAAGACGTGGGCATCATCGCCACCGAGAAAGGCTGGAACCTGTACGTCTGTGGCAACGGTGGCATGAAGCCGCGCCACGCCGATCTGCTGGCCGCCGATCTCGATCGCGACACGCTGTTGACCTACCTCGATCGCTTCATGATGTTTTACATCCGCACCGGAGACCGCGTACAGCGCACTTCGCTGTGGCTGGAGAGCATGGAAGGCGGCATCGACTATCTGCGTAGCGTGATCATCGACGACAAACTCAGCATCAATGCGCAGCTGGAAAGCGAACTGACCCGCCTGCGCGGTGAAGTCGCATGCGAATGGACTGCGACGGTGAACGATCCGCAGCAGCAAAGCCACTTCAGCACCTTTATCAACAGCGATCAGCGAGATCCGCTGATACAGCACATTCACCAGCGCGATCAACATCGCCCGGCACGTCCCGCCGAGCGCATTGCCGTTGCCATGATTGAGGAGATCGACGCATGAGCCAGTGGCATCCGGTGTGTGAAATAGAGCAAATCCTGCCTGCCAGCGGCGTCTGTGCGCTGGTCAAAGGCCAGCAGATCGCCATCTTCCGTCCGCGTGACGATGAGCAACTGTTTGCATTAAGCAATATCGATCCTTTTTCTGAAGCCAGCGTGTTATCGCGCGGCCTGATTGCCGAGCACCAGAAGACGTTGTGGGTCGCCAGCCCCTTGAAAAAACAGCGCTTCCGCTTGAGCGATGGTGTTTGCATGGATGATGAATCCCGTTCAGTGGCGAGCTATCCGGTGCGCGTCAGTGAGGGGCTGGTCGAAGTGTGCGCCTGACAGAATTCCTTCACTTTATGAGACGTCACTATGTTTACTGACACCCTGAACAAATGCGCCGCCAATGCGGCGCGCATCGTGCGTACTGCACAGCAGAGCCCGCTGGCCTTCTGGATCAGCTCAGCCATGGCTGGTGCCTATGTTGGCTTGGCTATCATCCTGATTTTTACCCTCGGTAATCTTGCGGACCCGGCCTATCGACCGCTGATCATGGGCGCGACTTTTGGTATCGCTTTAACACTGGTGATCATCGCCGGTTCGGAGCTGTTCACTGGCCACACGATGTTCCTGATGGTTGGCGCTAAGTCTGGCACCATCAGCCACGGGCAAATGTGGTGCGTACTGCCACAAACCTGGCTGGGCAACTTGATTGGCTCGGTGTTTGTCGCCCTGCTCTACTACTACGCAGCGGGTGCTATGCTGCCGAATGCTAACGCACTGATTCACAGCGCAGCGCTGGCGAAAACCACGCAACCCGCGATGGCACTGTTCTTCAAAGGTGCACTCTGCAACTGGCTGGTTTGTCTGGCAATCTGGATGGCGGTGCGCACCGAAGGCACAGCGAAATTTATCGCCATCTGGTGGTGCCTGCTGGCGTTTATCGCTTCCGGTTATGAGCACTCGGTAGCGAATATGACGGTCTTTGCACTGTCGTGGTTTGGCCAGCATAATGCCGACCTGACGTTGGGTGGAATCGGCCATAACTTGCTGTGGGTCACGCTGGGTAACATGTTCTCCGGCATGGTATTGATGGGCCTTGGTTACTGGTACGCCACACCACACGCTCAGAGACCGCAAGCGGCAACACAAGCCGCTGCGCTTAAATCGGTTTAAATATTTCTGAGCCCGCAAGTGTTGTTATGTGAATCACGTTATCAATCCTAAGGTCACACAGATTTGTAGCGGCGCAATTTATTGCGCGTGTTTTAACCCCTGCGCGATAAATCGCGCCGCTACCGATTGTGCCAGCTGAAACCAGGTTGATTAATGGATAACCATCGCGCAGCTCGCGGGCTTTTTTGAGGATGAGCGATGGACTATTTCCCCCTGTTTTGCCGTCTGCAGGGTAAACGGTGTTTGCTGGTCGGGGGTGGTGATGTGGCAGAACGCAAAGCGCGTTTGCTGCTGGATGCCGGTGCCGATCTGCATGTCGGTGCGTTGGAATTCTCCCCTGTTTTTCAACAGTGGGCTGAACAGGGAAAGTTACAGTTACTGCCCGGCCACTTTCAGCAGAGCTGGCTGGAAGGTTGCTGGCTGGTGATTGCCGCCACCGATGATGACGCCGTCAATCAACAAGTGGGGGATGCAGCCGAGCTGCGCCGTATCTTCTGCAATCTGGTGGATGCGCCACAGGAAGCCAGCGCGATCATGCCATCGATTGTTGATCGCTCGCCGCTGATGATTGCCGTCTCGTCGGGTGGCCGTGCGCCGGTGCTGGCTCGCCTGCTACGGGAAAAGCTGGAGGCGATGCTGCCACAGCATCTTGGTCAACTGGCTTCCCTTGCCGGTTCGTTACGTGGCCGAGTCAAGCAGACCTTCAATAGCATGGCGCAGCGACGTGCATTTTGGGAACGCTTCTTTGCCAGCGATCGCCTGGCACAAACACTGGCTAATCATGATAAACCGCGTGCGAACCACATCGTCGATACCTTGTTTGACGCGCCACTGACCCAGCAGGGCGAGGTGGTGCTGGTGGGCGCGGGTCCAGGAGATGCGGGTTTACTGACGCTGAAAGGCTTGCAGAGTATCCAGCAGGCCGATGTTGTGGTTTATGACCGCCTGGTCTCGGATCCGATCCTCAATCTGGTGCGTCGCGACGCGGAACGCATCTTTGTCGGTAAACAGGCGGGTAATCACTGTGTGCCCCAATCGCAAATCAATCAGCTCCTGCTCGAGCAGGCACAGCGCGGCAAACGCGTAGTGCGACTAAAGGGTGGCGATCCCTTTATTTTCGGTCGCGGAGGTGAGGAACTGGAGGTGCTGGCACAGCACAACATTCCCTTCAGCGTGGTGCCGGGTATCACGGCCGCTTCCGGCTGCGCGGCCTACAGCGGTATTCCACTGACCCATCGCGATCACGCGCAGAGCGTGCGTTTTGTCACCGGGCATCTGCAACAGCAGGGTGAAATGGAGTGGGGAAAACTGGCCGCAGAACAACAGACGCTGGTGTTTTATATGGGGCTGACGCAGGCACCAGAGATTCAGCGTCAACTGCTGGCACATGGCATGGACGCCAACACGCCGGTGGCGATTGTGCAGAATGGCACCACCCCGCAACAGCAGGTGGAAACCGCCACCCTGGCAGAACTCAGTCAGCTGGCACAGCAGTTTGCCAGCCCGGCGCTGATCATTGTCGGGCACGTGGTGGGCCTGCGCAGCCAGTTACGCTGGTTCTAAACAAAAAAGGCGAGTCATAATGACTCGCCTTTTTAGATCATTTCACGCATGGTTTATGGCTGTGCCACAAAACCCACGGCTTCGTAGACTTTCTTCAGCGTTTCCTGCGCTTGTGCACGCGCTTTGGTCGCGCCATCACGCATCACCTGATTGAGGAATGCCTCATCGTTACGGAAACGATGATAGCGCTCCTGCAGTTCGGTGAGCATGCCAGAAACCGCTTCAGCCACTTCGCCCTTCAGGTGGCCATACATTTTGCCTTCGAACTCTTGCTCCAGCTGCGGGATAGATTTGCCGGTGACGCCAGACAGAATATCCAGCAGGTTTGACACTCCGGCTTTCTCTTTCACATCGTAACGTACCACGGGTGGCTCAGCGGAATCAGTTACTGCGCGTTTGATCTTCTTCACCACCGCTTTGGTGTCTTCCAGCAGACCAATCACGTTATTGCGGTTGTCGTCCGACTTGGACATTTTTTTAGTCGGCTCCAGCAATGACATCACGCGGGCGCCAGATTTTGGAATAAACGGCTCAGGGATTTTGAAGACATCGCCATACAGGGCGTTGAAACGACCAGCGATATCGCGGCTCAGTTCCAGATGCTGCTTCTGATCTTCGCCCACCGGAACCTGGTTAGTCTGATACAGCAGAATATCCGCTGCCATCAGCACCGGATAATCGAACAGACCCGCAGTAATGTTTTCTGAGTAACGTGCAGACTTATCTTTGAACTGCGTCATACGGCTCAGCTCGCCGAAGTAGGCGTAGCAGTTCAGCACCCAGCTCAGCTGCGCATGTTCTGGCACGTGCGACTGAACAAAGATGGTGCTTTTCGCCGGGTCGATACCACAAGCCAGGTACAGTGCCAGGGTGTCCAGCGTGGCTTTACGCAGCGCAGTCGGATCCTGACGAACGGTGATGGCGTGCAGATCAACGATGCAGTAAATGCAGTGGAAATCATCCTGCATCTGCACCCACTGACGTAGCGCACCCATGTAGTTGCCAATGGTCAGTTCACCGGAAGGCTGGGCGCCGCTGAAAACGATGGGTTTGCTCATAATATGTCCTGATAATTACAGCCCGAGAGCGGGCAAAAGTTCGCTAAAAGTATCGAGAGTTAAATCGGGTTGGCTGGCAGCGATCGGCTCACCGTAGTTGTAGCCGAACGTCATGCCGATATTCGGTACACCCGCTGCCTGGGCCGCGTGAATATCATTACGGGAATCACCCACAAACAGTAATTCTTTCTGCAGTACGCCAAAGTGACCCAAAACAAGGAAGATCGCTGCGGGATGCGGTTTTTTCACCACCACATCATCACCGCCAATAATCAGCGTGAAGAAATCGGCAATGCCCAGGGACTGCAATAATGGCGCGACAAAGGGTGTCGGCTTATTCGTCACAATCGCCATCGGCCAGCCATTCGCGTGTAATGCGGCCAGCGTCTCTTTTACCTGTGGAAACAGCGTACTGCCGGCTTCCACCGTTTCGGCGTAATACTTGTCAAACAGCGTACGCGCATCGCGTTGCTCTTCGGCATGCGGCTCACGGCCTAAGGCCCATGTCAGTGCGCGGCTCATCATCACGTCGGCACCGTTGCCAATCCATGTTGAAGCCAGTGCCACACCCGGCGGTGGCAGCTGCAAATCGCCCAAAGCATGATCGATGGCCTGTGCCAGACCTGGTGCGCTATCCACCAGCGTGCCATCCAGATCAAAGGCTAAGGCACGGATATCAGTGAAATGAGCCATTAACTTTCTCCAGTTCGCCACGCATTTCGTCGATCACTTTTTTGTAATCAGGATGACCAAAGATAGCTGAACCGGCCACGAACATGTCCGCGCCCGCTGCCGCGATCTGACCGATATTATCGATCTTCACACCACCATCCACTTCCAGGCGGATATCGTAGCCACTCACATCAATCAGACGACGCGCCTGGCGTAGCTTATCCAGCGTACCCGGAATAAAGGATTGGCCACCAAAACCTGGGTTCACTGACATCAACAGAATAATGTCGAGTTTATCCATCACATAATCGAGGTAATCGAGTGGCGTGGCGGGATTGAATACCAGACCGGCTTTGCAACCGTGCTCTTTAATCAGTTGCAGTGTGCGATCCACATGCTCGCTGGCTTCAGGATGGAAAGTAATGTAAGTCGCACCGGCTTTGGCAAACTCAGGGATCAGCGCATCAACCGGCTTGACCATCAGATGCACATCAATGGGCGCGGTGATGCCGTAATCGCGCAGCGCTTTCAGCACCATTGGCCCCATGGTCAGATTGGGAACATAGTGGTTGTCCATCACGTCGAAATGAACCACATCCCCTCCTGCTGCCAGTGCTTTCGCGGTGTCTTCACCTAAGCGGGCAAAGTCAGCAGCAAGAATTGAAGGGGCCAGCAAAAATTGTTTCATCCGATTCTCCCAATGTTGTGCGCCAGCCACAGCTGGCGAAATGCGTTGGTCGCGGACGAAACAGACTAGCGGAAAAGCGCCAGCAGTTCGTCAACCTGAGTGCGACCACTTATGCTTCGGCTGATGGAACGCCGGGCTTTGACTACATTTAACACCGCATTCTGATACCACTCGCGAGTGAGCAGCGTGTCGTGGTTAGAAATCAGTACCGGTATACCGTTTTCCTGCGCCAGCTTGTTGGCCAGTTCAGCCAAATGCTGCTGCTCGCGCAGGCTAAAACTGTTGGTGTGATATGCGGTAAAGTTGGCCGTCGCTGACAAGGGCGCATACGGCGGATCGCAATAAACCACTGAACCAGCAGGGGCGTTGTTCAGAGTAACATCGTACGATTCACAGACAAAGGTCGCTTTTTGTGCCCGTTCGGCAAACCACAGCAGTTCTGCTTCTGGGAAGTAAGGTTTCCGATAACGGCCAAAAGGCACGTTAAACTCACCGCGCAAATTATAACGGCACAGACCGTTGTAGCCGTGGCGATTGAGATACAGGAACAGTAGCGCGCGCTGATACGGATCCTTGCTGGCGTTGAACGCCAGGCGGTGCGCATAGTAGGTCTCCGCCATATTACCTTCAGGCGTAAACAGCAGACGCGCATCGTCAATAAAGTCTGCAGTGCGGGTTTTGACGATGTTATACAGATTGATCAGATCACCGTTAATGTCCGCCAGGTGATAGCGGTCATAATCAGTGTTGAGGAATACGGAACCGGCACCGACAAAGGGTTCGATTAGACAATCACCTTGTGGCAAATGACGACGGATATCGTCAAGCAGCGGGTATTTCCCTCCGGCCCATTTAAGGAAAGCGCGATTTTTCTTCATGCTGTCGTGGTTATTACATCTTAATTATTGGCTGTGGTGGAACCGACAGCAGCTCTGCGCTTTAAACGGGGCCACGTGTCCGCAGCCCCACATCAATTACTGGCTTTCTTTTTTCACCTGGCTCAGCGGTTTCACCCACGGATTTGCCGCACGCACTTCGGCAGGCAGTGACGCCACCGCGCGCTTGGCATCTGCTGGAGTGGCATAAGCACCGCTCACCAACACATACCACGGCTCACCGTTACGCGTGGTTTTATACACGTGGTAACCGCTCAGATTCTGTTTCTTCGCCCACGCATTCAGGCTCTCTTCTTTTGAAGCACCACTCAACTGCAGCGTGTAGTTGCCGCCCGTTGGGATAGACTTGCTGGCACCAGCCGGTGCATTGTGCGCGGCGGTGGTATGCGTTTTGTTCTCTTTGACCACTGGCACGGGCTTGGTGTTCGCCGCTGGTGCTTTGTGCGTGGTGCTGTTGTGCGTCTCACGCGTGCCGTTGCTGCTGGTGCGAGATGGTGTTTCAGAGCGCATGGCTGGCGGAGTGATCGCTTTACCGTTGCCACTGACCGTCGCCGGTGCAGTCGGTAAAGAGCTATTGCCCTGCGCACCCTGAGCGGCGTTATCCACCTGGCCTTGCTGATTGTTCAACGCGCTGTTGAGATCGCCCGGCAATGTCACACGTTGCTGATTAGCGGGAGTCTCCACTGGCGCAGCCTGAGTCGGCGTCGAGGAGACCGCAGGCATCGAGATGGCGTTGGAATCGCTGTTCGCAGGAGCTTGCGTACCCGCAGGAGCCTGAGGCGCGCTACCGTCTGCAGACGGCGCGGCGTTCTGCTGGCCACTCATGGACGTCGAACCGGAAAGGTCGATGCTTTTTTCACCGCCACCAGAAGCTGGCGCCGCGCTGCCATTGCTGGCTGTAGCCGCGGGTTTCTTCTCATCCGGGCCGGTTAATGCAGAACCGATGCCCAGCACCACTAAAAGCAGCACCAGGATCCCGATGCCCATCATCATATGCTGACGTGATACCGGCACCTTGGTTTTCGGGGCGGAAGACTGTTTGCGAGGCCGCGTTGGACGGCGGTCACTGGCATCAGGTTTTAACTCATCTTCCGGTTTGAACTCATCCATCTAGCCTCCTCCGTAAAACGGCACGCTTCCCACGCACCGCATCACAACTCACCGCTGTACCCGTCATACTTCAAGCTGCTGCCAGGCTGGCTGTGCTTAATCACACATTCAATTATCGACTGGCTGCGACTCGAATGATGAGGGTCTTCATTAGGAATTATTACAATCGTTAATCGCTGCCAGCACCATATCATGCGCAACACCGGCGCGCACTTCAGAGCGACCAATTGCGAGAGGCAGCACCAAACGCATTTCACCTGCCAGCACTTTTTTATCACGCATCATGTGCGGCAAGTACTCTTCTGCCTTCATGCTGGCCGGGCCATGCACCGGTAATCCAGCGCGCAACAGCAGCGCAATAATGCGATCGGTATCTGAAGATGAGAACTGCCCCAGGCGTTCAGCAGTGCGCGCTGCCATCACCATGCCCGCCGCGATCGCTTCACCATGTAACCAGTTGCCATACCCCATGTGCGCTTCAATCGCATGACCAAAAGTATGGCCCAAATTGAGCAGTGCACGCAGACCGGTTTCACGTTCATCGGCGGCAACCACTTCGGCTTTGAGTTCACAGCAGCGGCGGATGCAGTACGCCATAGCTTTTTCATCCAGTGCCAGCAGCGCATCAAGATTCTGCTCCAGCCACTGGAAGAAATCACCATCAAGGATAATGCCGTATTTGATCACTTCCGCCAGACCCGACGCCAGTTCGCGTGCGGGTAGCGTCGCCAGACATTGGGTATCCACCACCACAGAAGCGGGCTGGTAGAAAGCACCAATCATGTTTTTGCCAAGCGGATGATTGACGGCCGTTTTGCCGCCGACAGAGGAGTCGACCTGAGAGAGCAGCGTGGTAGGCACCTGGATAAAGCGCACGCCACGTTGGTAGCTGGCTGCTGCAAATCCAGTAAGATCACCGATCACACCACCACCAAGCGCAATCAGCGTGGTATCACGGCCGTGTGGTTTCTGCAGCAATGCGGTAAAGACTTCGTCCATGACGGCCAGCGTCTTGTACTTCTCGCCATCAGGTAAAATCACCTGATCCACCTTTACTCCCGCCTGGCTAAGCAGTGACGAGAGCTTATCAAGGTAGATCGGGGCCAGCGTCTCATTGGTCACCAGCATGGCGTTATCGCCTGCCTTTAGGGGCCAAAAAGAAGCCGGATCGTTAAACAGTCCGGCAGCGATGGTGATGGGGTAACTGCGATCCCCGAGTGAGACAGTGATCTTCTCCATGATGACCGATACCTATTTGCTGAGCCCTCAGGGCGCTGGATTAATTTTTTTCCAGCATGTTGATGATCTGATTGGCGACAACTTTTGCACTTTGATCATCAGTGCGAATGGTGACGTCAGCGATCTCTTCATAAAGCGGATTACGTTCGCCAGCTAGCGCTTCCAGTACTTCACGCGGTGGCTCATCAACCTGCAACAGCGGACGTTTTTTATCACGCTGAGTACGAGCAAGTTGCTTCTCGATAGTGGTTTCGAGATACACGACCACGCCGCGGGCGGAGAGACGATTGCGGGTTTCACGGGATTTGACAGAACCACCACCGGTTGCCAAGACAATGCCTTGCTTCTCGGTCAGTTCGTTGATGATCTTCTCTTCGCGATCGCGGAAGCCAGCTTCGCCTTCCACATCAAATACCCAGCCTACATCCGCTCCGGTACGTCGCTCAATTTCCTGATCGGAATCGAAAAATTCCATATTGAGTTGCTGAGCTAACTGACGACCAATAGTGCTTTTGCCGGCACCCATCGGCCCAACCAGAAAGATATTGCGTTTCTCTGCCATTTTATCGGTATTACTAAGAATTCGTTGATGATACCCCGCGTTCAGCGTTGCTGGCGGGACAGGAACTGAGACCTCATGAGCATTAACAAGAGTCAGACGGAAAATTATCTCAACACTCATGGCCGTTTGGCAACCGAATAAATTGCCCCCGGCGACCTACGAACAGGACCGGTCTGTGGTTCGCGAGACGGTAACGCCCCTCCTTTTTTCCCTCACACTTCAAGCTACAAGCGTGTTGGCCGCATGTGAGCATTCCAATAACTGATGCTTATCAGTGCTGGAATTCACGTTTTTGCCATCGAACTTTAACTCGATTTTTTTAGGGAAAATCTATTCTGACGCCAGTATCGCTTGTGACTGACGCCCATCGGAAGGTTATCCTGCCGCGTTCCGTTACACCGTTTTAAAAATCGCTAAACCTTGTAAGCTAATTCCTGCCCTGCGTCAACGCAGTTGGTCATTCAGAGTGAATTTTCCGCTTTATCCTGCAGTAAGCGCTGCTTCCCTGACCAGTCGAGGGGTAATGAAGATCACCAGTTCTTTCTTTTTATGCTCTTCCGTTTGCTGACGGAACAACCCTCCTACAAGGGGGATGTCGCCTAAGCCTGGCACACGCTTTTCACCCTGCGAACGCTGTTGCTGGAAAATACCGCCCAGCGCCAGGGTTTCACCATCGCGCAGCGTCACCTGGGTTTCAATTTCCTGCTTATCAATGCTCAACACGTTGTTTTCCCCCACGTTCAGACTGCGTCCCGGCATATTTTGGCTTAATCGCAGTTTTAACTGGATACGCCCATTGCCCAACACCACTGGCGTCACTTCCATGCCCAATACCGCTTCTTTAAATTCAATCGCCGTCGCGCCGCTATTACCGGACTTCACCTGATAAGGAATCTCAGTCCCCTGTTTGATAGAAGCGGTCTGCTGGTTAGAGGTAAACAGGCGCGGGCTAGCGATGATTTCGATGTGGTTTTCCTGCTCCAGCGCGCTGAGCTCAAGGTTAAGTAACTCACCGCTGACCTGGCCAAGCGTCACGCCTGCGCGCAAAGCGGGATTATCCAACGCTAGGGGAATGGCTAACTGAGGTTGGCGCAACGCCGCTGTCACACTCTGAGCCGGAGATGTGTTCCAGCTCACACCTAACTCACGCAGGTGTTCTTCATTAATGGTAATGATGTGAGCCGCTAACTCGATTTGTTCCAGTGGCCTATCCAAAGCCTTCAACCAGCGCGTGGTGTCTTGCAGTGCTTTAGCGGTGTCTCGCAGCAGCAAGCTGTTGGTACGGCTATCCACCGTCACGCTACCGCGAGGCGTCAGTAGTGAGCGCTCTGCGAGTAAACTGCGATAAATATCGTTGGCACTCGCGTAATGCAACATGATGGTCTGCTGCTCAAGGGGTAACTGCTGCTGTCGCTCATCCTGCTCCGCTTTAGCCTGCTGCGTCTGCATTTGCTGCCAGCTCTCCGGATACACCAATAGCACGCCCTCTTCCTGTACCACGGTCAATTTTGCCAATTGCGTCACCAACGCCAACGCGCGGTCCCAGCCGATATCCTCAAGGCGCAGTGATAGTCGCCCTTCAACGCCTGGTGCAATCAACAGGTTGGTTTGCTGGTAATCGGCCAATGCCTGCAAAATGCGTTCAACCGGCGCATCATCAAACACCAGGCTTAACCGATCCTCACGGGCCAGCAGTGGCGCGCTCAGGATCAGCCATAATGTCAGGGCCATCCATTTCATAAAATCCTCCTTTTATTACCCAAGTGATTTGCTGTGGCGGGCAACGCTGTGCTGCACGCAATGTGAGGCTACGCGAGGTGAGTTCTGTAACCTGCCACGCGGTGTGTGGCAATGTGGCCTGCGTCGTGAGGCGATGACTTTTGCCCTGTGGTGAAACCAGCCAGGCGACATAACGCTGCGACGTCCCGACAATGCCCTGCAAACGCCAGCCATCGGGTTCTGCCGCCTGCGGCAGACAGAGCCTTTCTGTCAACGACTGAAAAGGATCGCGAGCCAGCGCCAGGCTGCTGCACAGCAGCAACAGCCCGACACTAATCCGCATTTTCATCCTCCAGCCACATCTGCGTTATCAGCGTCCCCTTCTCTGTGCGCAGCTCAAAGCGCTGCGGAACAGAAACGTGCGCCTGTGCCAGCTCATCGAAGAGAGGTAGAAATTGCGGCCAGTCAAGCCGCAGATGCAGCTGCTGAGGTTGGCTCGTGGGCTGCCAGCTCTCCAGCTGTGTTCCACGTGCCGCCACCAGATTTTCGAGGGTTTGCCGCACGACGTTTGCCCTCGCGGGCTGCAATAACAGCGCGATCTCACTTTCTAACGTATTGATGGGTGGGCGCGCGGCGAGTTGCTGCTGACCCAGGTGAACCTGCTGTGTCATGTCATCCTGCTGTCGCACCAGCACATCATGCCGCTGCTGTAGTGGCCGCAACAGAACCCACCACGCCAGCGCCAGCAGCAGCGCTGACATCATGACCAGGCACGCCATGCGTATGGCCAGAGAGAGTGCCAACCAACGAAGCAGCGCTTCATTCATTCGCTATCTCCTGTACACGTGCTTGTAATGTGAAGCGATAATCACCGCCAGACAGACGCTGCACGTGGCCCGGCCTGACTTTGGCCAACAGCGGTTGCGTCATCAGTTGCTGGCGGAAATCTCTTACTGACAACATGCTCTGTGCCTGCCCTTCCAGCACCAGCACGCCTTGCCGCCGCTCCACTCGATTCAACCACAGCGTGTCTGGCATCAACGCGGGCAACTGTTGCCAGAATAGCTGCCAACGCTGATGTTCTGCCTGCTGTTGTTGCCAGACAAAGCGCGTACGCAGGAGTGCGTCACGCTGCTGAAGCAGTGAATACTGTAGCGTGAGCTGTTGTTGTAGACCGTCTCGAAGATGGCTGACTTCGTTTAACCTCGCCTGTTGCTGGTACAAGGCCTCGCTGCTGCGCCACCACCCTGCCAGTAAAGCAATCCCCGTTATTGTCAGGCTACATCCCAACAGCACAACGCTCTGCCGACGGCGACGCTGCCACTGCTGTCTGCGCCAGGGAAGCAGATTGACGGCCAGCATCATGCATCCTCTGGACGCAGCGCTAAACCAAGCGCAATTGAAAAGTCACCTTCGTGAGCAGGCAACGGCGGCTGTCGATATTGCAGTAATGAGAGGGGTTTACAGCAGGTCACGCCGGGTTCAGACAGTATTTGCGAAGAGGTACAGAATACTGCAGCGGCCTGCGGGAAAGTGTCGCGTAATTGCGCCAGTGTCAAAGGTTCAGACCCGGCACCTGATGTGGTCTGTTCGCCCGCTAGCGTCCACAGCCAGTGGTCGTGCAGAGGATGGATCAACAGCTGGTCACGCTGCAGTGGCATGCGCATGGCAATCTGGGTTAGCGCCAGGCTACTGAGTTCAAACACATCAGGCCGCAAGCCGGATTGCTTCAACGGTGAGAGCCACTGTGCAATCACCTCGCGCCGCGCGGCGGTGATGCATATCTGCGAAGCTTTCCCTGCGGCTCGGTAGTCAATTGACAGCGAAGCGGGCTCGACAGGAAATAAACGTTGCGCCGAAGAGGCAACATAGCGGCTCATGGCCGGCTCACTCAGAGAAGTCTCCGGCAACGGCAACGTGCGTTGCAGCACCAACTGTGGAGGCAGCCCAACGCGGAGAGAATAACGCTTAGGCAGATGACGCTGCCAGCGCGTTAACATCTCCTGTAACAACGGGGTCGTTTGCAACACGCCGTTGCGTAACGTATCGTGCGGCACCGGTTGCTGCCACCAGTGTCGCAGTTGCCAACCATGACGTCGGCGTTCAATGCCCAAGGCGCAGAGTTGTCCATTTTGGATGTCCAGTCCGATTTGCCAGCGCTGAAAAGCCATGTGCGCGATCTCCTTATCTTTAAAGGTAAAAAAAGGTCTACCCTGGCGCACCTACCCCTTGAAGTATGACGGGTATATCAAAGCGTCAGGCTTGCCTTTATACTACCGCGCGATTGTTTATAAACTGCCCAAACGACAACAGATGGGAATTCTCAGGTGAAGTTCGTAAAGTATTTATTGATTCTTGCAGTGTGTTGCATCTTGCTGGGAGCCGGCACGGTCTATGGCTTGTACAAGTACATTGAGCCACAGCTGCCAGACGTGAACACATTGAAAGACGTGCGTCTGCAAACCCCCATGCAGGTTTACAGCGCTGACGGCGAGTTGATCGCCCAGTATGGTGAGAAGCGCCGCGTGCCGCTCACCCTGCAACAGATGCCGCCTGAGCTGATTAAAGCGTTCATTGCGACCGAAGACAGCCGTTTCTACGAGCACCATGGTGTCGATCCGGTGGGGATTTTCCGTGCCGCCAGCATTGCGCTGGTATCCGGACACGCCTCACAGGGTGCGAGTACCATTACGCAACAGCTGGCGCGTAACTTCTTCCTTAGTCCTGAACGCACGCTGATGCGTAAGATCAAAGAGGCCTTCCTCGCGATTCGCATTGAGCAGCTGCTGAGTAAAGATGAAATCCTCGAGCTGTATCTCAACAAAATCTATCTCGGCTATCGCGCCTATGGCGTAGGGGCGGCGGCACAGGTCTATTTTGGTAAACCCGTTGATCAGCTGTCGTTAAGCGAAATGGCGATGATCGCTGGTTTGCCGAAAGCACCTTCAACGTTCAACCCGCTTTACTCACATGCCCGCGCGCTGTCGCGTCGTAATGTGGTGCTGGCGCGTATGCTCGACCAGAATTACATCACCCAGCAGCAGTATGATGAGGCGCGCAATACGCCACTGGTCGCGGTCTACCACGGCCCCGAAATTGCGTTCTCTGCCCCTTATTTGAGCGAAATGGTGCGCCAGGAGATGGTGAAGCGTTACGGTGATAGCGCCTACGAAGATGGCTACAAGGTCTATACCACTGTCACTCGTCATCTACAGGAAGCCGCGCAGCAAGCCGTGCGTAATAACGTGATGGCTTACGACATGCGTCATGGTTACCGCGGCCCCACCAACGTGCTGTGGAAAGTGGGTGAAGCCAGCTGGGATAAGAGCCGTATTCAAAACGCCCTGAAAGACTTGCCGACTTACGGCCCATTGAATGCCGCCGTGGTCACCAGCGCCAGCGCTGATGAAGCGACTGCAATGATGAAAGATGGCAGCAGCGTATCGCTGAGCCTGGCAGGCGTCCGCTGGGCGCGTCCGTACAAATCTGACACGTTGCAGGGTCCAACGCCGCGCAGCGTGACGCAGGTGCTGCAAACCGGCCAGCAGATTTGGGTGCGCAAAGTGAATAATGACTGGTGGTTAGGTCAGGTGCCGCTGGTGAACTCAGCACTGGTGTCGCTCAATCCGGAAGACGGTGCGGTACGCGCGCTGGTCGGCGGTTTTGACTTCAACCAAAGTATGTTTAACCGCGCAACGCAGGCGCTGCGTCAGGTGGGTTCAAACATCAAACCGTTCCTGTATACCGCCGCCATGGACCGTGGTTTGACGCTGGCTTCTATCCTTAACGACGTACCGATTTCGCGTTGGGATGCCGGTGCCGGTGCCGACTGGCGTCCGAAAAACTCACCACCGACTTACGCGGGTCCCATTCGCTTACGTCAGGGCCTGGGCGAGTCTAAAAACGTGGTGATGGTCCGTGCGATGCGCGCCATGGGCGTGGATTATGCCGCTGAATATTTGCAGCGCTTCGGCTTCCCGGCGCAAAACATTATCCATACCGAGTCACTGGCTTTAGGTGCGGCTTCATTTACACCAATGCAAATGGCGCGCGGTTATTCGGTGATGGCGAACGGTGGCTTCCTGATCGACCCTTACTTCATTACCAAAATTGAAAATGAACAGGGTGGCGTGATATTTGAAGAGAAGCCGAAAATTGCCTGTCCGCAGTGCAACCTGCCGGTGATTTACGGTGAAACCAAGAAATCCGTGGCGTTGAACGAAGAGAGTGTGGAAAACATTTCGACTTCCGATCAATCGCAAAATCAGACCGTGCCACAACCGGAACTGGAGCAAGTACCCGCTCAGCCACAGCCGGCTGGCGATCAGCAATATGCACCGCACGTGATTAACACGCCGCTGTCATTCCTGATCAAAAGCGCGCTGAACTCCAATATCTTTGGCGAACCGGGCTGGATGGGAACGGGCTGGCGTGCAGGCCGCGATCTAAAGCGTAATGATATCGGCGGAAAAACCGGTACCACCAACAGCTCGAAAGACGCCTGGTTCTCTGGATATGGCCCGGGCGTGGTGACCTCGGTGTGGATCGGTTTCGATGATTCGCGTGCGCTGGGCCGCTCGACCATGTCAGGTGCCATTCCAGATCAGATCTCTGGCTATGAGGGTGGCGCGAAAAGTGCGCAGCCAGCGTGGGATGATTACATGAAATCCGCTCTGGATGGTGTGCCTGTGCAGCCTCTGACACCGCCGGATGGCGTGGTCACCGTGACCATCGATCGTGGTACCGGCAAACTGGCTAACGGCGGAGGCAATACCCGTCAGGAGTACTTTATCAACGGTACTCAGCCCACCGAGTACTCGTCCCATGATGTCGGCACCACTATCATGGACAACGGTGAAAGCCACGAACTGTTCTAATGAAAAAAGCCGGCACTGTTTGCCGGCTTTTTTATCTGTGCAGGGCGTAAATCAGTAGGTTAAACGCCCCTGCTTCACCAGCCATTCACGTACCAAAAACAGCGCACTGACGTTACGCGCTTCACGGAAATCCGGCTCGTCCAGCAGTGCCAGCAGGTTGTTAAGCGGCCAACGCCGGACAATCAGCGGTTCCGGTTCATCCCCTTCCAGCTTCTCTTCATATAACTCTTCCGCCACCACAATGTTCATCTTGCTGGAGAAATAGGAGGGTGCCATGGTGAGTTTGCCCAGCGCTTCCAGCTTCCTGGCACCAAAACCCGCTTCCTCTTTGAGTTCACGGTCGGCCGCTTCAAAGGCGCTTTCGCCAGGATCAATCAACCCTTTTGGGAAGCCCAACTCGTAGCTTTCCAACCCGACGGCATATTCCTGAATCAGGATGACATCCTCACCGATAATCGGCACGATCATCACCGCTTCACGATCGGAAGGTTTCATACGTTCATAGACGCGGCGTGCACCATTACTGAAAGCGAGATCAACCGCTTCGATGGTGAATAATCGGGAGCGAGCGACAGCTTCCACGTTGAGGATGTCAGGTTTTTTCAATGTCATTTTCATATCAGCCTCAAACTTTGCACAACCTTGTGAAACGCGATAATGCCAGCATACCGAAGCCCGAAGCATTGTGCGACACGCAACGAATGGAAAGCATGGTGACACATATCCACTTACCGCTGCTAACAACTTCTTGTTATCGCTAGACTTAAATTTTCACAATAAGTCAACCGGGTTTGACTAAATTCAGAAAATACCGATATTTAATTGAGTGCCGCCTGGTTAACATCCCACTAAGGAATAATCTAATAATTTATAATTCAATGATTTTGTGCGTTATTTTATCTGAGTTTTTTCTTGTCAGAATGACTTCTGCTCGCCAAAATTGACTTGTATTGATGGTTCCACCGGGAGTACATCTTAAACGTGAAGGCAGTTTTTTGGCTGGATTGAGCAAAGCATGAGCACTTTTATCATCATTCTGGCTGTCATGCTGGTCTGCTCATTAGTAGCAGGCATTGGCTACTGGTACGCTATGCGGCATCGTCCGCCGTTGGCGAAACCACTGCCGTTTATTAGTCCGCCCTGCCGTAAACTCACCGATGAAGAACGCAGTGCAGTGGAAACCTACATTGCGTCACTGGCGAAACAGCGACAACGCAGCGATGCCCGCTCCTCTAAGAAGTCCCGAGAGCCAGAAGCCCTGACGCTTACCGCGCAAAGCAACAATGTCTATCCCGTCACGCGTTCTATTACCCGCTACGGCCTTTCTACCGATGACGCCCATCAATGGCGCTATTACCTGGATGAAGTGGAAGTCCATCTTCCTCCGTTGTGGGAACAGTACATCGCTGAAGAGAACTATGTAGAACTGATTCGCACGCAGACAATGCCGCTGGTGATCTCTCTCAACGGTCACTCACTGGTGAACTATGCCATCGAGCAGCCTGCGCTGCCGCCATTGGTGCGGTCAATGTCGACGAACGCCTCCATCCGCAAGGAAGAGAGTGAAAATGTCGAATTGCTGCAGGTGCGTAAAGAAACGCCCGAAGAGTATCGTTTGTCACGTCCGGACGGCACACGCGAAGCCGTCGCGATCTGTTTCGCTTTCTTGCTGTTGTTCCTCAGTCTGGTGCTGCCAGGTAGCCTGATGGTGTGGATTGCCCTGCCCGCCGGCTTGATCATCGCCACCAGTTTATGGTTCCTCTACCGTTTCCCTGGCGAGAAAGGATTGCGAGAAGTGCACTGCCTGCGCGGCGCGCCAAAACGCTGGGGCCTGTTTGGTGAATCCAATCAGGAGCAGAGCAACATCTCACTCGGTATTATCGATTTAGTTTACCCGACCCACTGGCAGCCCTACGTTGCACATGACTTGGGTCAGATGACGGATGTCGATATTTACCTTAACCGCCAGGTCGTGCGCCAGGGCCGCTTCCTCTCACTCCATGATGAAGTGCGCAACTTCCCCGTGCAGCGCTGGCGTAGAAATCTGGTGCTGGCCTGTGGTTCACTGCTGGTACTGGTGATGCTGTTTACCTGGATTCCACTGGGCATGCCGATCAAGCTCAGTCTCGCGTGGGTAAAAGGCACAGAGAGCATTGAGGTCAATAGCGTCGATAAGCTAAGTGCACTGCCGCTGCACATTGGCGACAACCTGAAAGTGAGTGGTACCGGCATGTGTTCAGTGCCAGGAAATTACCAGAGCAATCGTAGCTATGCTTATATGCCGTTCGACTGCTCAGCGATTTACTGGAACAATGCAGCACCTTTGCCGCAACCTCAGTCTGACATCATTGATAAGGCTGCCGCGCTGCTGGATACCACCACGCGCCAGTTGCATCCGGAAACCAATACCGATCCTAAACTCAACCCGCAGCTCGCCTCTGCCATTCAAAAGTCAGGCATGATTCTGCTGGATGACTTCTCCGATCTGGTGCTGAAAACGCAGGATCTGTGCAGCCAGCAGCAAGACTGTGTGCGGTTGAAGAACGCGCTGGTGAACTTGGGTAATGCGAAAGACTGGGATTCACTCATCCATCGCGCAGATACGGGCAAGCTCAACGGTATGAACGTTCTGCTGCGTCCGGTGAGCGCCGAAGCGCTGGAGAATCTGGTCAATACCGCCACCTCCACTTTCTTCTCACGTGAAACCCGTCGCGCAGCGGAAACGTTGAATAGCCCACCACCCGGTGGTTTCCTGATTATCAGCGATGAGGGCCGTCAGATGGTGACACAGCCGCAGCCGTCAGTCTCGCTGTTTGACCTTGATGCGCCGTCTCAGTGGCGTGAATTGCAACGCATGTCCGGCATGCTGTTACATACGCCATTCGCCGCCAATGGCATCATTACCAGCATTACCACTGACGCCAACGGCACGCGTCACATTGCGCTGCATAATGAACCCGACTCCATGGCGCAGTGGCGCTATCTGGGTACCGCCTTGTTGATGCTGGTGCTGATTCTCTGTGGTGTCACCAACGGCTTGCTGGCTCTGCGCCGCATTCACCGAAATCGCCTACGGATGGTGGAAATCCAGCAATATTACGACAAGTGCTTCAACCACAATCTCAGCACTATGCAGAGCGTGCGCTCCCTGTTCTGAGCCCTTTCCTTCTGTGCTACCCTGTCGCCCTGTTTTTAGGGGGTGAAGATGCCAATGCTTAACTGGTCTGAGATCGATACCGTGCTGCTGGATATGGATGGCACGTTGCTTGATCTCGCCTTTGATCGCCATTTCTGGCTGGAACATGTTCCGGAAACCCTGAGCCGCGAACGTGACATCACGCTGGCGGAAGCGCATCAGCTGATTCAGCAAAAGTATCAAGCCGTGGCGCATACGCTAAACTGGTATTGTCTTGATTACTGGTCACAGGAGTTGGCGCTGGATATCCGCGCCATGACGTGGGAAAAACGCCACCGCGCGGCGATGCGTGATGACACAGTGCCTTTTTTGCAGGCGCTGCGGGCTGCGGGCAAGCGCACCATTTTGCTGACCAATGCACACCCGTACAATCTTGATGTGAAGCTGGAACAGACCGGATTAGCTGCCCACCTTGATTTATTACTTTCCACCCATACCTTTGGGTATCCGAAAGAGGATCCACGTCTCTGGCAGGCCGTTCAGCAGCAAACTGCATTCGACAGTACGCGCACGCTTTTCATTGATGACAGCGAGCCGATTCTGGATGCGGCTGCCCGTTGGGGGATTCGCTGGTGCTTAGGTGTCAGCAACCCGGATTCCGGTCGGCCCGATCAAACTTTCCAGCGTCATACGGCAGTGCGAGACTATCGCCAGTTGTGTGAAACGCTGCGCTAAAGCAGGAGCCGCAATGAAAGAGAAAACCAGCGAAGGCGTCCGCCTCGACAAATGGCTGTGGGCTGCGCGCTTTTATAAAACCCGCGCCATCGCCCGCGAAATGATCGAAGGCGGCAAAGTGCATTACAACGGTCAACGCAGCAAACCGAGCAAAATCGTTGAATTGCAGGCCGAGCTAACGCTGCGTCAGGGCAACGATGAGCGCACGGTCATCATCACAGCGATTGGTGAGCAACGCCGCCCCGCCAGTGAAGCGCAAGAGATGTACGCGGAAACTGCCGCCAGTATTGAGAAGCGTGAGAAAACCGCGCTGGCACGCAAGATGAACGCCCTTACGATGCCGCATCCCGATCGCCGCCCGGATAAGAAAGAGCGTCGCGATCTGATGAAATTTAAATTGTCGGGCGATGAGTAATATCCGCCCCAACGAGAGAAACACTATGTCTGTTCAAGATCAACTGCACCGTTACCTGTTTGAAAACGTCGCCGTGCGCGGCGAGCTGGTCAACGTTTCTGAAACCTGGCGCGAAATCGTCAAGGACCACAACTATGCTGAGCCGGTAAAAATCCTGCTGGGTGAACTGCTGGTTGCGACCAGCCTGTTGACCGCTACGCTGAAATTTGACGGCGACATCACTGTGCAGTTACAGGGCGATGGCCCGCTGACGCTGGCAGTGATTAATGGCAATAATAATCAGGAACTGCGCGGTGTGGCGCGCGTGAAAGAAGACGCGGAGATTGCCCCAGGCAGCAGCCTGAAAGAGATGGTCGGCAACGGCTATCTGGTGATCACCATTTCACCTGAAAAAGGCGAGCGTTATCAGGGCGTGGTCGGTCTGGAAGCGGATACGCTGGCAGGCTGCCTCGAAGATTACTTCATGCGCTCTGAGCAGTTGCCAACACGTCTGTTTATTCGCACCAGCGAGAAAGGCGCAGCCGGTATTCTGCTGCAGGTGTTGCCTGCGCAGGAATCAAGCCAGGATGACTTCAACCATCTCGCCACGCTGACCGAAACCGTGAAGAGCGAAGAGCTGATCGAACTGCCTGCGACCGATGTACTGTGGCGCCTCTACCATCAGGAAGAAGCGACGGTATTTGACCCTACACCAGTCAGCTTCAAATGCACCTGCTCACGCGAACGCTGCGGCGAAGTGCTGAATACGTTACCTGTTGAGGAAGTGGACGAGATCCTTGAGGAAGACGGTAAAATCGATATGCATTGCGACTATTGCGGTTCGCACTATGTGTACGATGCGGTAGACATTGCAGCTATTCGCAATGCACCAACCAACAACAGCGATCAAGTGCATTAATTCTCTGTCGGGCGGTGATGCCGCCCGCATTTCTTCAGACATTCCCCCATCACTCCCGGCGAAAATTAACTAATTTACGCTGACTTTAATTTCTTAAGTGGCAGATTTCGCTGCTTGTCACGTTCCAGCTCGCATTTTTAACTATCCTCACTTTTACAGCCCGCCGAGACGTGTAGACTGCGCGCGATCTGCCCTGCCCGGCTATGCGAGGCAGGACGCAGAATCCCCCACATAAAATGCTATGAAGTACGATTTAAGGAGCAGCCACATGCGCGCTAACGGCCTGACATCGCAAGACCTCGCCACTTTGGGCATCAGCGGCACCACGGAAGTGGTGTACAACCCTGACTTTGATACGCTGTTTCAGGAAGAAACCCGCCCGGAACTGGAAGGTTATGCGCGAGGCATCCTGACGCAGAGCGGCGCTGTTGCCGTGGATACCGGCATCTTCACTGGGCGCTCGCCAAAAGATAAGTACATTGTGCGGGATGACACCACGCGTGACACCCTGTGGTGGAACGACGTCGGCAACGGCAAGAACGACAACCAGCCGCTGTCACAGGAAACCTGGCAGGCGCTGAAAGACCGCTGCACCGCACAGCTCTCGGGCAAGCGTTTGTTTGTTGTGGACGCTTACTGCGGCGCAAATCCGGACACCCGCCTCAGCGTGCGCTTTGTGATGGAAGTGGCATGGCAGGCGCACTTCGTCAAAAACATGTTTATTCGCCCAAGTGAAGCGGAACTGGCGGCATTCAAGCCCGATTTCGTGGTGATGAACGCGGCACAGTGCACGAATCCAGACTGGCAGGCGCAGGGTTTGCACTCTGAGAACTTTGTCGCCTTCAATCTCACCGAACGCATGCAGCTGATTGGCGGCACCTGGTACGGTGGTGAGATGAAGAAAGGCCTGTTCGCCATCATGAACTACCTGCTGCCGTTAAAAGGCATCGCTGCCATGCACTGTTCCGCAAACGTCGGTAAAACTGGCGATGTCGCGGTGTTTTTCGGCCTGTCTGGTACCGGCAAGACCACCCTCTCCACCGATCCCGATCGCCAGTTAATTGGCGACGACGAACACGGTTGGGATGATGATGGCGTGTTTAACTTTGAAGGTGGCTGCTACGCTAAAACCATCAATCTGTCTGAGCAAGCCGAACCGGAAATCTATCGCGCCATCCGCCGTGATGCTCTGCTGGAGAATGTAGTGGTCCGCGCCGACGGTAGCGTTGATTATGCGGATGCCCGCAAGACCGAAAATACCCGAGTCTCCTATCCGATTGAGCACATCGACAACATTGTGCAGTCGGTTTCTAAAGCCGGGCATGCCAGGCGCGTGATTTTCCTGACGGCAGATGCCTTTGGTGTGCTGCCGCCGGTTTCACGCTTAACGCCGGAACAGACGCAGTATCACTTCCTGTCTGGCTTTACGGCCAAGCTGGCGGGTACCGAGCGCGGTGTCACGCAGCCCACTCCAACGTTCTCTGCCTGCTTTGGTGCCGCTTTCCTGACGTTACACCCAACGCAGTACTCTGATGTGCTGGTGAAGCGTATGGAAGCGGCTGGGGCACAAGCGTATTTGGTGAACACCGGTTGGAACGGCAGTGGTAAACGTATTTCGCTGAAAGAGACGCGTGCCATTATCAACGCGATTCTGACGGGTGAGCTGGATGACGTCGAGACGAAGACACTACCGGTATTTAACCTGCAGATGCCCACTTCGCTGGCGCAGGTGGACGATGCGATTCTGGATCCGCGTCGCAGCTGGCAGGACGAAGCCGCATGGCAGCAAGCCGCGCAAGATCTGGCGCAGCGTTTTATCACTAACTTCGAGAAGTACACCGATAACGATGCAGGTAAGGCGCTGGTGCAGGCTGGCCCGCAGTTGTGATATGAACGAGCCGCCAGAAGGCGGCTCGTTGGGCGCAAATTCGGTAGCGGCGCGATTTATCGCGCATACCTGAAGCGGTAATATCGCTGAATGATGCGCAATAAATTGCGCCGCTACTTTTTTTAACTTTGATGATTGCTGATCAACGCCGGTGCACTATGCTCGGGAATCGGCAGCCACGCGCGGATACGCAATCCGCCATGCTCACTGTCACCAATCTCCAGCGACCCATCGTGCGCATCAATAATACGCTGCACAATCGCCAGGCCTAAGCCGGTGCCACTGGTACTGCGCGCACTATCACCGCGAACAAACGGCTGGAACAGATGTTGAAGCTGATCCGGCTTAATGCCCGGGCCATCATCTTCCACCTGGAACCAGGCGCGATTCAGCTCCTGACCGCTACTGACTTTAATCCAGCCATTGCCATAACGTGCCGCATTGACCACCAGATTCGCTACTGCGCGTTTGATCGATAGCGGGTTAATATCCAGCATTAACTCTTCTGGCATCACCGCGTTCTCAATCTCACGCTCGTAGCCGCTCTCCGCAGCCACCACTTCACCCAACACGCTGTTCAGATCGGCACGTTCGGTCTGCATCTCCTGACCAGTACGCAGATAATCGATGAACTGCTCAATGATGGCATTGCACTCTTCGATATCCTTGTTAATCGACTCAGCCAGATAACCGTCCTGCTCACCCATCATCTCAGTCGCGAGACGAATACGCGTCAATGGCGTACGCAAATCGTGGCTGACGCCAGCCATCAACAGTGTGCGGTCATCGGCTAACTGCTTGACCCCCGCAGCCATCTGATTGAATGCCCGCGTCACTGAACGTACTTCAGAGGCGCCGTACTCACGTAACGGTGGAGGAATAATGCCTTTACCGACCTGCAGCGCTGCGTGCTCCAGGTCGACCAGGGGTCGGTTCTGAATACGAATAAACAGCCAGGCACCGCCAATCGCCAGCAGCATAATCGCCAGGGTGTAGCGGAACAACGGCGAGAAGTCGCCCTGATGGATTTCCGTCAGTGGAACGCGCACCCAGATGTCTGGCGACAACCAGGTTTTCAGCCAGACCACTGGGGAATTCTTATTCACCTCGACACGCACATCGGTCGGGCCGCCAAGCTGTTGCGCCATCTGCTCGCTGAGGAATTCGTAATGCTGCGCCCAGCGCAAGCCGCTCTCTTCCGCCGCCGCGTTGGTATACAACGAAATACCCAACTCACGATAAATCTCACGGCGAAATGCCGGAGGCACTTCCAACTGCGTACCATCTTCCAGCTGCAACCGGTCAGTCATCAACATACGGACTTCGTAAGCGAGAACTTTATTAAACTGCTGCAGACTAGGAAGAATGGCGAAATTCAGCACCACCAGATAGGTCGTTACCAGGCTGACGAACAGCAAGGTAACGATCAATAGCAAAGTGCGGGCAAACGAACTGCGAGGAGAGAAGCGCAATCGCCTCATGCTTTGCTGCCGTCCGGAACAAAGACGTAGCCAAGACCCCATACGGTCTGAATGTAGCGTGGATGCGCCGGATCTTCTTCTACCATGCGACGCAGACGCGAGATCTGCACGTCGATAGAACGCTCCATCGCACTGTACTCACGACCACGCGCCAGGTTCATCAGCTTGTCACGTGACAGCGGCTCACGCGGATGGCTCACCAAGGCTTTCAGCACGGCAAACTCACCACTGGTTAACGGCATTGGCTCATCTTCACGGAACATTTCACGCGTACCGAGGTTCAGCTTGAACTTACCAAAGGCGATAACCGCTTCTTCTTGTGAAGGTGCACCCGGCAGCTCATTAGCCTGACGACGCAACACGGCACGAATACGTGCCAGCAGCTCACGTGGGTTAAACGGCTTAGGAATGTAGTCATCGGCACCGATTTCCAGCCCAACGATACGATCGACCTCTTCACCCTTGGCGGTGACCATGATGATCGGCATCGGGTTGCTTTGGCTACGTAAGCGACGGCAGATGGATAAGCCATCTTCGCCTGGCAGCATTAAATCAAGCACCATTAAATGGAATGATTCACGAGTCAGCAGACGATCCATCTGCTCGGCGTTGGCGACACTGCGCACCTGAAAGCCCTGTTCGGTGAGATAACGTTCGAGCAGTGCGCGCAAACGCATATCATCATCGACGACCAGAATTTTGTAGTTCTCTTGCATGTTCAACTCCCAAAGGCGCCATTGCCTGAGCCAATATTGTGTAAAAAAGATGCCTACATGTGACAGTCATTAATGGTTTATATTCTAGCCGAAATTGTTACAAAGCATATTAAACAGCAGCTTATATTTAATTTTAGCCCTGAAATGCGCATTGTCTCGCGCTTTTTGTCTGTACTTTCAACCCGCTTAGCCCTTATCTGAAAATTCACGCGGTTTTCTGTTCGCGTCTGGATCATTTTGCCTTTAGCCGCAACGCACGTGGCTATGCCGCGCCATTTGGCTTAAGTCACCAGGGAAGTATCTTTCGATATAGGGATAATCACAGCAGATTATCTGGCACTTTCTGTTTTAGGTACCTGACTGCTCTCGGAACATTGCCAAACCCGCCCCAATCAAGTCCAGTATTAAATAAAGACAGATTAATCAGTGAGTAAACATCACTTTCCTCTCAGACATGGATCTCAGAAACTGCACGAGTTCCTGCAGATATTGCGTCTATTTGGAGAAAGAAAAATGAAAAAAACGATGGTCTTGCTGAGTGCACTGGTTCTGACCAGCCTTTCTCAGGCGCAGGCTGCCACCAGCGCGGGCGAAGCGGCAGGGGCACAAGCCTCAACCACCGCTAAAGGTAACTCAGACGCCATTGGCGTCGGTGCCGTTGGTGCACTGCTTGGCGTGGCATTAGCCACCATGGGTGGGGGTGACAAAGGCTCAAGCAGCACGTCTACCACCACAGCCACCACGCCCGGCAAATAATTCGTATCTTCAGAGCGCGGCAAGGCTACGGCGCTTTTCCCTTTTTACTGCCAGCCCATTTCGCCACCGGAGAATAAGTAGCGCCCAAGGCTTTTTTACCCAAGCCATTATTCTCCGCCTCTTTTTTATTCCGTATCCTTAACGTATTCAATGCTGTTCACAAACCAGATCTTTTGTCCTTCTGGCGTGTTCACCGTCACCTCGTCATCCACTTCTTTCTTGATCAACGCGCGCGCCATCGGCGAATCAATTGAGATGTAATCTTTTATCCCTTCACCATAAATTTCATCGGGCCCAACAATACGAAACCGCTTTGCCTCGCCCTGCTCATTCTCCACCTCCACCCAGGCACCAAAAAACACTTTGCCTTCCTGCTGTGGGGCATAGTCAACGATTTTGAGATCGGCGAGGCACTTGCGCAGATAGCGCACACGGCGATCAATCTGGCGCAACAGACGCTTGTTATAGGTGTAATCGGCATTTTCCGAGCGATCGCCAAGGCTCGCAGCCCAGGAGACAATTTTGGTGATTTCCGGACGCTTTTCATTCCACAAATGGTCGTGCTCGGCACGTAATTTGTTGTAGCCTTCGCGGGTAATCAATTGAGTTTTCATCACATCTACTCGTGGTAACAGCATTTCAGGTCGTCAGGAAGCCAACAATAAGCGACTGTTCAGCCTTCAGCAAGGCGTGCCCAACAATGTGCGCGCTGCATTCAGAAAAAGACGGATTCACTTGCCCCCGGCTGGCAATTTGCAGTCTCAATCCGTATAACTGTCCCCTATTTCCAACCCTGTGTAAGCATTGTTAATGATGATGAAAGATTCACTGAGCCAGATTATCGCAAGTGAGCTGAAGGCGCGCGCCGACCAGGTTGACGCAGCCGTTCGCTTGCTGGATGAAGGGAACACCGTGCCGTTTATCGCACGTTATCGTAAGGAAGTGACCGGTGGGCTGGACGACACCCAGTTGCGTCAGCTTGAGAGCCGTCTTGGCTATCTGCGTGAGCTGGAAGATCGCCGTCAGTCGATTCTAAAATCCATCGACGAACAGGGCAAACTTACTCCAGAACTCGCCAGCGCGATCCATAACACACTGAATAAAACCGAGCTGGAAGACCTTTACCTGCCTTATAAGCAGAAACGTCGTACCCGTGGTCAAATTGCCATTGAGGCCGGTCTGGAACCGCTGGCTGAAACGCTGTGGCACGATGCTTCACAGGACCCAGAACAACTGGCAGCGGGTTATGTCGATGCGGATAAAGGCGTTGCCGACGTGCGCGCAGCACTGGACGGCGCACGCTACATCCTGATGGAACGCTTTGCCGAAGACGCAACGCTGCTGGCGAAAGTGCGAGATTATCTGTGGAAGAATGCGCACGTGGTGTCCCGCGTGGTGGAAGGCAAAGAGGAAGAAGGCGCGAAATTCCGCGATTACTTCGATCATCATGAAGCCCTGAGTTCTGTGCCTTCGCACCGTGCATTGGCGATGTTCCGTGGTCGCAATGAAGGCGTGCTGCAACTGTCGCTGAATGCCGATCCGCAATTTGATGAAGCACCCCGTGAAAGCCACGGAGAGACACTGATTACCGAACACCTGCAACTGCGACTGAATAACGCTCCGGCGGATAGCTGGCGTAAAGCCGTGGTGAGCTGGACCTGGCGCATCAAGGTGTTGCTGCACCTCGAAACCGAGCTGATGGGCACCATCCGTGAACGCGCTGAAGATGAAGCAATTAATGTCTTCGCCCGCAACCTGCACGATCTGCTGATGGCTGCTCCGGCTGGCATGCGCGCGACCATGGGCCTCGATCCAGGCCTGCGTACCGGCGTAAAAGTCGCCGTGGTGGATGCCACCGGCAAATTAGTCGCGACCGACACGATTTATCCGCACACCGGACAAGTCGCAAAAGCAGCGAACTCAATTGCCGCGCTCTGTGCCAAACATCAGGTTGAACTGGTGGCCATCGGCAACGGTACCGCTTCACGCGAGACCGAGCGCTTCTTCCTCGACGTGCAGAAGCAGTTCCCGCAAATCCACGCGCAGAAAGTGATCGTCAGTGAAGCGGGCGCCTCCGTTTACTCGGCTTCTGAACTGGCCGCACTGGAGTTCCCCGATTTAGACGTTTCTTTGCGCGGAGCCGTTTCCATCGCACGCCGTCTGCAAGATCCACTGGCCGAACTGGTAAAAATCGACCCGAAATCTATCGGTGTGGGCCAGTATCAGCACGACGTCAGCCAAAGCCAGCTGGCGAAGAAACTGGACGCCGTGGTAGAGGACTGCGTGAACGCCGTAGGGGTTGACCTCAATACCGCCTCGGTGGCGCTGTTGACCCGTGTAGCAGGCTTGACGCGCATGATGGCGCAGAACATTGTCAGCTGGCGTGATGAGAATGGTCGCTTCCAGAACCGTCAGCAGCTGTTAAAAGTCAGCCGTCTTGGGCCAAAAGCGTTTGAGCAGTGTGCGGGCTTCCTGCGCATCAACCAGGGTGATAACCCGCTGGATGCCTCAACGGTGCACCCAGAAGCCTATCCGTTGGTTGAGCGTATTCTGGCGGCAACCGAGCAGGCATTGAACGAGTTGATGGGCAATCCTGGTGGTTTGCGTGACCTCAACGCGCGTGACTTTACCGATGAGCGTTTTGGTCTGCCGACTGTCACTGACATCATTAAAGAGCTGGAGAAACCGGGCCGCGATCCACGTCCTGAATTCAAAACCGCGCAGTTTGCTGAAGGTGTAGAAACGCTGAATGATTTGCTGCCAGGCATGATTCTGGAAGGCGCAGTCACCAACGTCACCAACTTCGGTGCCTTTGTCGATATCGGCGTACACCAGGATGGTCTGGTTCACATCTCATCACTTTCCGACAAGTTCGTTGAAGATCCGCATCAAGTGGTGAAAGCCGGCGACATTGTCAAAGTGAAGGTGATGGAAGTGGATATGCAGCGCAAACGTATTGCCCTCACCATGCGTCTGGATGAGCAACCTGGCGAAAGCAATGCGCGCGGCGGTAATAACCGCAGCAGTGGCAAAGAGCAGAACCGCCCAACTGCTCACAACAAAGCTCGCGGCAAACCCGCCAGTGCGCCAGCAGGCAATAGCGCCATGGGCGATGCATTGGCCGCGGCTTTCGGTAAAAAGCGCTAAACTCATCATGTGTAGGGCGGCCTTCATGCCGCCCTAAAACGCGCCTCTGCATGACCCTCTCAAGTTGATAAATCCCCCCTACCGTCTACGCTGAAAAAATCCGTGTGAAAAAATGACCTTCCGCGTGGCCCAACGATCTGATGGACAAAATCAACGCATTACTTGATGAGATTTACGAAGGCCGCTTTCCCGTCGCCGCACGTGAGCGCCTGCTTTCGCACATTCGCGCTGCGCGTGATACCGCCAAACTGCCACGCAAAGCGCACTGGGATGAAAAAGATGTGGTGTTGATCAGCTATGCCGATCAGTTCCGCGAACCCGATCAGCCCACGCTCGCCAGCTTCTCACGCTTTTATCAGCAGCACTTACAATCGACGTTCAGCCTGGTGCACCTGCTGCCGTTTTTCCCTTATTCGTCTGATGACGGTTTCTCGGTGATTGATTATCACCAGGTCAATCCGATCTGCGGCAACTGGCAGCATATTGCTGCCTTGCACAGTGAAACCCGGCTGATGTTCGATTTCGTCTGTAATCACATGTCCGCGCACAGCCAGTGGTTTCAACATTTCCTCGCGCAGGACCCCGGCTGGAATGACTTTTTTATCAGCATGCCGCCCGCCACGGACCTTAGTGCGGTCACGCGGCCACGCACCTCACCGCTGCTCACCCCTTTCACTCTGGCTAACGGCGAAACACGCTTTATCTGGACCACTTTCAGTGCCGACCAAATTGACCTCAACTTCGCCAACCCGGAAGTATTGATTCGTATGGTGGGCGTGCTACTGGATTACCTCAACAAAGGCGCCGATTATGTGCGACTCGATGCCGTTGGCTATATGTGGAAAACGCCAGGCACTAATTGCATCCATCTGCCTAAAACGCACCAGTTAGTGAAGCTGTTTCGTGCCATCGCCAACGAGGTCGCGCCCGGCACGGTGATTGTCACCGAAACCAATGTGCCGCATAAGGACAACATCAGCTACTTTGGCAACGGTCATGACGAAGCGCAAATGGTCTATCAGTTCTCCCTGCCGCCGTTGGTGCTGCACGCCATTCACTCTGGCTCATCACGTGCGTTACGCCAGTGGGCCAGCACGCTGGACACGGGAAATGGCACCACCACTTTCTTCAACTTCCTCGCTTCGCACGATGGCATAGGCCTAAACCCGGCTCGCGGGATTTTGTCGGAAATCGAAATTGTGGCGCTGGTGCGTGAGTTAGCGCTGGAGGGCGCTCTGGTCTCTTACAAGAACAATCCGGATGGCACCACCAGCCCTTATGAAATCAACGTGACCTACCTCGATGCACTCAACCATCAAACTGATGATGATGACACGCGTTTACGTCGATTCTTGCTCGCACACGCCATTTTGCTGGTATTCCCCGGCGTGCCCGCGATTTACATCCAGAGCATCCTCGGTTCGCGCAATGATAACGAAGGCGTGCATGCCGCCGGACATAACCGCGCGATCAATCGAGAAAAATACAGCCTGCATGACATGGAAGCATGGATCAGCGGTGGCAACACGCTGCGTCAGCAGGTGTATGAACGCCTGAGCGCCTTGATTCAGCTCCGCACGCGCCAGCCTGCCTTTCATCCCGACAACCCGATGACGTTATTAGAGAGTGAAAATGCACTGCTGATGCTACGTCGCCATCAAACAGGTAGCGACGAGGGGTTACTCTGCATTTTTAACCTCAGCAGCCGCGACATCACGACGCAGTTGCCGCAATCAAAACTTTATCAGGACGTGATCAGTGGGGAAAAAGTAGATGGCAGCGAGCCATTCACGCTCGCTGCCTGGCAGTTTATGTGGCTGCGCGGTTGATTACTTATAGACATCCGCCGTGGCGCTGAACTTACCATGCTCACGACCCGCAATCACCAGAAAGTATTTTCCGCCTTTCTCGTCAGCCGCTTTAGAAAGAGCACGTTTAGCATCCATCGGAGAAGTCGCTTCTCCCGAAGTTGTCACCGTACCGATTTTCTCAAGATTCATTTTTTGCACTTCTTCTTTGGTCACTTCCTTTGCAGCGAACGCTGAAAACGACACCGCGCTCATCACCAGAGAAGCCACAGCCCATTTCATCATCTTCATAGCATTACCCTCATCCATATTTTCCATTATTGGGATGTAAGCGTCCGCGAAGCACAACAGGCGAGAAAAAGACAGGTTCACACCAAGCAGCGGTGCAGCTCACGTCAAAAGTATTGCCGCTGGTGACAAATTTGCCACCGCAGCAACAGAATTAACGCTCAACTGATTGGATGAACTCAATAATATGCTGACAAAATGCGTCAGGATGAGAGATAAATGGCGCATGTGCCGCCTTTTCCATCACGATTGATGGGGAAGTTGGTAATGCTTCATCCAGCATCGGCGCAATACGACGTGGAACCAAGCCATCCAGCGCTCCGTACAAACGCAGCAATGGCGGCGTCAGGTGCGGCAACTCAGCACGCAGATCCACCTCATGCAAGATCTTCAGCCCGCCCTCAAGCACTTCAACCGAAGGCATCGGCTGCGACAGCACCACCTCCTTCAACTGACGTGCATCCTGGCGTGCATTCTCCGTGCCCATGGTTTGTAACGCCAGGAAGCGTTCCACGGTACGCTGGAAGTCATTACTTAGCTGCTGTTGAAAGCTTTCCAGCGTTTCCGGCTTGATGCCAGGCCACTCACCGTGAGCGGTAAAACAGGGCGAAGAGGCAACGCTAATCAATGCGCTAACGCGTTCCGGCTGCTTCAAGGCGATTTGGCTGGCAACCAATCCTCCCAACGACCAACCTAGCAGCACCGCACGCGCGGGCAGTTGCGGTAGCAGCTGTTGCGCCATATCGGCCAAGGTAAGCGGCCCAAAGCCTTGGCTGCGGCCAAAGCCCGGCAGGTCCACCAAATGCAGGCGAAAATGCGGGCTGAGTCGAGGAACGATGTTTTGCCACACTTCCGCGTTTAGTCCCCAGCCGTGCAGCAGCACAAGATCGCGATCGCCTTCGCCTGTAGTGTGCCAGTAAAGCGAACTCATCGGTTACACTCCCGAAAAGTGAAAAAGAGGCCGCTATGCTATCAATCCCCGCACTGTGTTGGCTATGCCGCTTGCCGCTGCAGATCGCGGGACATGGCATATGCAGCCGTTGTATCAGGCAGATTCCCCCCTTACCCACACTCTGTCCTTGTTGTGGACTACCCGCCTGCGGTACCCAGCTCTGCGGCCGCTGCATCCGCCATCCGCTGCCGTGGCAGAGCTTAACCTGCGTCAGTGATTACCAGCCACCGGTCAGCGATTGGGTATTGCAGCTAAAATTTTCCCGCGCCACCGCACTTAGAGTGATGCTGGCACGGCTACTTTTGTTAAAATTATTAACAAATCGGCGCAATAACCTTTTACCACGCATAGATTTAGTGTTGAGTGTACCGCTGCATCGCCGCCGAGCCTGGCGACGTGGCTACAATCAGGCCGGGTTGGTGGCAAAACCGCTGGCGCACTGGTTAGGCTGTGAATATCGCGAAGGCGTTCGCCGTCGAAGGCAGGGTGCTTTACAACATGCGTTGCGTGCCACTGCCCGTAAAAAGAACCTGCGCGGCGCGTTTCGCCTTGAAATGTCGGTGCGCGGACGTCATATCTTACTCATCGATGATGTGGTGACCACCGGAAGCACGGTGGCAGAAATCAGCCGCATCCTGCTGGCGCAAGGCGCGTCCAGCGTACATATTGGCTGCCTGTGCCGTACCTTGTAGAGCGTCGGTGTTGGGCGTATTATAACCAAGTAATTTAGTCAACTATTGAGCAATCGCCATGATCGTTATTACTGATGCTGCGCAAGAGCACTTCTCGAAATTGCTGTCGAAACAAGAAGACGGCACGCAAATTCGCGTATTCGTCATTAATCCGGGTACGCCGACCGCGGAATGCGGCGTTTCTTACTGCCCACCCGATGCAGTAGAAGCCACTGACACCGAAATGAAGTTCGAAAAGCTGTCAGCTTATATCGATGAGCTGAGCGCTCCTTATCTGGAAGATGCCGAGATCGATTTTGTCACTGACAACCTCGGTTCCCAGCTGACGCTGAAAGCGCCGAACGCCAAGATGCGCAAAGTGTCTGACGATGCGCCAATGGTTGAGCGTGTAGAGTATCTGCTGCAGGCGCAGATCAACCCGCAACTGGCTGGCCATGGCGGTCGCGTATCGCTGATGGAAATCACCGATGACGGCTATGCCATTCTGCAGTTTGGCGGCGGCTGTAACGGCTGTTCAATGATCGACGTGACGCTGAAAGATGGTATCGAGAAAGAGCTACTGGCAGCCTTCCCTGAGCTGAAAGGTGTGCGTGACCTCACCGAACACCAGCGCGGCGAGCACTCTTACTACTGATTTTGTGGCGGCAGCGCATCCGTGCTGCCGCTCTCTTATGCCTCTTTGCGCCCCACGGTGACCGCTTTCATCACCTGCTGTACCGCTTTATCATCAAACATTTCTTCCAGCGTGATGCTCAACTTCCGTCGCCAATTCGGATATTCATTCACTGTACCCGGTACATTGACTGGCGAAGTCATTCCCAGCCAATCCTCCGGTTGTAGTCCTAGTAAAGCGCTTCCCGTCTGAGCAAGAAAACGATGCATCGCCAAATTCAGCGCGGGTGTGAGGGATTGTTCATTCGCTAGCTCAGTGCCTTGTGCAGACAGTGCCCCCGCCTGCTGTAATGCATCCAGTAACGCTTGCTTCTGCGTGACCCGCTGTTGTTGCAGTGATTGCAGTACGCTTCCGCGGTACATCCCCAGTTTCTCGCCCAACGTCAAATCACCGGCCTGCCAGAATCCACTTAACGTCGGCAAATCATGCGTACTGGCGCTGGCAATCGACTGGCGAGGATAGGCAGAAGGTGGGCGATATCGGCCATCTCTTTCCTGTTCAAAAAAGAGAACCTTCCAGGAAAAGATGCCGTGGCTACGCAACATACGAACGATCATCGGCGGCACCGTGCCTAAATCCTCGCCAATCACCATGCAGCCATGCCGCTGGCTTTCCAGTGCGAGGATCGCCATCAACTCGTCGACCGGATACGAAACGTACGCGCCCTTGTCAGCACCTTCGCCATAAGGGATCCACCACAGCCGCAGTAGCGCCATCACATGGTCGATACGCAACGCGCCGCAGTCACGCATATTGGCACGCAGCAGGTCGATAAACGGCTGATATCCCCGTGCACGCATCACATGCGGATCGAGCGGCGGCAACGCCCAGTTTTGCCCCAGCGGCCCCAGACGATCGGGCGGTGCGCCCACTGACGCGCCAAGCTTATAGAGCTGCGGGTCCAGCCAGGTTTCTGCGCTGTGTTGCGCTACCCCAACCGCCAAATCACGATACAGCCCAACCGCCATACCCAGTTGCTGGCTTCGCTGCCAGCAGGCCGCAAACTGTTGCTGCGCCAGCCACTGCAGCCAACTCCAGAACTGAATCTCATCTTCATGATCGGCACACCACTGCTGCACCTCAGGCTGGTGCGCGTGACGCCAACCTTCCGGCCATTTCTCCCAGCCCCATTCGTCAGGATGACTGGCGGCACGTTCCGCAAGGATGCCATCAAAAGCCGCTTGATAGCGCAGCGCGTCACCGCCCTCAGCAACAAACTGCTGAAAATCGGCATCGGGTTTCCAGCTTTGCCAGGCAAAACGTAATGCCGCTATTTTCAGCGCAGCGACCGCACTGTAGTCCACCCAATCAGTGGCACGAGCTTGTTTTAATACGGTACGGGTTTTCGCGAGCTCCCACCAGCGCTGCGCCTCTTCACTTTGTGCGAAGGCTGCCACCTGGTTGACGTCAATGTAGAGCACATTCAGCCAGCGACGCGACGTTGGGCTGTAAGGACTGGCATGGTCCGGTTGAGCCGGATAGAGGGCGTGCAGAGGGTTGAGGCCAACAAAATCACCGCCGTTGGCCGCAACCTGCTCCAGCATCTGCTGCAAATCGCCGAAATCACCGATGCCCCAATTGCTGTCAGATCGCAGCGTGTAAAGTTGCACCAAGGCGCCCCAACGCTTTTCACCCTGTTGCAGTGGCTCGGGCAGATAGCAACGGCGTGGTGCGATAATGATGCGCGTTTGCCACTGTTTGCGTCCCTGACGCAACGTGAAGCTGTGATAGCCCTGCGGCAGGCGCGGCGGGAGCGCTAACGCTTCCCCACCCTGAAGGGTCCCACTGAAGGTTTTGCCCTGTTCGCTCTGGAGCTGCCAACTAAACTCGCCTTTGCCCTGAGGCGTAAGCTGCCGTTTGGCGCGCGGCGTAAAGACTTGCACCGGTGGCAGCGGCGGCACCTTACCTACTGGCGTATCCATTACCGCCAGCAGGGCTCGTTTAGTCACATCACTGATGCTTTCCGGTTCACCTTTAGCATTGATAAATTCCACGGCGATACCGGCGGCCAGCGCGTCCTGATCCAGTTTGCTGAGCGTCATGGTTTTCTCCTCTGGCGCGGTGCGCATAAATGCGCACCCTACAAAATCGTGTAATCGCGTTGTCAGGTCGCCATTAAGGGCGACCTGACATCAGCGTGCGGCCTGCCAGATACGCTGTTGATAATCGCGGATGGATCGATCCGAACTAAAACGCCCGGTACGCGCGGTATTAAGGATGGCCGCCTTGGTCCAAGCCTCTGGATTCTTCCACAGTGCTTCCACTTGCTGCTGCGCGGCGATGTATGCATCGAAATCCGCCAGCACCAGCCAGGGATCGCCATTTTTGGTCAGGCTATCGAGCAGCAAATTAAACGCCTGTTTATCGCCATCGCTAAACTTGCCCTTCTCCAGGTCCTTCAACAAGCCATCAAGATACGGGTTCTTTTTGCGCAGTTTTTTCGGGCTATAGCCGTTGGCTTTGAGCGCCTTCACCTCATCGACGGTATTGCCGAAGATAAAGATGTTCTTTTCGCCCACCGCATCGGCAATTTCGACGTTGGCACCGTCCAGGGTACCAATGGTGAGCGCCCCGTTGAGCGCCAGCTTCATATTACCGGTACCAGAAGCTTCATAACCGGCGGTGGAGATCTGTTCAGAAAGATCGGCGGCGGGAATCATCAATTCCGCCGCCGTGATGCGGTAATCCGGAATAAACACCACTTTGAGCCGATCGCTCACCTTCGGATCGTTGTTGATCACTTCTGCCACTTTATTGATGGCATAGATAATATTTTTAGCGAGGTAATAACCCGGCGCGGCTTTTGCGCCAAACAGGAACACCCGCGGTACGACGTCAGGATTTTTCGGATCTTCACGTAGCTGGCGATAACAGTGCAGCATATGCAGCAGGCTGAGGTGCTGGCGTTTGTACTCATGTAGACGCTTAATCTGCACATCAAACAGCGCATCGGGGTTCACATCAATGCCGGTGACGCGTTTGATATATACCGTCAGGCGCAGCTTGTTTTGCTGCTTAATGGTGCGGAACTGCTGACGAAAGGCCTTCTTACGTGCGTAAGGTGCCAGCCACTCCAGCGCATCCAGATCGTTAGCCCACTCGACCTGCAGTGTTTCATCAATCAGGTTAGATAACAGGGGATTACACTGTTTGAGCCAACGACGCGGCGTGATGCCATTGGTGACATTATGGAATTTGTTTGGCCAGAGCTGGTGATATTCCGGGAACAGATCTTTCACCACCAGTTCAGAGTGCAGCGCGGCAACACCGTTAACCGCAAAGCAGCTCACCACGCACAGGTTTGCCATGCGCACTTGCCCTTCGGCCACCACGGCCAGCTTATGCCAAATCTCGCGATCACCCGGCCACTGCTTCTTCACCACTTTTTTCAGGCGCTGATTAATTTCACGGATAATCAGCATATGGCGCGGCAGCAGGTCGCGAACCAGTTGTTCATCCCATCGCTCCAGCGCTTCTGGCATTAACGTGTGGTTGGTATATGCAAATACCCGGCTGGTGATATGCCAGGCTTCATCCCAACTCAGTTGATGTTCATCCAGCAGCACACGCAGCATTTCCGGGATGGCAATGGTGGGATGGGTATCGTTGAGTTGAATCACTTCGAACTCAGGCAAGCTGTGAATCGAACGCCCGGCAAAATGATGACGCCGCAGGATATCTCCCACCGCACAGGCGCACTGGAAATACTGCTGCATCAGGCGCAGTCGCTTGCCTTCCGCATGATTATCATTCGGATAGAGCACCTTGGTCAGTTTATCGGCGTCGATCCCTGGCTGCTCGGCCTGCAGGAATTTACCATTGTTGAACAGGGTGAGATCAAACGGGTGTGCGCTGGTGGCTTTCCACAGCCGTAGCGGTAAGGTCACGCCATTACGATAACCCACCACCGGCAAATCCCAGGCTTCTCCCTTTAAATGAAATTTCGGCCGCCATTGCAGCGTGCCATCTTCATTTTTCTTCACTTTACCGCCAATGCCTACCTGCACATCCTGCGCGGCGTTATGGCGAAACCAGGGATAGCTATCACGCTGCCAGTCGTCCGGTGCCTCTTTTTGCTGCCCATCATCAAAGGTCTGGCGGAACAGGCCATATTGATAGTTGAGCCCATGTCCCATTCCCGCCTGCCCGACGGTCGCCATTGAATCCATATAGCAGGCGGCTAAGCGCCCTAATCCGCCGTTGCCCAGCGCAGGATCAATCTCTTCTTCCAGCAATTCGCTCAGCTCTACCTGATGCTCGGCCAGCGCGGCCTGTACCTCGTTGTACCAGCCGAGATTGAGCAGGTTATTGCCGGTCAAACGACCAATCAGAAATTCCATCGACAGATAATTAACATGGCGCTGGCCCATGCGCGGTGTGGCGGGCGGTTGGGTGGCGAGCATTTCTGCCAGCACGCTGCTCAGCGCTTGCCACCATTGGTGCGGTGTCATTTGTTGGGCGGAAGTGAGTCCAAGATGCTGCCATTGGCGGGTAAGTGCGGCGTCGAAACGTGTTTTATTAAATTTTTGCTGCGACATATCAATCCCTTCGAGTCCGTTAACGGTAAAGACGGGCGAGCGCATAACCAGAAAGGATAAGTTAAGCCGGAGGCGGAGAAAAAAGCGACAGGGAAATGCGGGTGCGGTGAAAAAAAACGATGTTGAGGCAGACTCATGTTATTGCGGTGCAATTTATCGCGCAGTGCATTGCGTACTACTTTTCGGTCGCCATAAATGGCAACCCTACGGCGATCGTAGGGTGCGCATTTAGGTACAACCGGGCACATGGGTAACAGATCAGACCGGGCACATAGGTAACACTTTTGTGCTCAGTCGATTCGAATAATACTTCTTTCTGCCCGGTCATAATACGCCAGTATCACCCTGTCGAAGAGGATGACGTCAACTCCGTCATCCACTTCCAGGAACCTCACGTACTCACCCCGTAATGCCGAACTCAGGAACGTGCGCCCGTTCAGGCTCAGGTCACCTTTTTCCCCGACTTTATATAGCTTTGCCCCCTCCGGATAGTTCACCTCAGGCACTTTTCCATCCCAACTTCGCGGTGAGGGCACCCATATTTTTGCAGGCGGTACCTGTCCATGAGCCTCATGCGGCTTTTCCTGATTGAACTCATTACGCCATCCGTTACACCACACCCGTTGTTCCGACAGCGAGCCAAATACATCATGGTGGCTCATCGCGGTTTTCATCGAGAGATGCATGCGCTCGTGACGGGCATTTTGCCCCGGACATCCCGGCGTGGTTCTTTCTGTTTTAATACCCAACTTCATCAGCCACACGCTCCACTGTGTCAGCGCCAGGATGCCCGGCGCGACGAAGGGAGAGCCGTTATCGGTGCGGATAATGTCGGGGAGTCCACCTTCGCGGAAGGCGGCTTCCATACAGCCACGCACGAATGTCGTGGTCTCTGACGTGCCGGGCTCACAGCACAGGAGGTAGCGGCTGTGGTTGTCGGTGAGGGTGAACGGGCGGCACCAGCTGCCGTCTTTCAGGCGAAAGCGGCCCTTAAAGTCAGCGCTCCAGACGTGATTGTTTCTGTTCGCATCGGTGAGTTCGTTCAGATTTCCCGGCGTACGCTTGCGCCTTATCCGTGGAGACACCAGCCCTTCTTCTTTCAAAAGGTCCCCTATCGTGCTGGCAGCGGGAACAATGAAGTCAGCGTTGTTATTGAGGAACCAGTGGCGAATTTTTTTAGGCCCCCAGTCGGGATGCTGCTGGCGAAAGAGGACGAGTTGTTCGGCGATATCCGGAGGGATTTTTTCTGGCTGCGTGAGACGGGCACGGGAGCGATTTTCAACAGAGGAGAGCTCTTCAGCATTAAAACGCTTAAGCCATTTATAACCGGTTTTTCGACTAATGCCGTGAAGGTGGCAAAGCTCGGTCATGGATTTATCGCCTGCCTGGCAGGCGAGGATGAAGTGAAGGCGTTGCATGGTAACAGTCTCAGTCCAGGGCATAGTGAGTCTCCTCTGCTATGCCAATTTATAACTGTTACCCATGTGCCCGGTCTAAAGTGTTACCCATGTGCCCGGTTTGCACCTTTATGCGCACCTGCAAATTCATCAACAAAGTTCGAGGTGAACTTCGTGCTGCTCAATCACCTTCAGGACACTGGCCGGTGGGGTTTTATCGGTATACATATAGTCAATCAGGCTCATGCTGCCGAGGTTCACCATCGCATTACGACCAAACTTCGAGTGGTCGACAACCAGCATCACGCAACGCGAGTTTTCGATGATGGCGCGTTTGGTGCGGACTTCGTGGTAATCGAACTCCAGCAGCGAACCATCCATATCGATGCCGCTGATGCCCAGGATGCCGTAATCCAGGCGGAACTGGGAGATAAAATCGAGCGTGGCTTCCCCCATGATGCCACCATCGCGGGTACGGACTTCGCCACCCGCAATGATCACGCGGAAATCCGGCTTCGCCATCAACAAAATCGCGACATTCAGATTGTTGGTGACGATGCGCAGATTATTATGATTCAGCAACGCATGCGCTACCGCTTCCGGCGTGGTGCCGATATCGATAAACAGTGTCGCGCCATCCGGGATTTGGCTCGCCACGCGCTCAGCGATACGCGCTTTCTCTGCCGACCACATCATTTTGCGGTCTTGCCACGCCGTATTTTCGGAGCTGGAAGGTAGCGCCGCACCGCCATGATGGCGCTGAATTTTATTCTGATCGGCCAGATCGTTGAGATCGCGCCGGATAGTTTGCGGGCTCACCTCAAAGTGATCCACCAGCTCTTCCGTGCTGACATATCCCTGACGCCGGACCAGATCGATAATGGCGTCATGACGTTGCGTCTGCTTCACATCCCTCTCCTCGGCTTAACGCCGTTTTCTTCTTTGTTGTCTAACGACGCGCGATATTGCGCGTATCGACAAAGGCCATAGCAAGGCCCACCAGCAAACCAGTGACGTGGGCGGCATTGGCAATCGACAGGCCAAAGGCGCCGTACCAGCCAATAATCAGCCATACAATAGCGAAGCCCATCAAACCACGCTCCAGATAAATGCCACTTTCGGGATCGCGCTCGCCTCGCAACCAGCAATATCCCATCAGCGCGTAGACCACACCGGACAATCCGCCGAAGAGTACGCCGCTAAACTTGGCCTGCATCCAACCGCTTAAAAGCGCGGAAATGAGCATAATCACAAACAGCTTTCCGCTGCCAATGCGCTTCTCAACTGCACCACCGAGATACCACCACCACATCAGATTGAACAAGATGTGCAGCAGTGAGAAATGCAGCAACGCATGGCTAAACCAGCGCCAGACCTGGAAATACTGTGAGGAGTCGGCTGGCCACGCCAGCCAGTCGAGCGCCACATCATCACCCACAATCTGCATCATGATAAACACCGCTACACAGGCGATCATGATGGTCATAGTGAGCGGGCCTGCGCGTTCACGAATGTTCGCCCAGATGTTGCTGCGCTCATAGCGTAAGCCCGATTCGGTGCTGCCGGTGTGCCAACTGGCGGCCTGATAACGCGGATGGTTGGGATCGCGAACGAACTGCGCAAGTTCGTTTTCGACCAGCGAAAGCTGCGTTTCATCATCCAGCATAATCACATAGTGACTCTCGCGCTCAATGCGCAGCGTGACGCCACGCGTGGCCATGTAATCGACAAATGCCTGCGCCATACGAGGATGGTTAAATTGGGTAATGCGCATCGTGCGTACTCTCCTTCCTTTTAGAGATCGGCTCAGACGCTGCCTGTTGCAACCTGCGCCGGAAAGGCAGCACGCCACGCGTCAAAACCGCCATCAATGCTGTAGGTCGCGTTAAATCCTTGTCCTGACAGGAATTGTGCTGCGCCTTTACTGCTGTTGCCGTGATAGCACATCACCAGTACCGGCAAGTCGTGATTGGCCTGTGCAATAAAGTCAGCGAGGTTGTCGTTAGAAAGATGTAGCGAGCCCGTAGCATGGCCCATTGCAAAACTTTGCGGATCGCGGATGTCCACCAGCTGCGCGCCTTGTGCCAGGTGCTCGTTAGCCTGCTGAACCGTAATACATTCGAAGTTTTCCATGGTGTCTCTCATTAGGTCGTCACAATTAGCGCCTAGTTTAACCTGAGAAGCCGCCGCGATAACCTGACAAAAGTTAAGGCTATGGATTTTTTTTCCTGCAGGAATGTTAGCTATATCACGCAAAAATGTTTTTATTGAGTTAAGCGCTGGCATCAATGTTGGTTTCCGATTATCATTACGCTCGAAAACGAACATTTTAGAACTATTCCGAACATCGGAGGAGATAACGTGGAAACCAAAGACCTGATCGTGATCGGCGGCGGCATTAACGGAGCCGGCATTGCAGTGGACGCTGCAGGACGCGGACTGTCAGTGCTGATGCTGGAGGCGCGGGATTTGGCCTGTGCTACCTCCTCCAATAGCTCAAAGTTGATTCACGGTGGCTTGCGCTATCTGGAACATTACGAATTCCGCCTGGTGGGCGAAGCGTTGGCTGAACGCGAAGTGCTGCTGAAAATGGCACCGCATATTGCCTTCCCTATGCGCTTCCGCTTGCCGCACCGTCCGCACCTGCGTCCGGCGTGGATGATCCGTCTGGGCCTGTTTATGTACGATCGCCTTGGCAAACGTACCACTTTACCCGGCAGTAAAGGTCTGCGTTTTGGCGCGGAATCGGCCCTTAAGCCTGAAATCACGCGCGGATTCGAATATTCGGACTGCTGGGTGGACGATGCGCGCATGGTGGTGCTCAATGCACAAGAAGTGGTGAAGCAGGGTGGTGAAGTCCGCACCCGTACCCGCGTCAACCGCGCATGGCGCGAAGGCGGCTTGTGGATGGTGGAAGCCGAAGATATCGATACTGGCAAAACCTTTACCTGGCGCGCCAAAGGCCTGGTTAACGCAGCCGGCCCATGGGTAAAACAGCTGTTTGACGACGGTCTGAAGTTGAAATCGCCGTATGGCATTCGCTTGATCAAAGGCAGCCACATTGTGGTGCCGCGCGTACACCGCGAAAAGCAGGCCTATATCCTGCAAAACGAAGATAACCGTATCGTGTTTGTGATTCCGTGGATGGATGAATTCTCCATCATCGGCACCACTGACGTGGAGTACAAAGGCGATCCGAAAGATGTGAAGATTGATGACAACGAAATCAGCTATCTGCTGAAGGTGTTCAACGGACACTTCAAACAGCAGTTGAGCAAAGAGGACATTGTCTGGACTTACTCTGGCGTGCGTCCGCTGTGCGATGACGAATCGGATTCGCCGCAGGCGATCACCCGTGATTACACGCTGGATGTGCATGACGACAACGGTCAGGCACCGCTGCTGTCCGTGTTTGGCGGCAAGCTGACCACCTACCGTAAGCTGGCCGAGCACGCGCTGGAAAAACTGGCCAAGTACTACCCGAATGCGGGTCCAGCCTGGACCAAAACGGCGGTGTTGCCGGGCGGTGATTTCTCCGGTTCACGTGAAGATTACGCCGCAGGTCTGCGTCGTCGTTATCCGTTTATCAGTGAAGGGATGGCGCGCCACTTCGCCCGGACTTACGGCAGCCGTACTGAAGTATTACTGGAAGGCGCAACCAGCCTGGCTGATCTGGGTGAGAACTTCGGCCATGAGTTTTACGAAGCCGAACTGCGTTACCTGGTGAAACACGAGTGGGTGCGCGAGTTGGATGATGCCATCTGGCGTCGTACCAAACAGGGCATGTGGTTGACGGAAGCAGAGCAGGCGCGCATTCGCGAATGGCTGGCGGCCAACGGTCAGAAACCGGCGCTGTCACTGGCATCGTAATAAAAAGGTCGCCATAAATGGCGACCCTACATATAGGGTGCGCATTGATGCGCACCGCATAAAAATGCACCTTTTCAGGTGCATTTTTTTATTACAGCCCGGTATTCTCACGAATATATTTACGTGCTTTCACCGCATATTCGAACGGATTAGCCAGCGCCGGATCCTGTTCTGCTTCAACCACCATCCAGCCTTTGTAGCCGTAATCGTCGAGGATTTTGAACACCGGTTTAAAATCAATCACACCATCGCCAGGCACAGTGAAGGTGCCTTTCTTTACGCCGTCGAGGAATGAAAGCGACTTGGCACGCACTTCGGCCACCACGCTGTCACGCACGTCTTTCAGATGCACATGGAAAATACGTGGCAGATATTTGGTCAGCACATCCAGCATCACCTGCTGTGAGCCTTCGGAATAGTAGATGTGGCCGGTGTCATACAGCAGGCCCACGTTGTCATTGGTCGATTCCATAAAGCGATCGATTTCAGCAGGTGTCTGAATGCCAGTGCCCATATGGTGATGCAGCGTCAAACGCATACCTTTCTTCGCCGCGATCTCAGCCAGTTCGTTATAACCTTCTGCCGTCAGACGCCACTCTTCATCAGTAAAGATCGGCTTCTGTTCCAGCACCGCCAGCGTGGTGCCCTGAATGCTTTTGCTCTGCTCTGAGCAGCCAATTACGCGCGCGCCCATCGCATGCAGGAAGTTCATGTGATTAGTGAACTCGTCGATGGTTTTCGCCTTGTCACCGTTTGCGAAGAAGGTGCTGAACCACGCGTTGCAGATTTGGATGCCGCGAATATCCAGCATCGGTTTCAACACCGCCGGATCTTTTGGGTATTTACTGCCCACTTCACTGCCGGTGAAACCCGCCAATGCCATTTCGCTCACTGTCTGCTGGAAGGTGTTTTCGCTGCCCAGCTCTGGCATGTCATCGTTGGTCCAGCCGATTGGCGCAATCGCCAGTTTTACGTTGTCTTTGTTCATTGCAAATCCCTGATTCTTTGAGAGAAGAGTAAGCTCAATCACTTCGCGTAAAATGCCGGGCGTGGCGGCATGGCAACGGCCTCAATCGCACCGCTGTTCTGTGCTTTCAGGCAGGCATCTGCCGCAACAGAAGCGGCGAAACCATCCCAGGCTGAAGGGCCGGAAAGTTGACCCGCTTTCACATCATTGATGAATGCCTGCAGCTCAACGTCGTAAGCTTCGATAAAACGATCTTTCCAGTCGGTCAGCAGGGCATTACCGAGACGCGCGTTTTTGCGCGTTTGGATGGCAGAAGGCTCAGGCAGTTTGGCAATGCCCTCTTCGCCCACCACTTCACACTGAATGTCGTAGCCGTAAGCGCAGTTCACGAAGATCTCGACATCAATACGGATGCCTTTCTGCGTTTCAAACAGGACAATTTGTGGATCTTTCAGTTTGGCGTGTGATTTCGACGTGGTACGTGGGAAGACCACCTGAACGGTTTTGTAGTCGTCTTCTGTTAACCAGCGTAATACATCCAGCTCGTGGATCAGGGTATTGGTGATAGCCATGTCCGTGGTGTAATTCTCACCGACGCTCTGGTTACGGTGCGCACAGTGCAGCATCAGCGGCTCGCCGATTTCACCGTCGGTGATCACTTTCTTCAATGCACGGTAGCCCGCGTCGTAAGGACGCATAAAGCCCACCTGCACCAGACGCTTACCGTGTTTGATCTCAGCGTCAACGATGCGACGGCAACCTTCAGCGCTCAGCGCCAGCGGTTTCTCACAGAATACCGGTTTGCCTGCCGCGATCGCTGCCAGCGTAAACTCTTCATGTGTTGGATCCCATGAGGTGACCAACACCGCATCAACGTCAGGTGAGTTGATGACTTGGTGGCCATCCTGATACACCTCAGCGTCGATATTCAGACGTTGCAGCGCAGCACGCGCCCCTTCCACGTTGATATCTGAAACCGCCACCACTTTCGCGCCCTGCAATACGTTATTGCAGCGACGAATGTGTTCCTGGCCAATTGCACCGGTACCAATTACACCGAGTTTGAGCGTCATAGTTACACCTGTAGAGTCGGATATAGAGAGTAAAACAAGGCCGACGGACGCCGGCCTAAAGGGTATTAGTACTTACGTGCTTGTTGGATGTGCACGTTAAGCTTGTCTGCCACTTCCTGCGTACGCTCGGAGGTGGAGGTTTGCGCCACACCCACGTGCCACCAGCTGAAGTATTTGTGCACCATGGTTTTTGGCAGCACTTTGATGTCGAACAGCACTGAAACGGTTTGTTTCTGCGCATCAATCAAGGCGGCTTCTAACTGCGCCAGCGTGGTGATGCGATAGGTTTTGCAGCCGTAACCGCCCGCGATTGCGGCGAAGTCTACCGGGACAAAACCGCCGTCCAGCTTGCCACCTTCCGGGTTACGGAAGCGGAACTCGGTGGTGAAGCTGTCCATGCCGTGTTCCATCTGCAGGTTGTTGATACAACCGTTGGTCATGTTATCCAGCAGCACCACGTTGATTTTTGCGCCTTCCTGGATTGAGGTCACCAGCTCGGAGTGCAACATCATGAAGGAGCCATCACCCACCATCACGTAGACTTCACGCTGCGGCTGCGCCAGCTTCACGCCCAGTGCAGCGTTGACTTCATAACCCATGCACGAGTAGCCATACTCAACGTGGTACGAGTTGTAATCTTTGGTGCGCCACACGCGCTGCAGGTCGCCCGGCAGACTGCCCGCTGCCGCCACAATCACTGCATCCTTTGGGAGCTGCTCGTTTAAGGTGCCCAGCACGCTACTCTGCGTCAGCACCGACTGGGTCAGGCGCTCGAACTCAGCAAACAGCGCTTCACGGTCAGCGTGGTCGGCGATTTCAGGAATGAAATCATCCGTGTTATAGGTGGCGGCATACACGCGCTGCGTCTCTTTCAACAGCTTGCTCTGCGCCTGGTCAATTTGACCGCCCCAATGGTTTTCGAAGCCTTTCAGACCACTTTCCAGTGCCGTCAGACCTTCGCGCGCATCGGCCAGCAGCTGCACGGCATCCAGTTTGTAGCTGTCAAAGTTGCTGACGTTGAGGTTTAGATAGCTCACCTCTGGATTCTGGAAAATCCATTTCGATGCCGTGGTGAAATCGGTGTAGCGCGTACCGATACCGATAACTAAGTCGGCCTCTTTCGCCAGCAGGTTAGCCGCCAGACAGCCGGTTTCACCCACTCCACCCACATTCAACGGATGATCAGATACGATGGTGCCTTTCCCCGCCTGCGTCTCTGCGAACGGAATGTTAAAGCGCTCGGCAAATTTCAGCAGCGCGTCACCCGCATCTGAATATTTCAGGCCACCACCGACAATAATCAGCGGCTTGTGCTTACGTGCAATTAACGCCAGCGCATCTTCCAACTGGGCAGCCGTCGGTAAGCGACGGTCCAGACGGTGTACGCGCTTCTGGAAGAAATATTCCGGGAAGTCCCAGGCTTCACCCTGTACATCCTGAGGCAAGGCGATGGTCACCGCGCCGGTTTCAGCAGGATCGGTCAGTACACGTAAGGCGTTGATACAGGCGGTCATCAGCTGTTCAGGACGACTGACGCGGTCCCAGTATTTGCTTACGGCACGGAAGGCGTCGTTGGTGCTGATGCTGAGATCGTGACTCTGTTCAATCTGCTGCAACACCGGATCAGGCTGGCGCGTGGCAAACACATCGCCAGGCAGCAGCAGTAAAGGAATGCGGTTAGCCGTTGCGGTAGCGGCGGCGGTGATCATGTTCGCGGCACCCGGTCCTACCGATGAGGTACAGGCAATGATCTGACGACGCAGTGATTGCTTGGCAAAACCAATCGCCGCGTGGGCCATGCCCTGCTCATTTCGGCCCTGATGTACCACCAGATCGCCGCTGTCTTGCTCCAGCGCCTGTCCGAGTCCCAGCACATTGCCGTGACCGAAAATGGCGAAAATGCCTTTCACAAACTTGGTTTCAACGCCATCTACGTTCAGGTACTGATTATCAAGGAATTTCACCAGCGCCTGTGCCGTGGTAAGTCTGATTGTGCCCATATGCTTCTTCCTTTACATGCTGGTACCCAGGTGATGAGTACAACGCGGTTCGGGTTTCGCTGCCGTAAATGGCGCCCGCGGATAAGTGAAACGTGTGGCGATTATAAACAAATATTTTTTTCATTAAACACGATTACAGAAGAAACATTTCATTTTGCGATGGAGATCAAATTCAGCGATGAAACGTGGGATACGGGAGTAAAGATAAGGAAGAAAGTGGAACAGCATGCTGCCATTTAACCGGGATAACGAAATTTCATTTCACTTCAGTAGCTTCCTTTATTTCACGGCATTTTCCTGCGACCTGGCTCACAAGCCAGAGCATCCGTGAAACTCATGCTGTATGACCGACCGAGACAGCGCATCAATCAGAGTTTTACCTGGCTCACAAAATCGCGATGGATGTTTCATTTCATATTGTATTTGGAATTTTTATTCCTCATACTGCCACCAAAGCCAATAAGGCACCTTGAGAACCCGGAAGCATAGCGCTCGATGTAGGGTGGCCTCGCCCGCAGTGTCTGCTTATCACAGAAGGAAACAATAGGTATGAGTACACAACAGAAGCGGCTTGATGTGATTTGTATCGGACGCATCGCCGTCGACCTCTACGGTCAGCAAATCGGATCACGCCTGGAAGATATGACCAGCTTCAATAAGTATCTGGGCGGCTCCTCCGGCAACGTGGCATATGGCACCGCGATTCAGGGTCTGAAATCGGCGATGCTGGCGCGCGTAGGGGATGAACACAACGGCCGTTTTCTGCGTGAAGAACTGCAGCGTGTCGGTTGCAACACCGACGGGCTGATTACGGATAAAAACCGCCTGACCGGCCTGGTGATCCTCGGTATTAAGGATGAAGACACCTTCCCGCTGATTTTCTACCGCGACAACTGCGCCGATATGGGCCTGGTGCCGGAAGACATTAATGAAGAATTTATCACCTCTTCTCGTGCCGTGGCCGTGACGGGTACGCATCTGTCACATCCTCAAACGCGTGCTGCGGTGCTGAAAGCGCTGGATATCGCCAAACGCAACGGGCTGCGTACCGCGCTGGATATTGATTACCGTCCCGTGCTGTGGGGGCTGACTTCACTGGGTGATGGCGAGACCCGTTTCGTTGAGTCCGGTGAAGTGACCAAACAGCTGCAGGAAGTGCTGCACTATTTCGATTTGGTGGTAGGAACGGAAGAAGAGTTCCATATCGCGGGCGGCAGCACCGATACGCTGACGGCGCTGAAAAATGTGCGCAAGGCGAGCAAAGCGACGCTGGTGTGCAAACGCGGTCCGTTGGGTTGCGTGGTGTTTGAAGGCGATATTCCAGATAGCTGGGAACAGACCAGGCTGCAAACCGGCGTGCGTGTCGAAGTTCTGAACGTACTGGGTGCCGGTGATGCCTTTATGTCAGGCCTGCTGCGTGGCTGGCTGAACGACGAGAGTTGGGAGCAGGCTTGCCGCTACGCCAACGCATGTGGTGCCTTGGTGGTTTCACGCCATGGCTGCGCCCCAGCGATGCCAACCAAAGAAGAGCTGGACGATTTCCTTAGCCGCGATAAAGACGTGAAACGTCCCGATCTTGATGCGCGTCTGAACCATTTGCATCGCGTCACCACGCGTAAACAGCAGTGGCCAGAGCTGAATGTGTTCGCGTTCGACCACCGTAAGCAGTTGGCTGACATGGCCCGTGAAGCTGGCGTCAGTGAAGATCTCATTCCGCAACTGAAAGTGCTGCTGTTGCAAGCTGCGCAGGAAGCGGCAAACGAAGCCGGTTTGAATGAAAAGAGCGGTATTCTCGCGGATACCACTTACGGTCAGAAGGCGCTGAACGCGATTACCGGCAAAAACTGGTGGATTGGTCGCCCAATCGAACTGCCAAGCTCCCGCCCACTGCGTTTGGAGCACGGTAATATCGGTTCGCAGCTGGTCGATTGGCCGGCAGAACACGTGGTGAAATGTCTGGTGTTCTACCATCCACACGACAGTGCCGAACTGCGTAAAGAGCAGGATGAACTGGTGCTCGATGTGTGGAACGGCTGTAATAAGAGCGGCCACGAATTGTTGCTGGAAGTGATTCTGCCGGAGAGTAATCCCGACCGTAATGAATCTTACTATTACGATATGCTGAGCCACTTCTACAGCCTCGGGATTCAGCCAGACTGGTGGAAATTGCCGCCGCTGTCCGCGGAAAGCTGGCAGTCAATCAGCGGGCTGATCGAACAAAACGATCCCCACTGCCGCGGCATTTTGCTGCTCGGCCTCGACGCGCCGGAAGAGAAACTGAAAGCCGGTTTCGCCGCCGCCGCACAGGCACCGTGGGTGAAAGGCTTTGCGGTGGGTCGCACCATCTTTGGTCAACCTTCACGCCAGTGGCTGAACGGCGAATTGGATGACAAAGCGCTGATTGAAACCGTGAAAGGCAATTATCTGCGATTGATTGGCTACTGGCGCGCAGCTCGCGGCTGACAGGTTGTTATCTTGGTAGTGGCGCACCTTGGTGCGCCTGAAGGCGGCTGCAAAGCCGCCTCTTCTTTGGCTTCCCAACCTTCCCGTAATTAACCACCTTATTTTGTGAGGCATTTCATAAACCGATGAAATAAGCGTCACGAAAGCGTCAAACGAATGAAATTTTCCATCCATCTGGTACTATAGCGCTCATTATCCAGCCATATTTTCTTTTTTAGCGGGCCGAAGTAATGACCAATAATCCAACCCAATTAACCTTGTTACAGGACGATATCCGTCGTCGCTACGAGACGCTGAGTAAACGCCTGAAGCAAGTGGCTCGTTATATTCTTGATAACAGCAACAGTATCGCCTTCGACACCGTGGCTTCTATCGCGCAACAAGCTGATGTGCCGCCCTCCACGCTGATCCGCTTTGCCAATGCGTTTGGCTTCAGCGGCTTCAACGAAATGAAACAGGTTTTCCGTCAGCATCTGATGGAAGAGACCGTGAACTACACCGAGCGCGCACGCCTGTTCCGCCAGACAGCCACGGACGACAGCGCCAGCTCTCCTGAGAGCCCAGTTGAAATCCTTAACGTCTTCACCATGGTGAACAGCCAGGCATTGCAACAGTTGGCGATGCAGGTGAATCCTGACCAGCTGAATAAAGCCGTGAAGATGCTTAATGAAGCGGAAAACATCTACATTATTGGTCTGCGCCGTTCATTTAGCGTTGCATCTTATCTGGTGTATGCGTTGCGCCATCTGGAGCGCAGAGCCTTCCTGATTGACGGCCTCGGCGGCATGTTTACCGAGCAGTTGAGCATGGTGAACCCAAAAGACGTGGTGATTGCAATCAGCTACTCCCCGTATGCTCGTGAAGCGGTGGAATTAGTCGAGCTGGGTGCCAAACGTGGCGCACACCTCATCGCCATCACCGACAGCCAGGTGAGCCCGCTCGCCGCCTTCAGCGATGTGTGCTTTGTGGTGCGTGAAGCTCAGGTGGATGGCTTCCGTTCACAGGTTGCCTCTCTCTGCCTGGCGCAAACGCTGGCCGTCTCTTTAGCGCTGAATAACACCACTACCGGCGAGTGACTTAGCCGGGCGTGATGCATACAAAAGGGCAGCCATTTGGCTGCCCTTTTTACATCTGCGTCATACTGTGTCTGCCTGGTGCGCATCAATGCGCACCCACGGAAACGGCACAACGAGCAGGTTACTTGCTGCGCGGATACTGGTCGCTGTTCACCCAGGCGTGATCTTTCTCCCAGGTAAATTTCCACAGACGCACCGGACCGGCCATCACGTTCAGATAGTAGTTATCGTACCCCGCGATAGTGGCCACCGGGTGATAGCCACGCGGCACGGTCACGACGTCGCGGTTATACGGCGCCATGCACTCATCAAGTGAACGGTCGTCGGTGTAAACGCGCTGCATGGCGAAGCCGGGTTCTGGATCGAAACGGTGATAATAGGTCTCTTCCAGATAGGTTTCGTCCGGGCTGGTTTTCTGGTCATGCTTATGGCTCGGGTACGAACTGGTCGCACCCTCGTCGGTATACACTTCCACCACCAGCAAACTATCGGCTTCTTTGTTGTCCGGCAGAATGTTGTGCACCAGGCGCTGGTTGCGCCCTTTGCCACGATGCTCCACACCGACATCTTCCGGCGCAATCAAGCGCGCCGGTAGGTTACCCTTGCTCGGTGCATTACAGACAGCCAGCTCCAGATCGCTATCCGCGTAGACTTCCACTTCATCGTTGTGCGGCACGTAAACTGAGTAAGGCGGAATACGCTCGAACGGTGACAGACGTTTGCCGAGGTTCGGGAACTCCGCGTGACGGGTTTTCACCGACGCGAATCCGGCCACCAGCACCAGGCACAGCTCCTTATCGCCACTGCTCAGTTTCAGGCTTTGGCCCTTCTTCAGCAGATAGGCATCAAAACCGACGTACTCCCAGCCTGCACTTTCAGGCGTCACATGCTGAATACGACCGTTGCTGTCTGGCTGCTGCACTTTCGAAATCAGAGACATCCTCTTCCTCCTGTTTGCGCGAGATTAGCCCAGCGTTGGCATGCTGAACTCAGAAACCGTTTGCTGACCGCTCGGCCAACGCACAGTCGCCGTTTTCATGCGGGTGTAGAAGCGCACACCATCTGGACCATGCACATTCAGGGCACCAAACACCGAACGTTTCCAGCCGCCGAAGCTGTGGAAGGCCATTGGCACCGGCACCGGTACGTTGACACCCACCATGCCCGCTTCCACGTTCTGGACGAATTCACGTGCAGTATGGCCGTTGCTGGTGAAGATCGCGCTGCCGTTACCGAATTCATGGCTATTCACCAGCTTCAGTGCGCTATCGAAATCCGTCGCACGCATGATGCTCAACACCGGTCCGAAGATCTCTTCGCGCCAGATCACCATGTCAGGCGTCACGTTATCAAACAGGGTACCGCCAACGTAGTAACCTTCTTCATGGCCAGCCACTTTGATACCACGGCCATCCACCACCAGTTTCGCGCCTTCAGCTTCACCTTTGTCGATGTAGCCCAGCACTTTCTTCTGGTGCGCCGCAGAAACCACCGGCCCCATTTCGTTCTCTTCAGCCCCTTTCTGGATGCCAGGACCCACGCGCAACGCTTTGATCAGCGGCGTTAAACGCGCGATCAGTTTGTCTGCAGTGTCGTTGCCTACGGCAACCACTACAGGCAACGCCATGCAGCGTTCGCCAGCTGAGCCAAACGCGCCGCCCATAATGGCATTCACGGTGGCATCCAGATCGGCATCTGGCATCACGATAGCGTGGTTTTTCGCCGCACCAAACGCCTGAACACGTTTGCCGTGGGCGCTGGCGGTTTTGTAGATGTGCTCAGCCACACCGGAAGAACCGACGAAGCTCACCGCTGCAATGCGCGGATCTTTGTACAGCTGTTCGGCATCTTCGTTGGAAGAGTGCACCACGTTGAACACGCCATCTGGCAGGCCCGCTTCTTTCAGCAGTTCCGCCATACGTACAGAGGCTGATGGGTCCAGCGCCGGTGGCTTCAGGATAAAGGTGTTACCGCAGGCCAGTGCGATAGGGAACATCCACAATGGCACCATTGCCGGGAAGTTGAATGGGGTGATACCGGCGACGACGCCCACCGGCTGCATCAGCGAGTAGCTGTCAACACCCGTTCCCACGCTTGGGGAGTTCTCACCTTTGATCAGGTGCGGAATACCGCAGGCAAACTCGATGACTTCGATACCGCGCGTCAGCTCGCCTAGCGCATCTGACCACACTTTTCCGTGCTCAGAGACAATCAGCGCAGCCAGCTCATCACGGTGTTTTTCCATCAACGCTTTGAAGTTGAACATCACGCGGGCACGACGCAGCGGCGCAGTTTTCGACCATTCAGGGAACGCAGCGTGAGCGATTTCAATCGCTTTTTCGACTTCAGCAGAGGTGCTCTGGGTGAGTTCACGCACTACTTTGCCGGTGGCCGGATCGTATACCGGAATAGTTTCATTGCTGGCGCTGTGGGTAATCTTGCCGCCGATAAAGTTTCCTACGATAGTCATGTCGTTGCCTCTTTGATGTGAAGTTCCCTGCAGGCAGTCGATTAACACCGCAACGCCACCTGATCAGGCAATACGAAAAGCGTGCTATGAAGCTATTACAATGAAATAAATTTTTCAAATACTTCTTTTTGGAAAATTTCCTTTTAGCGGCATGGATCGCATTTTTTCTCTCTACGCTGCCATACGGGCGCAAACCCTGTTCCACAGGCGCTAAGCCCACCGACTCCTCCGCGAATGCTAACCCTCTGTGACAACACTGATTCCCCCGAAATCACGCCAGCCTGATACTACGCGAAACGAAATATGAAATTTTTGCGAGGGAGATCCAATATCTGATATTTCATAATTCACTAACAATGAAATAAATGTTCTCTTTGCAGCATCTTACCCGCATACTCTTACAGGAGCCGAATATGGCCATCGATCCAACCCGTTTCTGTATCAACCGTAAAATTGCGCCGGCCCTCTCGATTGAGGCCTTCTTCCAGTTGGTACAACGTCTGGGATTGAGCAAAGTCGAGCTGCGCAATGACATGACTGGCGGCAAAGTCACCGACGACCTGAGCGCATCCCAACTGCGGGCGTTGGCGGACAAGTACCATATTGAGATCGAGACCATTAACGCGCTTTATCCGTTCAACCGTCCTGATGAAGCGTTACTGGCGAAAGCCACGGCCCTGTTGCAAGAGGCGAAAGCCATTGGCGCTAAAGCGCTGGTGATGTGCCCATTGAATGAAGGCATCGCGATTTCGCCGGAACAGACACAGGAAGCGATGCAAAAGCTGGCGCCGCTGTTTGCTGAATATGGCATTCAAGGCTACGTGGAACCCTTGGGTTTCCCGGTGAGTTCGCTGCGTTCTGCGGTACTGACACAGAAATTAATCGCCCAGGCAGAGGTGCCGTTCAAACTGCTGCTGGATACGTTCCATCATCATTTGTATGAGAACGCTGAACAAGAATTTCCGCAGGAAATTGACGTAAACCGTATTGGTCTGGTGCATCTCTCTGGCGTGGAGGATACCCGCCCAACAGCAGAGTTGACCGATGAAGAACGCATTATGCTCAGCGACAGCGATGTGCTGAACAGCGTGGCGCAGGTGAAACGCCTGGAGATGCTCGGCTACAAAGGCATCTATGCATTTGAGCCGTTCTCGTCTGAGCTGGAAAAATGGGGCGCGAAAGAGATAGAACGCGAAATTCGCCGCAGCATTGAGTTGCTGCAAGCCTGAAACGAACCCTTATCTGTGTCTAAAACAAGACACTTTTGTTAGTGTTGGCCTCGGTCGGAGGCCCTTTTTTCATACCCGTCATATTTTAAGCCATAGCGGCGTTGGCTTCTCGTGCTCACCCCAGTCACTTACAGGCGTAAGCTCCTGAGGATTCGCCCGCTTGCCGCCTTGCTCTGACTTAAACTATTTAGGGTATGCCTGAGATGTCACATAACATTACGCATTCTCTTTAATCTCCACGCGGGTCTCTTCTGGCATGCGCTTCATCATGCGCAGTGTGCAAAACAGCGCTAAACACACCAGCAACGCGGTCAGCAGATACACCAGAGACACGCCGGCATAACTCATGATGAAACCCGCGATCGGTCCGGTGATACCCAGCGACAAATCCATAAACGCGGTGTAGGTCGCCAGTGCGCTGCCTTGGTTTTGCTGCGGCACCACTTTCACCGCCACCACGCCAATCGCCGGGAACACCAGCGAGAAACCCGCGCCTGTCAGGAAGGCACCCATCTTCGCCATCCAGGGATCGAAGGACCCAGCCACCAAAAACAGCCCCACCGCTTCCACCGCAAAGCAGATACTGGCCACGCGCAGGCCACCGAGCTTGTTAATTGAGTTGGGGAAAAGCAGCCGCGTGCCGACAAAGGCCGCGCTGAACAACGTCAGTGCAAAGGCGGCACCATCCCAGCCTTTATCCTGATAAAACAGAGTGATAAAGGTGGCGATCACGCCAAAGCCCGCCGAACCCATCGCCAGAATCAGGCCAAAACCGTAGATTTTCCCCAGCACATCGCGAAACGGCAGCGGTTTGGCTTTGCTGCCTTTGACCGGCGCACGCGGCAGAGCCAGCGCAATTGCCAGCACACAGATGGCAATAATAATGCCAGATAGCAGCAGCAAACCGCCGCTGCGGAAGATCACTACGCCAAGTGGTGCACCAATCGCCATCGCGCCGTAAGTCACGATGCCGTTCCACGAAATCACCCGGCCAATGTGCAGCGAGCCCACGCGCGCCACGCCCCACAATGAGGTGCCGGTGCCGGAGAAGCTCTGCCCGACGCCGAGGATCACACGCCCCAGACAGAGCAAAATCAGACTGAGCACGCCCTGACCTTCAGTGAGCGCGGAGAGCAAAATACAGATGCCGCTGATCAAGCAGCCCACCAATCCCAGTACCACTACTTTTTTTGGCCCCCACATATCCGCATATCGACCGGCATGAGGACGGCTCAGCAGCGTGGCAATGTATTGCAGGCTGATAACCAGCCCTGCCCAGAAGGCGCTGTAGCCCAATCCATCATGGACATAGCCGGGCAGCACGGCTAACGGCAAGCCGATAGTCAGATAGCTGGCAAAGTTGAATTTGACGATAGAGAGGATCAGGAGATTCAGGCGAAGTCGGCCGTGTTCAGGGGCGGCGGCAGGCTGGTCAGGCATGAGTGATTGCGCTCGTGGGTGACGGAATTTTTGTATAGGAGACTAACTATACGCCTTTTCACGCGCGGTGCATCCGCAGAACGCCCTAATTTTTGGTCATCATTTCGTCATAACGCCCCCTTACACTCGCCACCAACGAAATCCCAAAGAGGATATACCCGTCATTCTTCACGTTGAAGCAGCGTTGGCTGCGTGTGCTCATCCCCATCACTTACTTGAGTAAGCTCAGGGGAATTCACACTCTTGCCGCCTTGCTACAACGAGAATTATTTAGGGTATTAAGGAAATGTTATGACGCCCCTGATTTGCTGTCAGGCGCGCGTGCTCCCGTGCCACTCCTTGACCGGAGGTGGTCTGTGAAGCATGCCGTGCCTATCGAACTGAAAAGCCTTAGATGGTCGGTGAACAACCTGACTATTCTGCACGATCTCTCCCTGACCATTCCCGCAGGGGAAATTCTTGCGCTGCTCGGCCCGAGCGGCTGCGGCAAAAGCACGTTATTGAAACTGCTGGCGGGCTTGCTGCAACCCACCGCAGGCGAGCTGTGGATTGGCGATCGCTGTGTTGCTTCTGCGCGTCACTGTGATGCCCCGGAAATGCGTAACCTCGGTATGGTGTTCCAGGATTACGCTCTGTGGCCGCACATGACCGTGGTGCAGAACGTGGCGTTTCCGCTGCGCATGCGCGGAATGAAAAAAGCCGCCGCCCAGCAACAGGCCGATGCCGCGCTCGCGCAGGTCGGTCTCGCCGATTTCGGCGATCGTAAACCGGCGTTGCTCTCAGGCGGACAGCAGCAGCGTGTCGCCCTGGCCCGCGCCCTGGTGGCCAAACCCGCGATTTTACTGTTCGACGAACCGCTCTCCAACCTTGACCGCGACCTGCGCGAAACCCTGGTGCACACCATGGCGGATCTGCTGCGCGCGTCGGGCATTACGGCGGTGTACGTCACGCATGATCGCGAAGAAGCCAACACGCTCGCCGACCGCATTATTCACCTGGCTCAGGGCCAGATTGTTTCCGTTACTCACCTCTCAGGGGACCGCAATGCCATCTCTCAAGTCAGTTAAAAACGCCATCAGCCACAAAGGAGCCATCAGCGCGATGATTTTGACTTCCGCCATGATGATGAATGACGCCCACGCACTGACGGTGTACACCGCGGGTCCGGGCTCGCTGTCGAAAAGTCTTGCCGCCGGATTTGAAAAACAAACCGGTATAAAAGTGAATATTTTCCAGGCCACCACCGGTAAGGTGATGGCGCGTCTCGAAGCGGAGCAGGCGAATCCACAAGCCGATGTGTTGATCTCCGCGTCATGGGATACCGCCGAAGATCTGCAAAACCGTGGCTGGTTGCTGCCATATCAGAGCAGCAACGCGACGAAAGTGCCGGATCAATTTAAAACCGCCAACTACGTGGCGCAGGGTATTTCCGCCCTCGGTATTGTGTGGAACACCAAAAGCGGCACGCCTGAACCTAAAACCTGGCAAGACCTGACCGCACCGGCTTTCAAAGACAAAGTCACTACGCCGGACCCCGCGCTGTCTGGCGCGTCTCTCGATCTGCTGATTGGCCTGCAAAACAGCGAAGGTGAAAAAGCCTGGCAGCTGTTTGACCAGCTGAAAGCCAACGGCATGGTGATGAGTGGCCCAAACGCGCAGGCGGTCACGCCGGTGTTGCAGGGGGCTAAAGCGGCGGTTTTTGGGGCCGTGGATTACGTTACCTATAACAACATCGCGCAGGGCGAGAGCGTAAAAGTGATCTTCCCTGAAAATGGCACCGTGGTCGCGCCGCGTCCGATGATGATACTGAAAAGCAGCCAACACGCCGATGATGCGAAAAAATTCGTCGATTATGTGCTGTCAGATGAAGGTCAGGAGCAGGTTGCCAAAGCCTGGTTGATGCCCGCGCGTACCGATATCAAAGCGCAGCGTCCGCTGTTCACCGAGATCAAACTGCTGCCCGCCAATAACGACGGTAGCAGCGAACGTGCGGCGGTGCTAAAGCGCTTTGGCACACTGTTCGGACAGTAAGCTATGTCGCGTGCCCTGAATGGATTGATTCTACTGGCGCTAGTGCTGCTGGTGGCGCTGCCACTGCTGTTTATTGTGCTGCAAGCGCTGTTTCCGCAGCTGGGTGAGGGAAACTGGAGCGGCGCTTTTAGTGCATTACCGGCGCTATTCAAGGATCCACAGCTGATGCCGATGTGGCTGGGCACGCTAAAAATCGGTGCTGGCGTCGCGCTGTGCAGTTTGCTGCTGGGCTTACCGCTCGGCGCACTGCGCGGCCTGTTTCGCCTGCCGGGTGCGGCGCTGTGGGACCTGCTGTTCCTGATCCCCTTCCTCACCCCACCCTATATCGTGGCGCTGTCATGGACGCTGGCACTGCAACGCAACGGGTATATCGAACAACTCACCGGCGTTAACTTTGACAGCCTGCTGTTCAGCAGTAGCGGCATGACGCTGGTGATGACGCTGAATATCTTCCCGGTGGTCTATTTTGCCGTGTCGCGTTCGCTGATGGCGAGTGGGCAGCGTCTCGCCTGGGTTGCTCGCGTGCATGGGGCTTCGGCGTGGCGCGCTTTCGCTCAGATTACGCTGCCACTGACCTTGCCCGCTTTGGCCGGTGGCGTGCTATTAGCGTTCACCCTCGCGATTGAAGAGTACGGCGTGCCCGCCGCGCTGGGTACCCAGGCACATCTCACGCTAATGACCGTCGGTATCGAGACCAAACTGGCGGACTGGCCGATTGATTTACCGGGTGCCGCTTCACTCTCCTTGATGCTGAGTTTGGTGGCGCTGACGGCCTGGTTCCTGCAGCGGAAACTCACTGGCAGCAGTGATGTGACAGCGGTCAACGGCAAACCCGTGGTGCAGGAACTCGCCCATGGCGGTCGCTGGTTACCGCTGATGATATTGCCCTTCGCACTGACGCTGGTGTTGGCGGTGATCCTGCCGCTGGGGGCAATGACGCTGAGCGGATTACAGAATACCCTCTCCGGCGGCTTGCATCTGGATAACCTGACGCTGCGCCACTTCGGTGCGCTGTTTAGTCAGCAAGGCGATGCACTGGCGGCTTTCTCCACCAGCATTGGGCTAGCGCTCGGGGCGGCACTGCTGACCGGCCTGCTCGGGTTCCTGATTGCCTGGCGCGTCTCAGAAGGCAAAACGCGCCTGCTGGCAATGATGGATGGGCTGGCGCTACTGCCGGCGGCAATGCCGGGCGTGGTAGTCGGCGTTGGGTTGATTTTGCTGTGGAATCGCGGCTTCTGGCCGGTATCGCCTTACAACACGATATTTATCCTGCTGCTTTCCTACAGCTGCCTGTTATTGCCATGGCCAGTGCGCTATGTCAGTAGCGCGTTGCGTCAACTGGCTCCGACGCTGGAACCGGCGGCGCGTGTGCATGGCGCTTCACGTTTGCAGGCACTGCGTTTGATTGTGCTACCGCTGGTGGCTCCCAGCCTGCTGGCAGCGATGATGATGGTGTTCGCGGTAGCTTCACGTGAGCTGGTGACCTCGTTACTACTGGCGCCCGCTGGCACGCAGACCGTGGCGATTTTTATCTGGCGGCAGTTTGAACAAGGTTCAGTAGGCCAAGGCATGGCGATGGCAACCGTCACGCTGTTTGCCAGCCTGACCTTGATGCTGGGCGCTACCGCTCTGATGCAGCGTCAGGGGAAATAACAACCTTGGTCGCCATAAATGGCGCCCCTACATTTAATCCCCCCGTAGGGTGCGCATTTATGCGCACCTGGCAGCAAACCGCACAGGATTTGATGACGCATTTATGCGCACCTGGCAATAAACCGCACAGAATTTGATGATGCATTTATGCGCACCTGGTTGAGGACCGCAATGCAGCGTTTCGCTTATTCTTAATTAAACAACCACTTACTCTCATTCAACTACACTCTCCTGAGCCATAAATGACTCAGGAGAGTGCATGAACAACCTGCCACAGGAAAAAATTGGCCAGAACATGCTGGTCAAGATGGCGATGCTGGTGATCATTCTGGCGGGCATTCGCGCCGCATCAGAGATTCTGGTTCCCTTTCTGCTCGCCAGTTTTCTGGCGATTGTGCTTAACCCGCTGGTGACCCTGTTGATGCGACGCGGCGTGCGGCGCAGCCTGGCGATCGCCCTGGTGATTAGCGTGATTTTCATCTTCATATTGCTACTGATTGGTGTGATGGCCAGTTCAGCCAGTGACTTCAGCGATACCTATCCGCAAATTCGTAGCTTGCTGGAGCAGAAACTCGCCGTGGTTCAGCATGTTGCCGCGCGCTTTCATATCAATATCTCTACCGAAGCGCTGGCTGCACGGCTCGATCCCAATGTGATGATGGATATGGCCACCACGCTGTTGAAGCAGTTTTCCGGTGCCATGACCAATGTGCTTCTGCTGATCCTTACCGTGGTATTTATGCTGTTTGAGGTGCGTCATCTGCCTTATAAGATGCGTAATGCCATGATTAACCCGCAAATCCGCATTGCCGGGCTGCATAAGGCCTTCAAAGGCGTCACACATTATCTGGCTCTGAAAACCCTGGTCAGTTTGATTACCGGTGCTGCCGTGTGGCTGGTGCTGGCGTTGATTGGCGTGAAGTTTGCGCTGTTCTGGGGCGTCGTCGCCTTTATCCTTAACTTCATTCCCAACATCGGACCGATTATCGCGGGCATCCCGCCGTTTGTTCAGGCACTGGTGCTCAACGGTGTTTACGATGCGCTATTTGTTGCGGCGTTATTTGGTGCGATTCACATGGTGTTTGGCAATATGCTGGAGCCGAAGCTGATGGGGCGCGGATTAGGGCTTTCGACGTTGGTGGTGTTTCTGTCACTGATTTTCTGGGGCTGGCTACTCGGGCCGATAGGGATGTTGCTGTCGGTTCCCCTGACCAGCGTCACCAAGATTTTAATGGAGACCACACCGGGCGGCAGCCGTTTGGCCATTATGTTGGGCAACGGACGGCCGGGATCGCGACCGCGTTAATCGAATGAAATCGCGCAATACCGCTTACCTAAGCCAAAAATATTTATGCTGGTGCGCATAAATGCGCACCCTACGATAAACCCTACCCATTCTTGCAGGGTCGCCATTCATGGCGACCGTCAGCCGCTTTACTGACAAGCATTACGCACTAACATGCGTATTTCTCGCGCATGTTCAAGGCTGAGAAACAAACACGCTGTTATCCGTAATCGCCTGCACATCGACTTTATTGGGCAGAATCTTCAACTCACTAAACAAATCCGACACCTTCTGCACTTTCGCCACATCCTCCGGTGTCACCGGGCGGATACCGTGGGAAATACGCGGCGTTATTTTCTGCGCATCCTCCGGTGAGAGCCGCGTCAATTGTGCATACACCGCATTGTACTGCTGTGGATGTTCCAGCGCCCACGCACGCGCCTTGGCTAAACGCTGCGTGAAATCAGCAATCGCCGCGCGCTTAGCGGGGTCGTCGAGCGAACTTTGGGTGGCGGTGACAAATGACAGTGCGGTGGTTAAGCCTTTACCGTCACGCAATAAACGCGCACCGTGCTGTTCTGCAATGCCCAGATAAGGGTCAAAGGTGGCCCAGGCGGCGATTTGCCCGGAGTTAAATGCGGCGCTGGCGTCGGTCGGCAACACAAAACGAACCGGCACCGCATCGCGTTTTATCTGCGCCTCTTCCAGCGCTTCATACAGCAGATGCTGCGAAATGCTGCCACGCGCCGATGACACCACCACTTCCTTTCCAGCCAGATCTTTCACGCTATGGATCGGTGAATCCGCTGGGACGATCAGCCCATTCGAACCGGCATCTCCCACGTTAGTGGCAATAATCTTCAGCGGCACGCCGCCAGAGGCCGCCATCAACACCGGTAAATCTCCGGCGTAGGAAGTATCCACCGCGCCGGCGCGCTGCGCTTCAAACAGCGGTGCCGCGCCCTGGAAGTTGGCCCAACGATAGTGATAAGGGGCATCCTTCATCACATCGGCGGCTTCAATCAGCGAGCGTAAATTGCGCGCCTGATCGCCCAGCACCAAGGTGACGTTGGTTAAATCTGGCGCCGCCTGGCTGGCAAATGACGCGCACAGCAGCAGCGCAGAAACAGTTGGTTTCAGCCATTTCATGAAGAGACTCTCAAAGTGCGTTGCGGTTGAGCTGACGGATGTAAGCATCCCAGTGCAGCTGATACTTGTGGTTGCGAATGCTGTTATCAAACGCCTGTGCGGCTTTTTCCGCCACCTCATCCGGCAGGATGATCAGATCCGCCCCACCGGACTGCGCCGCCAGCTGAGCCTGGCAAGCCCGCTCAAGGTAGTACAGATTGTAAAACGCCTCTTCAATGCTGCCCCCACTGGTGAGCAGCCCATGGTTACGCAGGATCAAAGCATTGAGATCGCCGAGATCGGCCACGATGCGCTGCTGCTCATCAAGATCCAGCGCAATACCTTCATAATCGTGGTAGCCAAGACGGTTGTGGAAACGCGTGCTGTGCTGCGAAATCATCAGCAAACCGTTGCGCTGTGCCGAAACGCCAATGCCCGCCGCCGTGTGGGTATGCAGCACGGCATGGGCATCCGGGCGTGCGCGATGAATCGCGCTATGAATCACAAACCCAGCGCGATTAATTCCCAGCCCAGTGGGGTCATCGATGATGTTGCCGTCGATATCGATTTTCACCAGCGTCTCTGCCGAGATCTCATCAAAGGTTTGTCCAAAAGCGTTGATGAGAAAATGGGGCTGGTCACCCGGCACGCGCAGGGAAAAATGGGTGTAGATATGGTCAGTCCAGCGCAATTTGGCCGCCAGATGATAGGCCTGAGCCAGTTTCACTCGCGCTTGCCATTCGCCTTCGCTGATGCGCTGCCGCAGGGTGATGACATCCAGGGTTTCCGTGCTCATTTTCACTCCTCATTTCAGGTCAATATGCTCTCCTGACATCGTGGCACAGCGCTTTTCCCGCAGGGAAATGCCAATAACGGCAAAACATTGTCAATTAACGCAAAGCGACGCGGTAAATTGACCTGTATCAGTTCAGAGGAAAATCAAATCGCTACCATGCACGGCCCCGGGAAGTGATATGCTGCTGACGCCGCAGCGTATTCAGTATCCTGTTGCTTAAACCGACCGAGGAAAGTCTGGTGCCTCCGCAAAAACGAACGCGTGATTTTCGCTGGCTGTTAATTGTCTGTGCCGGGTTATTACCCTTGGTACTGGGCATCCTTTGCACAGCCATCGAAGCGCGCCATACGGTGAGCCAGCAACAGATTTCCACCGCTAACGCCCTGTTAGCGCAAGCCGAAAAGATGAGTGATAACGCCTGGGATATGATTACCCAGTTGCGTCAGTACCATTATCAGCCTTGTGAAAAAATCGAGAACCAACTGCAACGTGTCGGCACGCTGAACGCCTATTTTCGTTCGGTGGGTTTGCTGCGGGGTGAAGATATCAGTTGTTCCTCGGCCTTTGGTTTGACCAATGGCACGCTCACCCAGATGATGCTGCAACCTCCCCCCATTACCGGCAAGGCCTGGTGGAGTGTGTCAATCAAGGGGACTTTTGGCGTACCTGACCGTCCAGCGGTGGTGTTTGTGCGCCAACTGCCCGATACCACCGGCTTTTGGGCAGTGATTGATGGCCAGTATTTAATGGACTTTATGCAGGCGATTGGCGAATCACGCGGTTATCAGATGAGCCTGCAGTTCAGCAACGGCGCGGTGATTGCCAGCGGGCCAAGTGAAGTTGCCCCTCAACTCTATTTCAAGAGTGAAGCCTATCGGGCGGAATCAAACCGCTATCCCATCAGCGTCACCGTCTCCATTCCAGGGTCGGAACTGCTCAAAGCCTGGCGCCAGGCACTGTTTATCTTCCTGCCAATGGCCGCCATTTTCTCGATTTTGTTGATGGTGCTGACGTCCAACTGGTTGCGCCGCCGCATTTCGTGGGGCGATGAGATCCGCCGCGCCATGCGGGGTCGTCAATTTTCCGTGCATTATCAGCCGGTTTACAGCACGGCGCTGCAACGCACCAGCGGCGCAGAGGCCCTGCTGCGCTGGCAGTTGCCGAATGGAGAGATGATTCGGCCAGACATCTTTATCAGCCATGCGGAATCTGAAGGCATGATCGTGCCGCTCACCCAGCATCTGCTGGATCTGATGGCGGAAGATATTCAAAGCTGGGAGGTGGAACCCGGCTTCCACATTGGGCTGAATGTGGCGGCAGAACATTTGCAGCACGCCGATTTTGTGCAGGATATTCAGCGCTTCGCGCGCCGCATTAAAGATAAGCAGATGGTGGTAACCTTAGAACTCACCGAACGCAGCCTGATTGACGACGGTGAACTGGTGGCTCGCAAGCTGCGCCATCTGCAATCCCACGGTATGAAAGTCGCCATCGATGACTTCGGTACCGGTCACTGTTCGCTCTCCTATCTACTGACTTTCCCACTGGATTATCTGAAAATCGATCGCGGATTTATCAACGCCATTGAAGGGCTGGATGTGGAAACGCCAGTGCTGGATGCCATCATCAACCTGTGCCACAAGCTGGAACTGGACGTGTTAGGTGAAGGCGTTGAGACCTCGTTACAATTTGCCTACCTGCAACAACGTGGTGTGGTATTTATTCAGGGCTATTATTATGCCCGTCCGATGGATAATGACCGGCTTCGTGCCTGGCTCAATGAGCAGGGTTCTCAGCCGCTTCTCGTTGAGGAACACCATGAGTCTGAACTGCATCATTCTTGATGATTACCAAAACGTTGCGCTGTCGCTCGCCGACTGGGCAACGCTTGAACCCACCGTTCGCACGACCGCACTCACTCAACACTATGATAATCAGGACGAGCTGGTCAGTCACATTGAACAGGCCGATATCCTGGTGGTGATGCGTGAACGTACCCCACTCACCGCCGAACTAATTGGTCGGTTGCCGAATCTCAAACTGGTGGTCACTTCCGGCATGCGCAATGCCTCCATTGATCTGCACGCCTGCGCCGAACGCTACATCGCGGTATGCGGCACGGCCAGCAGCAGTGCAGCGCCCATGGAACTGAGCTGGGGTTTGCTGATCGGCCTGGCTCGTCACATCTATGCCGAACAGCAAGCACTGCGCAGCAACGGACCATGGCAGCACACGTTAGGACTCGGTTTGCAGGGCAAAACGTTGGGCCTGCTGGGATTAGGTAAAATTGGTGGCGAAATGGCAAAAGTGGCGCAGGCGTTTGGCATGCGCGTCTGCGCGTGGAGCCAGAACCTCACTGAGGCACGTGCGGCGGAATGCGGTGTAGAGCGCATGACCTCGCTGGATGCTTTGCTAGCCGCAAGTGATGCTGTTTCAGTGCATCTGGTGTTGAGTGAACGCACCCATCATCTGATCGACAACCACGCTTTCGCGCAGATGAAGCCGGGAGCATTGTTGATCAATACCTCGCGCGCCGGGATTGTCGATCAATGCGCGATGATTGCCGCGTTGCAATCCGGCCAGTTAGCCGGTGCCGGTTTGGATGTGTTTGAACAGGAGCCGCTGCCTGTTGACCATCCGCTGCGTCTGCTGCCCAACGTGCTGGCTACACCGCATCTTGGCTATGTTGCTGACAGCAACTACCGCACCTACTTCACGCAGGCCGTTGAAGATATTCAGGGATGGGTCACCGGCGCACCGCTGCGTTCGCTACTCTGATCGGCGGCGTTTTTCAGCGATACGTAACGCCACTTCCAGGCTGTCCTCCGGCATATTGGCGGGCTGCCGCTGGGCGTTGAGCCGTTGGTTAATCCGTTCGAGGGTTGGCGTTAATTGCCCAACCAACTGTTGATACTCTTCAAGCTGCGTGATGGGTTGGTTACGCGCAATGCTGGTTTGCGTCAGACGTTGAAGTTGGCGAAAGCTCTCTGCGGCCTGGCGCGTGAGCAACCCTGCCTGCCGCCAGTCTTTTAAGCGTTTAATCAATTCATCAGGCTGTTGCGCCAGTAAAGCTAACTGCGCATCGGCACGCTCCCCGCAGTCAATCCAGCCAACGGGAGCCACAGCAACAGACGCAACACGCCGTGCATCAGGCGCGTAATTGATAAGATTCCTTTCTACACTGTCGATTTGCGACAGCCAGGGATTCTCAAACAGTCGGGCGTTTTTTCTCGACATGAACACTCCACCTGAGCCAGGCGGCAGAGTATTACCGAATGAGGACACGCTGGCAAGCAAAGCTTACCGCCTCGCTTATTGATAAGATTTTCTTATTTATTTGCGCAACAATTTTGGCGCTATCACCACATTAAGGCATCTCAGCACATTTGATTGTTCAATCACCGGTCCACAGCTGATAACACCAACAATTCGGCCTGCTTACGCCTGGCAATCGCGAAAAAATATAATTTTTGTTTAGCCACGCGCTCATCGATGCAGAGCATCAGAAAACCTGCGCAACATGCGGCCTTCCGCACGATCATCATGATTATATTTGCTGCGCTTTCCATCTGTTAAACCCCTATCTTTAGCCAAAAAATGGTCAACTAACGGCTGAAACATGACAAATATCACACAAAAACGGTATACTCTGTCGCGTAATGTAATAATTACCCCCCTAATTATTGCTATGGCTGGCCAAGGAAAAATGCTATTTCGCGGCTATGCTTTAATTTTCTCAACGCCGCGGACTATCGCTAAATGCTAGTCCGCAGCGTTGAGGACTTTGTGAATTTCAATACAGGGTAACCTCATGAAACTACGTAGGAAGCGTGTAAAACCTATTGGGCTGGATGATGTCACGATTATCGATGACGCCCGTTTACGTAAAGCCATTACCGCCGCGTCTCTGGGTAACGCGATGGAGTGGTTTGATTTCGGTGTTTATGGCTTTGTGGCGTATGCGTTGGGTAAAGTGTTCTTCCCTGATGCTTCGCCAAGTGTGCAGATGATTGCTGCACTGGGTACGTTCTCCGTTCCCTTCCTGATCCGTCCGCTCGGTGGCCTGTTCTTCGGCATGCTCGGTGATAAGTACGGACGCCAGAAAATCCTCTCCATTACTATTGTGATCATGTCGATCAGTACCTTCTGTATCGGCTTAATCCCCTCTTACGCCACCATTGGTATCTGGGCTCCTATTTTGCTGCTGCTGGCGAAAATGGCGCAGGGCTTCTCGGTGGGTGGTGAATATACCGGTGCTTCGATCTTTGTGGCGGAATACTCACCAGACCGTAAACGTGGCTTTATGGGCAGCTGGCTCGACTTCGGCTCGATCGCCGGCTTTGTGCTGGGTGCGGGTGTCGTGGTGCTCATCTCCACCGTGATTGGTGAAGCGAAGTTCCTTGAGTGGGGCTGGCGTCTGCCGTTCTTCCTTGCGCTGCCATTAGGCATTATTGGTCTTTATCTGCGCCATGCGCTGGAAGAGACCCCAGCGTTCCAACAGCACGTTGATAAGCTGGAGCAAGGCGATCGTGAAGGTCTGCGCGACGGTCCGAAAGTGTCGTTTAAAGAGATCGCCACCAAGCACTGGAAAAGTCTGCTGGCTTGTATCGGTCTGGTGATTGCCACCAACGTGACCTACTACATGCTGCTGACCTACATGCCGAGCTACCTGTCGCATAACCTGCACTACTCGGAAGATCACGGTGTACTGATCATCATCGCGATCATGATGGGGATGCTGTTTGTACAGCCGGTGATGGGCATGCTAAGTGACCGCTTCGGTCGCCGTCCGTTTATCATCATTGGTAGTATCGCGCTGTTTGCCTTCTCGATTCCGGCCTTTATGTTGATCAACAGCGGCGTGCTCGGCCTGATTTTTGCCGGCTTGCTGCTGCTGGCGGTGATCCTGAATGCCTTTACCGGCGTGATGGCTTCTTCTCTGCCCGCGATGTTCCCGACACACATCCGCTACAGTGCGTTGGCCAGCGCCTTTAATATCTCGGTACTGATTGCCGGTTTGACACCGACCTTTGCCGCGTGGCTGGTCGAGACAAGCAATAATCTTTACATGCCGGCTTACTACCTGATGGTAGTGGCGGTGATTGGTTTGATCACCGGCGTCTACATGAAAGAGACCGCCAACAAGCCGCTGCGCGGTGCCACACCAGCGGCTTCAGATATTGAAGAAGCGCGTGAAATCCTGCAGGAGCATCACGACAATATTGAGCAGAAAATTGAAGATATTGATGAAGAGATCGCCAAGCTAGAGGCGAAACGCAAAAACCTGGTGCAGCAGCACCCGGACATCAACGAGTAATCTTCTCACATCTTTTGTAGAGGGCGCGCCAAGGCGCGCCCCTTCAATCCAGCCTCCGTTCTTCCCCACGCAGCACACAATCCTTCATCCCCGCTGGCTAAAAGGGGTAAACTGTCGTCACTTTTTTCACCAGCATAAGTTGTTTAAGCATGTCTGAATTCAATCTGACCCAGCGCCCAAGAAGACTGCGTAAAAGCGCGTCGATGCGTGAAATGTTCCAGGAATCCCACCTCCGTCTGAGCGATCTGGCCCTGCCGATCTTCGTGGAAGAAGGCGTGGATGATTACGTTCCAATCAATGCGATGCCGGGCGTGATGCGTATTCCAGAAAAACGTCTGGCGTATGAAATTGAACGTATTGCCAAAGCAGGAATCCGTTCAGTGATGACGTTTGGTATTTCCCATCACACCGACGCCACCGGCAGCGATGCGTGGAATGAAAACGGCCTGGTGGCGCGTATGTCACGCATCTGCAAAGACACCGTGCCAGAAATGATCGTGATGTCTGACACCTGCTTCTGCGAATACACCAGCCACGGCCATTGCGGCGTACTGTGCGATCACGGCGTTGATAACGACCAGACGCTGATCAACCTCGGCAAACAGGCCGTTGTCGCTGCACAAGCCGGTGCCGATTTCATTGCGCCTTCTGCGGCAATGGATGGTCAGGTCAAAGCCATTCGTCAGGCGCTGGACGCCGCCGGTTTCACTGATACCGCCATCATGTCTTACTCCACCAAGTTCGCTTCCTCGTTCTACGGCCCGTTCCGTGAGGCAGCCGGAACGGCGTTGAAGGGCGATCGCAAAACTTATCAGATGAATCCGATGAACCGCCGTGAGGCGATTCGCGAGTCACTGATCGATGAAGCCGAAGGGGCCGATTCACTGATGGTAAAACCGGCAGGTGCCTACCTGGATATTCTGCGCGATATCCGCGAGCGCACTACTCTGCCGCTGGCTGCGTACCAGGTGAGTGGTGAATACGCGATGATCAAATTCGCCGCTCAAGCCGGTGCTATCGACGAACGTAATGTGGTTCTGGAAAGCCTTGGCGCGATTAAACGGGCCGGCGCTGACCTGATTTTCAGCTATTTCGCCCTTGATCTTGCCGAGCAAAAAGTGCTCTGATAATCGTTACGCTTAGCAACAGACATCGCAGCTGTTGCTAAGCGCTTTATGCCCTCGTGGCAGTAAAACACCAGTGATGTTGTACCCGAATAATTCAAAAGAAAGAGTAACGCGATGAAAGCACCTGCACTGCCTGCGGACGAGTCACATCGTCTGGCCCAGTTACGTGCGCTCAACATTCTGCACACGCCTGCAGAAGAGCGTTTTGACCGATTAACCCGCCTTGCCCGTCGTTTGTTTGGCGTGCCAGTGGCGCTTGTCAGCCTGCTGGAAGAGGACCATCAATGGTTCAAATCGATTGCCGGGTCCAGCGGCACCACCGCCCCTCGCAATACCTCGTTCTGCGGCCACGCCATCTTGCAGGACGATATCATGGTGGTGGAGAACGCCCTCGAAGATGAGCGCTTCCACGATAACCCCTTAGTGAATACCGCCGAGAATCCCGTCCGTTTCTACGCGGGTTGTCCGCTGCGCACGCCCGCGGGTGCGAAGGTCGGCACGTTGTGCATCGTTGACCACCATGCACGCGAATTTAACGCTGACGATATGCATACGCTGCGCGATCTCGCGGCGATGGCCGAAGCGGAGCTGGTGGCTTTCCAGACCGCCACCTCGGATGAGCTGACGCAGATCACCAACCGCCGTGGGTTTATGACACTCGGCCAGTTGGCGCTGAATGAGTGTCAGGTGAAGCAGCTGCCAGCCAGCTTGACCTTCCTCGATCTTGATCGCTTTAAAGCCATCAACGATACGCTGGGCCACCGTGAAGGCGATCGCGCACTGATGGATTTTGCCGATGCGATGAAGGTGAGCTTCCGCCATGCCGATATCTTTGCCCGCTTAGGCGGAGACGAGTTTGTAGTGCTGTTCAACGGCTTGCAGCAGGACGATGCGGAAGGCGTACTGGCGCGTTTTGATCGCTTCCTGCAACAGCAAACCAGTGACCTGGAACGTCGCTATGCGCTGCACTTCTCGTCTGGCATCGTGGAATTTGACCCGGACCATCCGCAATCGCTGGAACAGTTGCTGGAGAGCAGCGATGCGCGCATGTACGCCGCCAAGAACGGCAAAAAGCAGCAGGCGCGATAACATCATGGGCGTGCCAAGTCACGCCCCTACGAACAGCTGCGGCCAGTAGGGTGAGGCTCTCAGGCCGCCCTTCCGCTCCCACCTTCAATCACTGCGCTAAATCGCTAATTAACGTCTGATTAAATTTCTGTGGTTCTTCCATCTGTGGCGCGTGTCCCAACCCCGGGAACTCGATTAAACGCGCGCCGGGAATCATCTGTGCAACTTGCTTGCCCAACACGTTGTAGTGTCCCAACTGCGCTTTAATGGCTGGAGGCGCAATGTCGCTGCCAATCGCCGTGGTATCCGCCGTGCCGATCATCAAAGTGGTGGGTACTTTCAGGTCTTTAAATTCATAATAGACCGGCTGGGTAAAGATCATGTCGTAAATCAGCGCCGAGTTCCACGCCACTTTCTTGTGGCCCGGTCCGCTGTTTAACCCCGCCAGCATATCCACCCATTTGTCATACTCTGGCTTCCACTGACCACTGTAATAGGTGTTCTGCTCGTACTTTTTAATGCCCGCCGCATTCAGCTTAAGCTCACGTTGATACCACTGATCCACCGAGCGCCATGGCGTACCTTTCGCTTTCCAGTCTTCCAGACCAATCGGATTCACCAGCACCAACTTCTGCGTCTGCTGCGGATACATCAGTGCATAGCGCGTGGCCAGCATACCGCCGGTTGAGTGCCCGACGATAATGGCTTTCTCGATACCCAACTGCTGTAACAGCTGGTGCGTATTCAGCGCCAGTTGCTGGAAGCTGTATTGATAGTTAGCGGGTTTGGTTGAGGTGCAGAAGCCAATCTGATCCGGCGCGATGACGCGATAGCCCTTTTGGCTCAGTGCATTAATGGTGTCGTCCCACGTTGCGCCGCAGAAATTTTTACCGTGCAGCAACACCACCGTTTGACCATTGGCCTGCTGCGTGGGCTTCACATCCATGTATCCCATACTGAGCGACTGCTGCTGAGAGGAAAAATTAAAATGTTGCAGCGGATGCGGGTAGGAAAAGCCTTCCAGCTGCTCGCCATACACCGTGGCGGCGAAGGCTGGGGCAGCTTGCAATAACGACATTGATATCAACGTTGCCGCAAGTGATTGTTTTACAGAGAAATGAAAAGCCATGCGTGCCTCTCCTGGACAGTGAAAAAACCATCAGTCTGGCATGTTATTCGCTCTGGCGTATTGATGAGGCGTGCCTGCCCCGATTGGATTTTTCAATGTTAAGCCCGGCAAAGCGATGGAAAATTTGAGTTAATAATAACGGCAGTGATTAGGCTAAATAAACAACATCCACACAACAAGAAATTGTTTATTTTCACGAAAACCAAGACCAGTCTTGATGACAAATAATAAAACAGTCAATTCCTGATAAAACTTTACGTTATTCGGATGATTGGAAAGATTAATTATTTTACACTGTGAGCAGTTAATGGAGGATCACAATGATGCAGAAAAAATACAACGAAGGGGTTATTGATTCGGTGACCAAATGGATTATGGAGAACCTGGATCAGCGTTTGAGCATTGATGATATTGCACTGAAGTCTGGTTATTCAAAATGGTATTTGCAGAAGTTATTTGCCCGTTATCATCATGAAACGCTGGCGCATTACATCCGTAAAAAGAAACTGGTTTGTTGTGTTAGCGAGCTGAAATACAGCAACGCACCCATCATCAGTCTGGCGGTTAAATACCATTTTGAAAGTCAGCAATCGTTCACGCGCTCGTTCAAGCAGATGATGGGATGTACCCCGCTCGCCTGCCGCAAGCGCCAGCTCAGCGCTGACGTCCAGCACGCTTTCCAGGAGAGCACCGATCCCTGTGCCATTTGCCGAAAGCAAGAATTTAACAGCACTGAAACGGTGAAAGAAATACGTGTACCGGTAACTCGAAATGGGAAATTTCCCGCACGCATAGATTGTGTAATGCGTTAATAACTGAAGGAATTACTTTCCTTATTAACCTCTACCATTTTTTAATTTATCAAATAAATATGCGTGAGATTATGACGGGTGATGCGTCACCCGCTCGCATATTGCAATGGGAATCATTCACATCAAGAAAATATTCAGACCCTAATTGAAGTTCGTTGCTTTGCCATTTAAACACTTTAATAAAATGAATACTGAGTAACGACAGAAGGCTCACACGCGCCCGCGAAACGTTTTCCGGTAAAGCAGCGGCGAGGTATTCAGATGTTTTTTAAAATGTCGTCGTAACATTAAGGGTGAAGAGAACCCGGCTTTTTCCGCAATCAATTCCACAGGTTGATCGGTTTTTTCTAAAAATCGCTGTGCCAGTGCCAGCCGTTGATTCACCAGCCATTCGCTGAAGCAGCCACCGGTAGTCTGGGTAAAACGTCGGGTGAAGCTGCGGCGGCTCATTAATGCCTTTTCCGCCAGTTGCTCCAGGGTAAGTACCTGCTGCAAGTTTTCTGTTGCCCAGCTCAACGCTGACATAAAGCGATCGTTGCCCGCCGAGTGATACACCGGCTGCTCGATGTATTGCGCCTGGCCGCCCTGCCGATGCGGCGGCACCACCAGCATGCGTGCCACGCTGTTCGCCACATCCACCCCGCACTGCTCTCGTACCAGATGCAGGCAGCAATCGATACTCGCCGCCGTTCCTGCCGAGGTCACAATCTGCCCTTGGTCGATGTAGAGCACATCGCGATCAATCTCAACATCTGGATAAAGCCGTTCAAAGTCAGCCATCCAGCGCCAGTGGGTTGTGGCACGCTGTTGATGCAGCAGCCCGGCAGCACCCAACACGAAAGCGCCGAGACATAACCCCACAATCTGCGCACCACGCTGCGCAGCCTGCTGTAGCGCCTGCAATAACGCGGGCGGTGGAGCGACAGTCGGATCACTCCAGCTCGGCACCACCACCACATCGGCCTCAGCTAGCTGAGCCAGATCATGCTCAGCGATAATCGAAAAACCGCTGTTGGTCTTGAGCGGCCCTGCATGGGTTGCACAGATCATTAACTGGTAGCACGCGCTGCCATCTTCCCGTTCCGCCTTCTCAAATACCGCACAGGGTACGGAAAGATGGAATGGGATGATGTCGTCAAACACCACGACACCCACTTTAATCGGCGCATCTGCGCGAGCCACTTTTGGCGCAAAGTGAACGCTATTTGTCATGCCATGTACTCCTTCACTCTGGATGGAATCGCCATACTGCTGGGCATCGGAAGTCACCCTGATTTCCTCTTACCCCAGGATTACAAACTATGAAAAACTTCTTTGCTTCAAGCACCCTGGCATTAGCGATGGCAATTTCAGGTTGTGCCATCGCAGAAGAGCGTACAGCAGAAAACGCACCGACTATTCGCACCATGAGCGGAGCCACCGCCACCACGCAACTCACCGCTAAGCAAACCGCCGTTATCGTTATCGATATTCAAAACGAGTATTTCCCCGGCGGTAAGATGCCGATACCTGACGGCATGCAAGCGCTGAAGAACAGTAAGCGTATCGTTGAATTTGCCCATAAAAACGGCATGCCGGTGTTCTTCGTACAACATCTCGGCGCGGCGGACGGCCCACTGTTTGCCAAAGGCAGCCGCTTCGCCGAATTCCATAAAGATTTGCAGCCAGGTAAAAATGACCGCGTGATCAGCAAAGCCACGCCAAGCTCTTTTGTCGGCACCGACCTGCAACAGCAGTTGGACGCACTGGGCATTAAACAACTGATTGTGACCGGCCTGATGACGCATATGTGCGTTTCTTCCACCGCACGAGATGCAGTGCCGCTGGGTTACTCGGTGATTATTCCCGAAGATGCCACTGCCACGCGCGATCTGGCCACCTGGGATAACAACGTCGTCGACCATAAAGTGCTGCAGCAGAGTGCACTGGCGGGCGTTGCCGACGTCTTCGCTGAAATCAAAACCACCGACGCGGTATTAGCGCTGCCGGTGCAGTGATCACTGAACCGCTTTACCCGGCAGTAATTTCTCAGACATAACGCGTCGGCAGGAGAGACTCTCCTGCCGCGCTTGTTGCTGCTGTTCTGGCGCTAAATCCTGCCACACGGTTTGCAAATGGTCTGCAAGACCTGACTGAAAATGAATTTTCTGCAGTGCGTAATCGGAATTACTGCCTTCAATAATCTGCTGCATCGCCTGTGTTGAGTTGTCGCGCCCATCGTGCGTCAGCGTACAAAACATGGCGATGTAATAACCTTTGTCTTCATCACTGTAATGCGGCATCAGCCACCAGACCACGGCACTGATAACGATAACCGCAGGCAGCAAAAATTTGAGTTTTAACATATTGAGATTGACCGACTTAAAAAGAATCGCGGCGATCTTAACAGATTTGCCGGTTAACAGCGGCTAAACGCTTGCTTTGCAAGGCACGGATTTCTGTACCCTCTGCGTATTCTCTTAAAGTTGGATTTTTCGGGTTTATTTATTGAGCAGTTCGGCGCTGTTTGTTAATTTTGAGCCACTTTTCGGGCCATTATCGGCTCATTGCGCCAGCTGTTTCAGGGCCAGTTTAGGTCCAGATTTGGGCAAAAACTGGGACAGCGGGCGACCTGGTTACAGGAATCACCATGTTCGATAATAAACTCAAATTACATCTGGTCTCGTTGGCTTTGCTGGCAGAAAAAAAACTGACAACCCGCAAGCGCCTCCCCGACTACAACAGGATCGCCGAGCAGGATATCCATTTTCAGGCCCGTGCCAATTCTCCTGCGCCGATTCCGCGTCAAATTTGGATGTACTGGGAAAGTGAAAAGCTGCCCGCTGAAGTACAAATCTTTGTTGATAAAATAGCGCGTGAAAACCCCAGTTATGCGCTGACGGTCATTAACAACCTCAACATGCACGAGTATTTGCCGGACCTGAAGTTTGTTCACCCGGATATGCGTGCTTCGCATAAAAGTGATGTGATCCGTCTGGAACTATTACACCGCTATGGCGGTGTCTGGATGGATGCCACCATCATTCTCAATCGCACGCTGGATGAACTGCTGGCGGTCAATGCGGATCAACAATATGACCTGGTCGCCTTTTATCGCGAGGAGTCGATTCGCGATCGCGATTATCCGGTGATTGAATCCTGGTTCCTGGCGGCACCGAAAAACAATGCCTTTATTGGCCGCTGGCTACAGTGTTTCCGGCCTATCGTCGAGTTAGGTTCTGCCGTTTTTTTCCAGCAACTGCTGGCGCTGCCCAACTACGACACCATTCTGCAGGGGATTAAAACGCCAGATTATCTGGTGGTCTATATCGCTCAGCAACAGGCGTTGCGCGAAGAGAATCAGTACAACTTCTATTTACGTAAAGCGGAAGCCGGTGCGTTGCTGTATCAAACCCTGAGCGGCTGGCGCCCGGTAAAACTGAGTCGCATGCTGATGGTGGATGCGTTGCCGGAGATTTTGCCGCCGGTGTATAAACTCACCAGCTTTGACCGCAAATATATCGCCACGCACCTGAAATACGGCGTGGTGAACAGAGATAGCCTGTTGGGACGTGTGCTGTTGCAGGATCACTCTAGCGAACTGGCACCCGCCTCGACATTGGCGGGAAAAGCCGCGCAATAGCCAATTCATGTTGGCGTGTGCTGTCACGGAAACGGTCGCCATTGGCCAGGTGCGCATAAATGCGTCATTGCATCCGATGCCGCCATTGGCCCGGTTGTACCTAAATGCGCACCCTACATTTTCCTTGTAGGGTCGCCATTTATGGCGACCGTCTCCAGGGTGCAGATATTTACAGCGCCTGCGCGCACGCCCAGGCCGAACTCCATGCCCACTGGAAGTTATACCCGCCCAGCCAACCGGTGACATCCACCACTTCACCGATAAAGTACAGTCCAGGCACGTCGCGCGCTTCCATGGTTTTTGATGAAAGCTGGGTGGTATCCACACCGCCCAGAGTCACTTCCGCCGTGCGATACCCTTCGGTGCCGTTGGGCTGCACGCGCCATTGATGCAGCGTATTCACCAGTTCACTCTGCTGTTTGCTATTCAGCTGCTTCAAGGTGACATCCGGGATCTGCTTCAGCTCCTGCAGCACTTCCACCAGCCGCTTCGGCAAGATTTTCGCCAGGCTATTTTTCAGACTGAGATTGGGATGCGCCTCGCGCTGCACGTTGATGAAATCCTCCAGCGAGGTTTCCGGTGACAGGTTGATGGTGACGAATTCCCCTGGTTGCCAGAAGCTGGAGATTTGTAACACCGCCGGGCCAGACAAACCGCGATGGGTAAACAGCATCGCTTCTTTAAACAGCGTGCCGTCTTGTGCCGTTATCGTGGTCGGCAATGCCACGCCCGACAGCGTGTTTAGCTGATCCAGCAACGGCTTGTGCAACGTAAAAGGCACCAGCGCGGCGCGCGTCGGGAAGACCTTCAGGCCAAACTGTTCGGCGACTTTATAGCCAAATGGCGTAGCACCCAGCCCCGGCATCGATAATCCACCGCTGGCGATCACCAGTTTTTCCGCCTGAACCTCTGAGCCGTTGAGTTGCAGCGTGTAACCTTTCTCATCACGTGCCACGCTCAGCACTTCGCTACGCAAACGCAACGTCACCTGTCCGGCTTCACACTCTTTTAAAAGCAGATCGACAATCTGCTGGGCCGAATCATCGCAGAACAGCTGGCCGAGGGTTTTCTCGTGATAGGCAATGCCATGACGGTTCACCAGATCGATGAAATCCCACTGGGTATAACGTGCCAACGCCGATTTACTGAAATGCGGATTGTGCGAAAGATACGCCGCCGGTTCGGTGTACATATTGGTGAAATTACAACGACCACCGCCCGACATCAGGATTTTGCGCCCGGCCTTTTTGCCGTTATCCAGCAGCAGCACGCGACGACCTAACTGTCCTGCCTGCGCTGCGCAGAACATGCCGGCTGCGCCTGCACCAATAATGATAACGTCAAACTTGTCCACAGCTCTTAACCCACCTGATTGAAAGGCGCTGATTGTAGAGATCTGCGGCAATTCGCGCCAGCGTCAAAAAAATGCCGCAAATGTGTCATAATGTAACTGCCTTATTTTTCAGCCTTTTTGCCTTGTCTTAGTGCTTACATTGCAATTTTAAGACAAAAAGGGACTATATTTTCCTTTCACATCATGCGTGTTGTCGCAGATAATGCGCCGCGTTCATGTCCTCCAAAATGGCGTAACGTTTATGCTGCATCTGTTTGCTGGTCTTGACCTAAGCACCGGCCTGTTTTTGGTTATTGCTCTGCTGTTCGTATTGTTCTATGAAGCAATCAACGGTTTCCACGACACGGCTAACGCAGTCGCTACTGTCATTTATACCCGTGCGATGCGGGCGCAGTTGGCGGTTGTGATGGCTGGTGTTTTCAACTTCTTAGGCGTTTTGCTGGGCGGTTTGAGTGTGGCCTATGCCATCGTGCATATGCTGCCTACGGATCTGCTACTGAACGTCGGTTCCGCACATGGCCTTGCCATGGTGTTCTCCATGCTGCTGGCAGCCATTATCTGGAACCTGGGTACCTGGTATCTGGGTTTACCGGCCTCCAGTTCGCATACATTGATTGGCGCCATTATCGGTATTGGTCTCACCAATGCCCTGATGACCGGCACCTCGGTGGTTGACGCGCTCAACCTGCCGAAAGTGATCAATATTTTCCTTTCTCTGATTCTGTCACCGATTGTCGGACTGGTGATTGCGGGTTCGCTGATTTTCTTGCTGCGTCGCTACTGGAGCGGCACCACGAAACGTTCGCGTATCCACATGACCCCTGCAGACCGTGAAAAGACCGATGGCAAGAAGAAGCCACCGTTCTGGACACGTATTGCACTGATTGTCTCAGCAATCGGCGTGAGCTACTCGCACGGTGCTAACGATGGTCAGAAAGGCATTGGCCTGATTATGTTAGTGCTGATTGGCGTAGCACCGGCCGGTTTCGTGGTGAACATGAATGCCTCCGGTTATGACATCACCCGAACACGTGATGCCGTTAATCATCTGCAGCAGTACTATCAGCAGCATGGTGATTCTCTGACGCACATCGTGCAGATGGCGCCCCCTGTGGTGCCGACGCCGGAAGAGTCAGTGGGCGGTCCGCATGAGTTCCATTGCGACAGCAGTCGTGCCCTTCAGGCTATCGACCGCGCACAAGGCTTGCTGGCTAATCTGAACAGCTACGATCAACTGACCGTTGATCAGCGTAGCCAGATGCGTCGTTTGCTGATGTGCGTATCGGATACCGCTGACCGCGCGGCGAAGCTGCCGGAGACCAGTGCTGATGATAAGCGCTTCCTCAACAAGCTGAAGGGCGATCTGCTGGGCACCGTGGAGTACGCACCGGTCTGGATCATCATGGCGGTGGCGTTAGCGCTGGGCATCGGTACCATGATTGGCTGGCGTCGTGTGGCGACCACTATCGGCGAGAAAATCGGTAAGAAAGGCATGACCTATGCGCAGGGCATGTCTGCACAGGTCACCGCTGCGGTCTCTATTGGTATCGCCAGTTATACCGGTATGCCGGTGTCGACCACGCACATCCTGTCGTCATCGGTTGCCGGCACCATGCTGGTTGATGGCGGTGGCTTACAAAGCCGCACCATCAAAAATATCGCCATGGCATGGGTGTTCACCCTGCCGGTGTGTATTGTGCTGTCAGGTTCGCTCTACTGGATTGCCCTGAAGATTATTTAAGCCATCCGTAGAAAACAGAGGGGCGACAGCAATGTCGCCCTTTTTTATTGCCAGATCGCCATGGCTATCAGGCTCACCACCACCAGAAAACACAGCCCACTGGTCAGCACAAACTGCCCACGCACGCGCTCGCAGCGGCGAATGAATTCGTCGTCGTGATGATCGCGATAGCGCTTATCCCAGATATAACGCACCAGCCGCACCTGCTTACTGGGCTGGCCATGAGACGTGAAGAACCCCGCCCCATCCACATATTGATACAGCAGCGGATCACAACCGCGCAGCACAGCCAATAGCGAGCGCAAAGAAGAGAAGTAGCGCGCCATATTCACCAGACAAACCACACACAGAGCCCAAAAAAGCGCGATAGTGCTGATCATGTTCCCCTCCCAGCTGGAGCCGCAATGACGTCGAATGCAGCGGGGAAATGCTGTAGACGCCCCACGGGAAATAAACCAGCCACAGATGAATCGAATTGCATTGTTGTTATGCGAGCCCGAGCGCGTAACCCAGACGGCGGTGGCACTCATTTTCAGTGTAGGAGATCTGTTCAATTTTTTTCCAGCGATGATTTTCGTTCACCGCGAGTGAAAATCGCGATAGCGCTTGATCTTCCTCACAAGCGAGCCGCAGATTGCAGCATTTGTTAACAACTCTGGCTATACTCAAAATATAACAACATACGCCTGTAGGCATAAATTGTGGCTGGCGGCGCTTCATCGCCATTGTGCGCAAAGGACAACGCCCGCCGTGAAGGCAAACTTCGGGTTGCCCCCAGAATCTTGAGAAAGGAGTTTTATCATGGCTTATAAACACATCCTGATTGCAGTAGACCTTTCCCCGGAAAGCCAGTTGCTGGTTGATAAAGCCGTTTCGCTGGCCCGCCCCTACGACGCTAAAATCTCTCTCATCCACGTTGATGTGAACTATTCAGACCTCTACACCGGGCTGATTGACGTCAACCTGGGTGACATGCAGAAGCGCATTTCCGAAGAGACCCACACCGCACTGAAAGAGCTGTCAACCAACGCCGGTTATCCGATCAGTGAAACCCTGAGCGGCAGCGGCGATCTTGGCCAGGTGCTGGTGGATGCGATTAAAAAGTACGATGTGGATTTGGTGGTGTGTGGCCACCATCAGGATTTCTGGAGCAAGTTGATGTCTTCAGCACGCCAGCTGATCAACACCGTGCACATTGATATGTTGATTGTGCCGCTGCGTGATGCAGACGACGAATAAGCCGCAACCGTCTGTTTGGTCGGCATTTATGCCGACCTTTTAACAGGAAAGCATTAAACCAATGGCGGATAAATATCAAACCGATGGCTTTTGGTGACCACCGCAGATTGAGTTTCCACACCCGCCAACGGCGGTGCGTAATCCGGGCGTTTTACCACGATGCGTTTTTTTGCCAGACGGCGCGCCGGTTCCAGCAACGCATCAGCGTCTTCATCCGGGCCCACCAGCGACTGAAACACGCGCATCTCCTTCTTCACCAACGCGCTCTTCTGACGATGCGGATACATCGGGTCGAGATACACCACATCCGGCGCGGGTGTGATATCACTCAACGCCTGTTGGCTCACCACATGCAGCAACGTCAGCCGTTCACGCAGCCAGCCGCCAATCTCAGCATCTTCATATCCCCGACGTAAGCCATCATCCAGCAACGCGGCGACCACCGGATGGCGCTCCAGCATGCGTACGCGGCAACCTAACGCCGCCAGCACAAAGGCATCACGCCCCAGCCCCGCCGTTGCGTCAACCACATCCGGCAGATAACCACCTTTGATGCCCACCGCTTTTGCCACCGCTTCACCCCGACCACCGCCAAACTTACGGCGGTGCGCCATGGCGCCAGAAACGAAGTCCACAAAGATGCCGCCTAGTTTCGGCTCATCCCGTTTGCGCAGCTCAAGATGCTCCGACGTCAGCACCAGCGCCATCACGGACTGATCGTCATGCTGCAAACCCCAGCGCTGCGCCAGATGTAATAAGGCGCCGTCTCCGGCGCCTGTTTCATCGATTAAACCGATATTCACAAGCAGGCTTATCCCTGAATTCCGTAGTGTTCCAGCATCGCATCCAGTTGCGGTTCACGGCCACGGAAGCGTTTGAACAGCTCCATTGGCTCTTCTGAACCGCCGCGCGTCAGGATGTTATCGAGGAACGACTGACCGGTTTGACGGTTGAAGATGCCCTCTTCTTCGAAACGAGAGTAAGCATCGGCCGCCAGCACATCCGCCCACAGATAGCTGTAGTAACCGGCGGCATAACCGCCCGCGAAGACGTGGCTGAAGGCGTGTGGGAAACGGCCCCACTCTGGGCTTGGCACCACGGCAACCTGCTTCTTCACTTCACGCAGCGTTTCGAGGATTTGCGCACCTTTTTCTGGATTGAATTCAGTGTGCAGACGGAAATCGAACAGGCCGAACTCCAGCTGACGCAGGATAAACAGCGCCGCCTGATAGTTCTTCGCCGCCAGCATCTTATCCAGCAGATCTTTTGGCAGCGGCTCACCGGTTTCGTAATGGCCGGAGATAAACGCCAGTGCGTCCGGCTCCCAGCACCAGTTTTCCATAAACTGGCTTGGCAGTTCGACCGCATCCCATGGCACACCGCTGATGCCCGACACGCCAGGCGCTTCGATGCGCGTCAGCATATGGTGCAGGCCGTGACCAAATTCGTGGAACAGCGTGGTCACTTCATCGTGGGTGAACAGTGCCGGTTTGCCCTGCACCGGACGATTGAAGTTACAGGTGAGGTACGCCACTGGCTTCTGCAGGCTGCCATCGGCTTTACGCATCTGGCCGACACAATCATCCATCCAGGCGCCGCCACGTTTGTGCTCACGCGCGTAGAGATCGAGGTAGAAACTGCCACGCAGCTCACCACTTTCATCAAACAGATCGAAGAAGCGCACATCCGGATGGTAAACATCGACGTCTTTGCGCTCTTTCGCCGTAATGCCATAAATGCGTTTTACCACTTCGAACAAGCCGCTGACCGCACGCTCTTCTGGGAAATACGGGCGCAGCTGCTCATCGCTGATGGTGTACAGATGCTGCTTCTGCTTCTCGCCGTAGTAGGTGAGATCCCACGGGTTCATCTCATCAACGCCAAACTCTTTTTTGGCGAAGGCACGCAGCTGTGCTAACTCTTTCTCGCCCTGAGGACGCGCACGCTTGGCGAGATCGGTCAGGAAGTCGATGACCTGTGCCGGGTTTTCCGCCATTTTGGTGGCAAGGGATTTATCCGCGAAGGAGTCGAAGCCCAGCAGTTGTGCCAGTTCGTGACGCAGTGCCAACTCTTCCGCCATCACCGGGCCGTTATCCCACTTACCGGCATTTGGCCCCTGCTCAGACGCACGCGTCGAGTACGCACGGTACATCTCTTCGCGCAGGGCAGCGTTATCACAGTAGGTCATTACCGGCAGATAGCTCGGGATATCCAGCGTCAGCAGCCAGCCTTCTTGCTCTTTAGCTTCGGCCTGCGCTTTTGCCGCCGCCAGCGCGCTCTCTGGCATCCCCGCCAGATCCGCTTCATCGGTGATCAGCTTGTTCCAGCCCATGGTAGCGTCGAGCACGTTGTTGCTGTAGGTCGAACCCAGTTCAGACAGACGCGCCGCGATTTCGCCATAGCGCTTCTGCTTCTCTTTATCGAGGCCGATACCAGACAGCTCAAAATCACGCAGCGCGTTATCGACGGCTTTCTTCTGTGCGATATCCAGTGCGGCATAGCTGTCGCCCTGTTTTAAATCACGGTAAGCCTGATACAGGCCTTCATGCTGGCCTACCCAGGTGCTGTATTCTGACAGCAGCGGCAGCGTCTGCTCGTAGGCTTCACGCAGTTCCGGGCTGTTTTTAACCGAATTCAGGTGACTGACCGGGGAGAAAATACGGCCCAGGCGGTCATCCACTTCAGCCAGTGGCTGCACTAAATTATCCCAAGTGTAAGGTGCACCCTGCGCCACCACGCGTTCCACTTCGGCACGGCAGTTGTTCAGCGCTTCAGTGACAGCGGGAACCACGTGCTCAGGTTTGATGGCAGAAAACGGCGGAAGCGAAAAAGGGGTGAGTAACGGATTGGTCATAAGCGCAGTCCTTTCATCGTAGTGTTCGGGCGCGAGATTCGCGCGACGCAATCTTTCTAACATGCGGTCAGAGAGCCTGAAAATCAATGCCACTAAGGATGGACCGACGAAGAAAAAAGCGCGAGCGCCAAAACGTCAGCAATTTTTACGCAGCACGGCTATAATCGCGCCACACACGATGTTTTTTACTCCTTTTGATCCAACCGCGGACCTCTCTTTTTTATGCTCAGTTATCGCCACAGTTTTCATGCCGGCAACCACGCCGACGTGCTCAAACATACCGTTGAAAGCCTGATCCTCACCGCGTTGATGGAGAAGGAAAAACCGTTCCTGTATCTGGATACGCATGCCGGTGCCGGCCGTTACCAGTTGAGCGGAGAGCACGCCGAGCGTACCGGTGAATATCTGGAAGGCATTGCGCGCATCTGGCAGCAGCCGGACACGCCAGAGCTGTTGAAGCCCTATCTGTCGGCGGTGCGCAACCTCAACCCGCATGGCAACTTGCGTTACTATCCCGGCTCACCGCTGATCGCACGCCATCTGCTGCGTGAAGATGACAAGCTGGAACTGACCGAACTGCACTCCAGCGATTACCCGCTGCTGCGCAACGAATTCAGCAAAGACAGCCGTGCGCGGGTGGCACGTGGTGACGGCTATCAACAGTTGAAGGCCAAACTCCCGCCGCTGAGCCGTCGTGGTTTGATTCTGATTGACCCCCCGTATGAGCTGAAAAGTGATTATCAGGATGTGGTGAAAGGGATTCAGGAAGGCTACAAGCGTTTTGCCACCGGGGTGTATGCGCTGTGGTATCCGGTGGTGCTGCGCCAGCAGATCAAACACATGATCAAAGACCTGGAAGCCAGCAACATCCGCAACATTCTGCAGATTGAACTTGCGGTGCGCCCAGATAGCGATCAGCGCGGCATGACCGCCTCGGGCATGATTGTGATTAACCCGCCATGGAAGCTGAAAGCACAGATGGAAGAGCTGTTGCCTTGGCTGCATCAGAAGCTGGTGCCAGCAGGAACGGGCCATTACAGCGTGACGCAGATCGTACCCGAGTAAACACATCCCTTGCCAACGGGCGCGCCAAGGCTCGCCCCTACAGATGATTTGTAGGGGGCTCCCTTGGGTCGCCCAAGCCGCCTCTCTTTCAAAGGACCCTTGTTATGTGGATCATTCTGGCTGGTGCGCTTACGGTGCTGTCGCCTGCCAAACGTCTCGCCGTGCTGTTGCTGTTGCTGGCGACGTTGATGGGCCTGTTTCAGGATGTGCTCAACTGGCCAGCTATTGCCATATTGGGTGCTATTGCGTTGCTGGCGTGGATTCGGGTAGAGAACCCGACTAACCGCGTGGTGTTGGTCATCTGTGAAGCTTTACTGGTGCTAATCGCCGGCAGCCTGCTCCTGCACCTGCTGCCCGGCTTCAACAACCCGCGCCAGATCGAAGAGCTACAGGTTGGCCCCAACAGCGCGCCGTTCAGCTTCTACTACAACTTCGATAAAGCGCTGATTCCGTTTGTACTGCTGGCGGCGTTGCCGACGCTGTTCCGCACACAAAAGTTCCCCCCAGCGCACAAGATCCTCTGGCTGCTGCTGTTAGCGGCAATCCCGCTACTGCTGTATGTCGCCGTGATGTTGGGTGGACTGGCGATTGAGCCGCACTGGCCTGAATGGCTCGGCAGCTTTATGCTGGCGAACCTGTTTTTTGTCTCGCTGGCGGAGGAAGCCTTCTTCCGTGGCTATCTGCAACAGCGTCTGCGGCAGAAAATCGGTGGCGTGGCAGCACTATTAATCGCCTCACTGCTGTTTGGCCTGGCACACTTCCCCGGCGGCATGTTGCTGGTGATTTTCGCCACGCTGGCTGGCCTGATATATGGCCTGGCGTGGCACTGGAGCGGACGCGTGTGGGTCGCCACCGGCGTGCATTTTCTGCTGAACCTGACGCATCTGCTGTTCTTCACCTACCCCGCGTTACAGCATTAAATCTCGAATACTGCGAAATCACGTGCCAGCTCGGTAGCCATAAACACCGACTGGCACTCCGCCAGCAATCTCTCCCGATCACTCGACACATAGCGCGAACTGAAATGCGTGGCGATCATGCGCTTCACCCCCGCCAGCCTGGCCACTTCGGCCGCCTGGACCGTGGTGGAGTGGCCGCGACCATTGGCTTTCTCGGCCAATGCCGCTTCCAGCGTGGTTTCATGCACCATCACATCCGCGTTGGCGGCCAACTGCAGTGCCACATCGGTAGGGCCGGTATCACCAAAAATCGCCACCACTTTGCCTTTGGTGGCGGGCCCAAGATACGCCGCACCGTCGATTTCACGTCCATCATCCAGTTGAATACGTTTGCCCTGTTTTAAATCCTGATACCACGGCCCACGCGGCACACCCTCGGCTTTTAACCTTGGTGCATCCAGAAAACCCGGCTTGTCATGCTGTTCGATGCGGTAGCCATAACACTCCACCACATGATTCATCGGATAGGCGGTGACGCGGAATTCACCGTCATCCAATACCTCACCGGCTTCGATTTCGATTATCTCCAGCGGAAAGCTGGTGTAAGAGCCGCTCAGGCTGAGCGCCGTCTCGATAAACTGTTTGATACCTTGCGGACCATAAATGGTCATCGGCTCCAGCAATCCCGCCATTGAGCGGCTGGTGAGCAAACCCGGCAGACCGAAAATGTGGTCACCGTGCAGGTGGGTAATGAAGATTTTTGCCAGCTTGCTGGGCTTAAGCGCGGAGCGCATAAACTGATGCTGTGTCGCCTCACCGCAGTCGAACAGCCAGGTGTCACCGCGTTTCGACAGCGTCAGCGCAATGGCGGTGACGTTGCGTTGCAGGCTCGGCGCACCCGCGCCGGTGCCAAGAAAAGTGAGATGCATAGTTTTCTTCCCTGTGAGCGAAACCTGAATAACACCCTATCATAATCATAGGCTGAACCTTTGCGCCGCTTGCGCAAGCAGCGTTACACTCTATGCCAATTTTCTTCCAACAGATGGACATTCCGGATGACCCGACATTTTGATTACCTCGCGATTGGCGGCGGCAGCGGCGGTATCGCCTCCATTAACCGTGCGGCGATGCATGGCCAGAAGTGCGCCTTGATCGAAGCGAAAGAATTGGGCGGTACCTGTGTCAACGTGGGCTGCGTCCCGAAAAAGGTGATGTGGCATGCGGCACAGATTGCTGAAGCCATCCACTTGTATGGCCCGGATTACGGTTTCGACACCACCGTAAACCGTTTTGACTGGTCTACGCTGGTGAAGAACCGCAGCGCCTATATCGATCGTATTCACACCTCATACGATAACGTGCTGGGTAAAAATAACGTTGAAGTGATCAAAGGCTTCGCGCGCTTTGTTGATGCCAACACCGTGGAAGTGAACGGTGAAACCCTCACCGCCGACCATATCCTGATTGCCACGGGCGGCCGTCCGAGCCACCCGCAAGTACCTGGCGCAGAATACGGTATCGATTCCGACGGCTTCTTTGAGCTGGATGCGCTGCCAAAACGCGTTGCAGTGGTCGGTGCTGGCTATATCGCGGTGGAACTGGCGGGCGTGGTCAACGCACTGGGGGCTGAAACCCACCTGTTTGTGCGCAAGCATGCGCCGCTGCGCAGCTTCGATCCGCTGATCGTCGATACGCTGGTGGAAGTGATGCAAGCCGAAGGCCCGACGCTGCACACCGAATCGATTCCAAAAGCGGTGATCAAAAATGCTGACGGCAGCCTGACGCTGCAACTGGAAAACGGCCATGAGCAAACCGTTGATTGCCTGGTGTGGGCGATTGGTCGCGAACCGGCCACCGATAACCTTAACCTCTCCGTGACCGGCGTTGCGCTGAACGAGAAAGGCTATATCAACGTGGATAAGTTCCAGAATACCAACGTGAAAGGCATCTATGCAGTGGGCGACAACACCGGTGCCGTCGAGCTGACACCGGTGGCGGTGGCTGCTGGCCGTCGTCTCTCTGAACGTCTGTTCAACAATAAGCCGGACGAGCATCTGGACTACAGCAACGTGCCGACCGTGGTGTTTACTCATCCGCCGATTGGTACTGTTGGCCTGACCGAGCCTCAGGCGCGCGAGCAGTATGGCGACGATGAGGTAAAAGTGTATAAATCCTCCTTCACCGCCATGTACACCGCCGTCACGCAGCATCGCCAGCCATGTCGTATGAAGCTGGTGTGCGTTGGACCGGAAGAGAAGATTGTCGGTATCCACGGTATCGGCAACGGTATGGATGAGATGCTGCAAGGCTTCGCCGTGGCGCTGAAAATGGGTGCCACCAAGAAGGACTTCGACAACACCGTGGCGATTCACCCGACGGCGGCGGAAGAGTTCGTTACCATGCGATAATCCGGGTGCGCATCAAGTTGCACCCTACAAAAACCTCGCACGATAGCCCTAGGGTTGCCACTTATGGCAACCGAAAGCGCTAAACTGACGAGCAGTGCGCCATTTATGGCGACCAGAGATAAGGCGGAATGAAATCCGCCTTTTTTATATCTGCAGCACCGGCACTTCCACCACCTGAATCGCTTGCTCACCGCTCTCAATCAGACTAAACACCCTGTCCATCATGCTTGCCACATCCTGTTTCACCATGGTGATGTCTTTGCACAGCAGCGCTACAAACGGGTCCCAATCGAAGCAGCCGATGACGGGATGCTTATCATCCGTTAACAGATTCTCCGCGCGCAGAAACTGCACCACCCCTTCCAGCGAAATCGTGGAGTTTACAAACAGACCGAACTGCCGGACAGGATGCTGCTGAAAGTAACTTTTCAACGCGGTTTGCGCTTTTTCTGGCTCATAACCGCACAGCAGCACATTCTCTTCCGGCACCGCAATTTGGCGTTCCTGATGCGCCGCCAAAAAGCCGCGCAGACGCTCTTTACTGTTGTGGTCACTGGCGCGTCCGCCGATAAAAATCAGCGCCTGCGGGCATTTCTCCAGCAAAGTGCGCGTCAGACTCAGTGCGCCATTGAAGTTATCTGAAATAATGGAAGGAGCCAGCGAACCGGGTAGGTCCAGATTGAGCGAAGGCACGGAAGCGTTCTGACACAGTACAGTGATGCGATCCGGGTCAGTTGCGCCAGTTACCACCATATAATCCACTTGCCAGGACAGCATGGTTTGCACGGCTTCCAGCTCTAAATCGGGATCGCGCTGCGTACAGGTAATCACCGGGAACAGGCCGCGATCGCGCGCCATCTGCTCAAACTTTTCCACAATCGAGCCAAAATAACGGTTGTCGTATTTCGGCACGATCATACCGATGGTTTTCGAGCGCGTCGTGCGCAGCATGCTGGCCTGCCGATTCAGCGCATAGCCCTGCTCTTGCGCAATCCGGCTCACTTTCTCGGCAGTACTGGCACTGATGCGCCGCTTCTTCCAGTTACCACTCAAAATCGCGCTTACCGCGCTTGCCGAAACCCCTGTGAGTTCCGCCAGGTCATAAATGGTGGTTTTCTTGTTTTTGCCGATCCCCGTCACAGAACCCATCCCTTTATTGCGCATTTTGTTGCTGGTTAGAAGTGGGGGTGATAGTTGTGCTTCATCGATTGAGCACCACCTAAAACGCCATTGATAAAGGATTATAAGATGAACTCGAACCTCTTCTCCATGCATAACCCTCTCAACGGAAAAGTCGCCGCCATTACTGGCGCTGCCTCCGGAATCGGCCTTGAATGCAGTAAGGTATTGCTACAGGCCGGTGCGAAAGTCGTTCTCATCGATCGCGACGGCGACAAGTTGCAGCAGCTGGTGGCGGAGCTGGGCCCTCAGGCACTCGCGCTGCAGATTGACCTGATGGACGGCAAACAGGTTGACGGCATTCTCAATGACATTCTCAAGCTGGCGGGTCGTCTGGATATTTTCCACGCCAACGCAGGGGCCTATATCGGCGGGCCGGTGGCGGAAGGCGATCCCGATATCTGGGATCGTGTACTGAAACTCAACACCAGCGCCGCCTTCCGTTGTGTGCGTTCGGTGCTGCCGCATCTTATCGCCCAGAAATCGGGTGACATCATTTTCACCAGTTCCATTGCGGGCGTGGTGCCGGTGGTCTGGGAACCCATCTATACCGCATCGAAGTTCGCGGTGCAGGCCTTTGTGCATTCCACGCGTCGTCAGGTAGCGCAGTATGGCGTGCGAGTCGGCGCGGTGTTGCCCGGCCCGGTGGTCACTGCCCTGCTCGATGACTGGCCGCAAGAGAAGCTGGATGACGCACTAGCCAATGGCAGCCTGATGCAGCCCATTGAAGTCGCGGAATCGGTGCTGTTTATGGTGACGCGATCGCCTGGCGTGACCGTGCGCGATATCGTTATTCTCCCTAACAGTGTTGACCTGTAACCGTTCGAGGTGAAGCAGCATGAGCAACGAAAAATATCTGATTGGTGTGGATGTCGGTTCTGCCAGTGCCCGTGCCGGGGTGTTTGATCGGGCGGGCAATCTGTTGGGACATGCAAAACAGCGCATCACCACCTTCCGGGCGCACGGTAATGTGGTGGAGCAATCCGCCAATGAGATTTGGCAGGCGGTGAGCCACTGCATCCGTGAGGCCATCGCAACAGCCGCCATTGATCCCGCAACTGTAGCCGGTATCGGTTTTGACGCCACCTGTTCGCTGGTGGCGATCGATGACAATGGCCATCCGCTGCCCGTCAGCCCGCAGGGCGATGCCGAACGCAATATCATCGTGTGGATGGACCATCGCGCTACACAGCAGGCCGACGCCATCAATGCCACTGCACACCCGGTACTCGACTACGTTGGTGGCCGCATCTCGCCGGAAATGGAGATGCCAAAACTGCTGTGGCTGAAGACCCACAATCCGCAGACATTCCAGCAGGCGGCCCACTTCTTTGACCTCACCGACTACCTCAGTTGGCGCGCCACCGGCGATACGGCGCGCTCCTCCTGCACGGTGACCTGTAAATGGAACTATCTGGCGCATGAGCAGCGTTGGGATGCGGACTACTTCAATGTCATCGGGCTGCCGGAATTCGCGCAGGAAAACTTTGCCCGTATTGGGCAGCGCATCGTTGAACCGGGTACGCCTTGCGGTAATGGCTTGACCACGCAAGCCGCCGCCGATTTTGGTTTACCCGTGGGTACACCGATTGCCGCAGGCTTAATTGATGCCCATGCAGGCGGCGTGGGAACGCTGGGCGCGGATGGCCGACCGGAAGAGAAACTCGCTTACGTGTTTGGCACCTCATCCTGCACCATGACGCCGACCCACGAAGCAGCTTTTGTGCCCGGCGTGTGGGGGCCTTACTACTCAGCGATGGTGCCCGGCTTGTGGTTAAGCGAAGGAGGACAAAGCGCGGCGGGCGCGGCCATCGATCGCCTGCTGGAAATGCATCCTGCTGCGGTCATCGCGCAGCAGGCCGCTGATGCAGCGGGCCTCTCACTGCCGGTGTATCTCGCGGAGCAGGCCCGGCAAAACGCCCCCAGCGACTCAGAAACCGTGCGGCTGGTGGAAGGCCTGCATATCGTGCCGGAGTTCGCCGGCAATCGTGCCCCCTTTGGCGATCCTTATGCCCGCGCGGTGATTTGCGGTTTAGGCATGGATAATGATGTCGCGAGTCTCATCTCGCTGTATATCGCAGGCTTGTGCAGCCTTGGCTATGGCCTGCGGCAGATCATTGAAGCCCAAACCAGCAAAGGCATTGTCACCCGCTCAATCGTGATCAGCGGCGGTGCCGGGCAGCATCCGCTGGTGCGCCAACTGTTAGCCGACAGCTGCCAACTTCCGGTGCAATCGACCCTGTGCCCGGAACCGGTATTACTGGGCTCAGCGATTCTGGCCGCCACCGCCAGCGGACTGTATAGCGACGTTACCTCAGCGATGCAAAGCATGACCACCCAGGAAAATAGCTGGCATCCCGAACCATTAGTTTCGGCACTGCATCATCACCGATATGACGCATTTAAATTACTGCAAAGCACGGCGCGTAATATTCGCCAGCAGGAAGACTAATATTGCGCGCCGGAAATTGTCCGGCGCTCAATGACCTATTCCTCCCATTTCCCGCAAGATAAAATCCATTTTCTTCACTACTCAAGCGTAGTCTGCCGGGCTAATATTTCAGCCTTTGCTGGCGCCCTTCGCGCTGGCGTTTTTTGATGGCAGAAAGGGGAGCGTGAGCACAATGTTGACGCAGGGTGAGCAGTGGATTTGGCGTCGGGAACCGGCATGAATATCATCACTATTATTATGTCCGCGGGCAAAGCTTCCGTGGATGTTGCACTGTATACGCTTATTCCGATCATGGTGGTGATGTTATTCATCATGAAATATCTGGAAGTGAAAGGCGTACTGGATTTTGTCGTACGTCATTCCACGCCGTTATTAAAACCGTTAGGTATTACCGGGCTGGCATTATTTGCCTTAATTCAGCTTAATTTCGTCAGCTTCGCGGCACCGCTGGCGGCATTAGCGATTATGGAAAAACGCGGCACCTCGGATCGTCATATGGCGGCGACGCTAGCCATGCTGTTCGCCATGGGTCAGGCCAACGCCTTTTATCCGTTGATACCCGCAGGACTGAACTGGAGCGCGGCACTGCTGATCTCCATCTGTGGCGGTGTGCTGGCAGCAGCGGCGACCTATCACTGCTTTGGTCGCAAGCTCTCCGATGCCGCACTGTTGAATGAAGACGAAGCGGTCGCCAACAACGAAAGCAAAATGGGGCTGATTGCGATTATCAACAGCTCAGGCGCCGATGCCATCCGTCTGGCGCTGGGCTCGCTGCCGATGTTGATTCTCTCGCTGTCCGTGGTGGGCATTTTGAAAGAATCCGGCGGCATTGAAATGCTCACGCGTCTGGTCTCACCGCTGCTGGATAAACTCAACATCTCCGAAGTCTACATATTGCCCGCGCTGACCAAATGTCTGGCAGGGGGTACCGCCTACTACGGCGTGGTAGCGGGATTGGTGGAGAAAGGTCTGTACAGCGCCCACAACATCAATGCGTCGGCCGGTTTGCTGATTCAGACTTTTGACCTGCCCGGCATTGGCATCTTCCTTGGGCTATCGAGCCGTTTCCCTCGCCTGTTCCGCTTCGCGGTGCCGGGTATCATCCTCGGTATCGCACTGCGCGGTGTGGCGCACGCCATGCTGTTTTAATTATCCCTGGCGCTGAAAAGGCTTTTCAGCGCCAAATTTTAAATAACACTACAGTTTTCAGGCGTTATTTAAAATTAACCCTATACATTCCATCGTTATTTTCATCAGTTGCAAAACTTTTAATTATCGTACTATTATCCCCAGCATGGCTTTCCAAAAATAATTAATCCAGATCCATTAAAGGGTTAATTAATACCTTAATTTCATTGCAGGTAATCGTCCTGCATATTCACTATTGATACGCAGATAGGGTAGATCCATGAGCGGTAAACAAATAACCTGGAATGGCGGGTTACAGCCTGAAGCCATCGAGATTTTGTCACAGGACGGTGGCATGATTGTGAGCCCAACCAAGGTGGGTTACATCATTATGACCTCCGATAAAGCCGGGCTGGAGCGCAAGTTTGAAGCCAAGCAGCGCAAGCGCAACAAGCCTGGCGTGGTGCTGTGCGGCTCACTGGAACAACTGCGTTCACTGGCGCAATTAACGCCAGAAATTGATCAGCTTTATCAGCAACATTGGGATCAAGATATTTTACTGGGCTGTATTTTACCGTGGCGCGAAGATGCGCTTTCGCGTATTCCGGATGATGGCTCAAAAGAGCTGATGATGGACGGACGCCAGACCAGCTGCTTCGTGATTAAATTTGGTCGTCCCGGTGAAAATATTGCGAAAGCGCTGTGGGAAGATCACGGGAAATTCTCTTTCGCCAGTTCAGCCAATCCATCGGGTCAGGGTAACCGTGGTTTAGTTGAGGGGATTGGTGAGCGTATTGCATCGCGTGCTGATTTAATTATCGAAGCCAATGATTACGTGAAATCGATTCAGCCTAACGACGCCAATAAAGTGCGCTACGAACAAGGCGTGATGGTGTCGATGGTGGATAGCGAAGGCCGCCTGATCCCGCAACAAAACGGTGAACGCAAAATCACGCCGTGCCCGGTTCTGATCCGCAAAGGTCTGGATGTCGATAAAATCATGGCGCTGCTGTCAGATATCTTCCCATCATGGGATTACCGCCACGGTGATTACTACTGATGTGTTGAAGCCTGTTTCCTCCAAGAGGAAACAGGCGACACGGGTTACCACTCGACGGTAATTTTGCCGAAGTGACCCGCAGCTTGCTGATGCTGGAAGGCCGCAGGCAATTCACCCAACGCACCGTAGCTGTCGCTGATCACCGGGCGAATACCGGTTTGTTCCAGAGCCCGCACAAAGTCCTGCTGCTGGCGGCGATGTCCGACAATCAACCCCTGGATACGCGCCTGTTTCGCCATCAGTTGTGCGGTCGGCACGGAACCTTCGAATCCGGTTAACACCCCAATCAAAGCAATATGGCCACCCACGCGCACTGCCTCAATCGACTGCGCCATGGTGCCCGGTCCGCCGAGCTCAATCACCGCATCCGCCCCTCTGCCGTCAGTGAGTTGTTGCACGGCTTTGCCCCACTCCGGTGTGCTGCGATAGTTGATACCTGCATCAGCACCCAACTCTTGCGCCCTCGCCAGCTTCTCATCTGAAGAGGAGGTGACGATTACGCGTGCGCCCATCGCCTTCGCGATTTGCAGTGCGGTAATCGACACACCGCCAGTGCCCAGCGTCACGATGGTGTCCCCTGCTTTGATCTGTGCATCACCCACCAGCGCGCGCCATGCCGTCAGGCCGGAGGTGGTGATGGTTGCCGCTTCCGCATGCCGCCAGCCACGGGGTGCCAGGGTGAAGTGCTGAGCCGAACGCACCACCACTTCCGCCGCAAAGCCCTCAGCGCCATCGCCCGGCGTCTGGGCAAAATTGCCAACCTGTGCGAAAGGCAAACCGTCTTGCCACTGCGGAAAGAAGCAGGAAACCACGTGGTCGCCAGGCTTAAATTCGGTGACGCCTGCGCCGACTTCTTCCACCACGCCCGCACCGTCCGCCATCATGATGCGATCTTGCGCAGTAGGGATCGATCCGTTAGCCACCAGCAGATCGTGGAAATTGAGTGAGGTCGCGTGGATCGCTACACGGATCTCGCCAGCACCCGGTCTGCCGGGATCGGGCAGATCGGTGAGTTTCAGCTGATCTAAGCCGCCAGGTTGTTTGAGGATCATCGCTTGCATGGTTGCTGTTCTCCTTATTGAAGCACGCATAACTGACTTCGCACCGTTGTTGTAGCGGCGCGATTTATCGCGCTGGGTTTAAAAAAACGCGCAATAAATTGCGCCGCTACTTTTCGTGCAGGCCTTTAAACTGTGTGCTTAGTGTGGCAGTGATGCCCGCTCCTTGCCTGCTACAATGTGCGGTTTGCGCCTCGGCGTGTTAACTCGAAACATCCGCGCCATAGGCGATCGCTTTTTGCGCGCGCAGCTCCGCCAACCGACGCTCCAGCGCCGCTTCGATGTTGTCGTAAGCCGTGCTGCCAAGGGCTAAACGCAGTGGCATGTCTGCTTGATCCAGCGTGGCGATCATCGCGGTCACCGATTTTGCAGCATCCCCTTTGATAGCGAAATCGCCCGACAAGATCGCACGGCGCAACTGACCAGACGCCGAGTCGTGATAAGCCTCCAGCGCATCCGCAATATCCAGCCCTGCGCCAAAGTTAGTCGCCGTTGGACCCGGCTCAACCAGCAGGAAATCGATGCCAAAACTGGCCACCTCCTGACGCACCGCCTCAACAAAGCCTTCGATGCCCCATTTGCTGGCGTGATACAAACTGAAGTTAGGATAAGCCACCTGCCCACCTTCAGAAGAAACCTGCGCGATGCGTCCTCCGCCCTGCTGGCGCAGCAGCGGAATTACCGCGCGAATCAACTGAATGGAGCCGGTGAGATTGGTGGCGATCTGGCGATCAATCTGCGCATCACTCAGCTCTTCCGCCGCGCCAAACAAACCGTAGGCGGCATTACTCACCACCACGTCAACGCGCTCCACTTGTGCAAAGGCTTGAGCAACCGCCGGCGCGATGCTGGCGGTGTTAGCCAGGTCCAGCGAGATGACCTGTAACTGCTCGCCATATCGCGCCTGCAGATCCGCCATTGCAGCGGTGCGGCGCACGCAGGCCAGCACGCGATCGCCGCGCGCCAACAGATCTTCACTCATTAAACGGCCCAGCCCGCTGCTGGCACCAGTGATTAACCAGGTTTTCATTTTGACCTCCTCTTATTGAAAACCTGATAGTAGATCGCTTTACTGGTGGTCATAATCTCCCCAATCGCGCATGACCTGGTGAGGAAAAACCACCAATGAGAAGACCCTCCTGGCATGAACTGCAGGCCATTAAAACGCTGGGTGAACAGCGCAGCTTTCGCCGTGCCGCTGAGATGCTTGGCCTGAAACGCTCTTCACTTAGCCATCTGGTGAAAACGCTGGAACACAACCTTGGGGTGCAGCTGTTTCAACGCACCACGCGTAGCGTGTCGCTCACCGATGCCGGGCAACAGTTACTCGATCGGCTCGCCCCACTGCTGAATGAGATGGATGAGGTACTGCATGATGTCAGCGCGCGCCGCCAGCAGCATGCGGGCATATTGCGCATCAGCGCCAGCGATGCGGCAATCAGTATCCTGCTGGAAAAAGTGGTGCCCAATTTCAGCCGTGACTATCCCAACATCCAGCTCGACTTCGCCGCCCAAGGTGCACTGGTGGATATCACCGCAGCCGGATTCGATGCCGGCATTCGCTTAGTGGAAGATGTGCCGCAGGATATGGTGGCGATTCATTTAGGCGGCCCGCTGAGCTTTATGACGGTCGCTTCACCAGCCTATCTGGCTGCGCATCCGTTGGTGCAGCAACCGCAGGATTTATTGCAACAGCAGTGTATTCGGCATCGTTTGCCCAGTGGAAAACGCTATCGCTGGGAGTATGAGAAAGCAGGAGAAAGATGTGAGATCGAGGTGCCAGGCATTATCACCCTGGACAACAACGCGCTGATGACCAGTGCGGCCATCAGCGGATTGGGCATTGCTTATGTGCCGTCGCTTTACGCCGAAACAGCGCTGCAATCCGGTCAGTTAGTCGAGCTACTGGCCGACTGGCGGGTGCAGTCGGCAGGTATGGCATTGTGGTTCCCGCCCAACCAGCATCAGTCGATGGCGCTGCGGCTGTTTATCGATGCGCTGAAAATCAGCCTGCCGCGCCGGTCGTGACTCAAGCCTGACGCTGTGGCGCTTTGTGCACCATGGTGTAAGCGTAATCCACGCCCATGCCGTAAGCACCGCTGTGTTCGCGCACCAGATCCATCACTGCGTCGTAGGTCTCTTTACGTGACCAGTCGCGCTGGTACTCCAGCAGCACTTGCTGCCAGGTCACTGGCACTGCACCCGCCTGCACCATACGCTGCACAGAACGTTCGTGGGCATCGACGCTGGTGCCGCCAGAAGTATCGGTCACTACGTAAACTTCGTAGCCCTCTTTCAGCGCCATCAGGGCCGGGAAGGTCAGGCACACTTCGGTCCAGAGCGCGGAGATAATCAGCTTCTTGCGACCGGTTTTCTTCACCGCCTCAACGAATTTGGCATCTTCCCATGAGTTCATAGAAGTACGCTCAATCGGTTTCGATTCCGGGTGCACCGCCAGCAGTTCTGGCCAGATGTAGCCGCTGAAGCTTTCGGTTTCTACGGAGGTATAAATCACCGGCACGTCGAAAATCTTGCCCGCTTTGGCCAGGGCAACGGTGTTATTTTTGAGCTGCTGGCGATCAATGTTAGCGACACCAAAAGACATCTGCGGTTGATGGTCGATGAAGATCAGAGTTGAGTTCTGTGGGTCGAGCAGGTCGAGTTTAGACATGATTTATTCCTCAAAGGTATCGTTAAATTTGTGTGTTGTGCTGCTGGAATAAACTTTAGAGAAAGGGTCGAGGAAGAGATAACGCAAAGAATTTTACAACTTGTTCAAACTGTTTTTAGAAGGTTGATTTACAAGAATAAATACACCATAAACACGCCATTTTTAGCGTAAAAATACCCGATATGCACATTGCCTCGACGGCAAAAACGGGCGTAACCTGTGCAGACAAAATCATAAAAAACACCATCGCAAAAATGATCGTACGTCCTCATCAACACTGGTTCCTCCGGCTGTTTGACTGGCACGGCTCGGTGCTGAGTAGCATTGTCTTTCGCCTGTCGCTCAACTTACTGATGTCGGTGGCCGCCATCATCGGCTATCCGTGGTACTCCACCTTCGGCATTCACCTCACTACCGCCCCCTTTAGCCTGATTGGGGTATCGATCGCCATCTTCCTCGGCTTTCGCAACAACGCCAGCTATGCACGCTTTATCGAGGCCCGTACGCTGTGGGGCAATATGCATATCACCCAGCGTTCATTGCTGCGCCAGATAAAATGCCTGCGCGGCATCAGTGAAGCGCAGGTGCAGGAATTTATCGGGCTGCAACTGGCCTTTAGTTGGGCGCTGAAACATCGCTTACGTGAAACTGATGCAAAGGCTGACTTAGCGCGTTTGCTGCCAGAAAAATGGCACAACGCGGTGCTGGGCCATCCAATGCCCACCTCTCAAACGTTGTTGTGCATGGGTGAATGGCTGGCGCAGCGGCGTGATGAAGGTCTGGTGTCGGATATTGTCTGGCAGAGTATTGATGAGAATCTCAGTCATCTGTCGGCTTATCTGGGAGGCTGCGATCGTCTGGCGGGTACACCGATTCCTTTCGCCTACAGCTTGATTCTGCATCGCACGGTTTATCTGTTCTGTACCTTATTGCCGTTCGCGCTGGTGGCGGATTTGCATCTGATGACGCCATTGGTATCGGTGTTTATTTCTTACACCTTCCTGTCACTGGAGTCGCTGGCAGAGGAGTTAGAAGATCCGTTCGGCACCGCGCCAAATCATCTGCCGCTGGATGCGCTGTGCGTGAATATCGAACGTAATTTGAAGGCGATGAATAATGATTTTCCGTTGCCGGAACCGCACCAGCCGGATAAGCATTTTAATTTGACGTAACGAGATGGCCCGCCTGGTGCGCATAAATGCGCACCCAACGCTGTTATAGGGTCGCCATTTATGGCGACCTGACACGCGTTAATTCTGCTTATCCAGCCACCGCACATACGCCTGATCCCAGAGCGCGGATGGCGTACCCGCTTTACCCAGACCAAAACCGTGTCCGCCGCTGCTGAGTTCAATCAGTTCCACCGGCACGCGCATACGGCGGCAGGCATCACGCATCATTTCAGTGTTATGGGGATTGGAGGTGTGATCGTCTTCCGCCTGCGCCAGGAAGGTGGGCGGATAGGCGCGGGTCACATAGTTTTGCACTGACCAGTTCGCTTCCTGGGTTGGCGTCGCGTGGTCGCCCACCATCATCAGGTGCGTTTTGGTGTTCTGATACGGTGCTTCAAGAGTGATCACCGGATAGATCAGGCCCACGCTGTCGGCGGTTGGGCGAATTTGATCGAGCGGGTCCTGCGCAGGATAGGTCGTGAAGTCGGGGCGTGCTGCCGCCATGCCGAGCAGGTGTCCACCGGCAGAAAATCCGAGCAGATGCACTTTACGCTCCATCGAACGCACCAGACGGATAGCGCGTTGGGCATCCTGCAGTGGCGCGAGATTGCCCGCCTGCCATTTCTCACCCGGCAAACGATAACTCAGCACATACACGGTATAACCATTGGCATTTAACCAGCGCGCCACGGGCCAGGCTTCACGGCCCATACCGATAAAACGATAACCGCCGCCAGCCGCCACAATCACCGCTTCGCCATTGGGATTTTCCGGGCGGAAACGTTGAATCGCTGGAGAAACGATGTTGGTCCAGGAGCCGTTCATACTGACTTTCAACAGACCAGACGGCCCGCCGCCGCCCGGTGGATCATCGGGCCATAATGGAATGATGTCATCACGCGCAAAGAGTTTGCCCGTGGTCATTGAGAGGACGGTAGCCCCGGTAGCCAGCAAAAAGTGACGCCGTGAAAGTTTCATGCCCAGTCGCCAGTATTGAAGATATTTGTCAGCCTTGCGGGCTGAGTCTCGTTATGTGATGCGTGTCGTATTTCAACGCTGGCGATTATGTACGCATTTTGTACAAAAAATCCATAAAAAAAGCGCCTAAAAAAGCGCTTGTTTTATAGCTAATCCAAAAATTCTTTTAATTATCTACTCAGCTCAAATCCCCTAAATAATTCAAGTTGTAGCAAGGCGGCAAGGATGAGAGTTTCCAGGAGCTTACTCCAGTAAGTGACTGGGGCGAGCATCCGCAGCCAACGCCGCGACAGCTTGAAGTATGACGGGGATTTAATCCCCTAAATAATTCGAGCTGTGGCAAGGCGGCAAGGATGAGAGTCCCCAGGAGCTTACACAAGTAAGTGACTGGGGCGAGCATCCGCAGCCAACGCCGCGACAGCTTGAAGTATGACGGGGATTTAGTCTTGCTGCTGGAATTGGGTCATAACAGTTTGCTCGCATTGCTGCTGGTTGTGCCGCAGCTGCGCGCGCTCATCATCACCCAACTCCATCCAGGCGCTGATCACTTCCTGCGCCGTCTCTTCATTGAATTCAGGCTTATCTACAGCGGATGAAGACTGGCTGGCCGCCAGCTGAGACTTCATCTTCGCGGTGTAAGTATCCAGGTCGCTGGTCTTTTTTTCCGTGCTAACGATATGGCACAGCTGGCTGGCGTAGACATTTTCCATCTGATTATCATCACCCTCGGCAGCCAGCACGCTGGCGGACAGGGAAAGTCCCACAAGAGCAAACAGAAACGCTTTCATAACAGGCTCCAGTAATTTCCAGAAAATCACTTTTGATTGTGTTGTGCGCGTGCCGCCTGACGGGCTGCACGCCAGTTTAATAACGGCGTCACCGTGATGCCGTGCAGCACAATGCTGCACACCACTAACGTCAACGCCATATCCACCATTTGCTCCGCCTGCGGGCCATGAAGACCATGCACCCAGGCGTAAGCGATGTAGTTGATACTACCGATGCCGCGAATGCCCAGCCAGCCAATTAACAAGCGGCGCATCAAGGGGATTTCACAGCGCCAGGTGGTGATCCACACCGCCAGCGGCCGCACCACCACAAACAGCAGCAGCGCCAGGCCAATGCCTGTCAGGTTCCAGTGCTGCGCCAGCGTGATACCCAGCACCACCATCATGCCCGCCGCCAGCAGGCGCTCGATGGTATCACCAAATGACAACGCATCACCGATCACCAAACCCACTGATTTCACCATGCCGCTGCCGCCGTGCGCCAGACGCTGGTTAGGATTGACGCGTGCCTCAGCAGGCAGGTATTGCTCTTCTTCTGACACCGCCTCTTGCGGATAGTGCTTCACCACCCGCAATTCTGCGCGTCGCAAACCGACACCCGCCGCGAACGTCGCCAGAAAGCCAGAGGCATCCACCGCTTGTGCTGCCGCATAGCTCAGTGCAATTAACGCCAGAGCGAGGAAGTCATTGGGAGCGATGTCTTGATGGGCACTGCGCAGATGAGTCGTTAACTGGCCGATGACGCGTCCCAGCAGATAACCAATGCCCAGCCCGCCCGCGATGGCCCATAACACATCTTTCATTGCCCATGCGCTGAGGTTGCTGACATTCAACGATTCAGGCGCGAGCATTAACAGCGCCAGCATCAATAACGGCAACGCTGAGCCATCGTTCATGCCCGCTTCACTGGAGAGGGCCACGCGCAGAGCATCATCATCACGCGCATCGTTAACCGATATCAGGCTGGCGAGCACCGGATCGGTCGGCGCAACAATCGCGCCAAATGCCAGCGACAGCGCCCAGTCAAAACCGGTGATCCAGTGTACCAGCAACGTCATGCCCCCCACGGTGAGCAGCATGGCCGGAAAGGCTAAACGCACCCCCACTCTCCAGGCATGCGCCTTAAGCGGCAAACGTAGCTTGAGCCCGGTGATAAACAGCGAGGCGGCCATGGCGATTTCGGTCAGGTGGGCGGCCAGACTGGCGTGGCCGATAATGTCGAGTTGCAACAGATTGAACATCCACGGGCCGCACAAGATGCCCGCGAACAGGTAAAGCCCAAACGCAGTCACTGGCCCACGGTGAATCCAACCGGAAGCCAGTGACATCAGAAGTAGCAGACCACCGGTGGCGGCAGTCCAGGCCAGGAAGTTCATAACGCTCCGTTTTTAAATCATATCCTCCCTTAAGCCTGGCACAGGAATACCAATCAGTTTTTCAGGTGGCGGCTCGCCAGACGGATCATCAAAGCCAGCGCAGCAGCCAAGGTTGAGAGCGTCACCACGCCGGTCCAGCCAAAGTGAGCCAGCGCCAGGCTGCCGAGTGCCGCGCCCGTTGCCATGCCGATAAACACCACGGTAAACATCAGCGCATTCAGGCGGCTACGCGCTTCAGGAGCCAGGCTGTACACCAGCGTCTGATGCGCCACCAGCGTGGCCTGTACACCTAAATCGAAGCCCACCGTACTGATGATAATCAGACCAATCTGTGCCGGAACCGGTAAAACTGGCAGCAGGAACATCAAGGCAAATGACACCATCACCAGCGAGGCACCGTACTGCGTGACACGCGCTGGACCAATGCGGTCCGCCACACTGCCCGCCAACGGCGCTGCCAGCGCACCTGCTGCGCCTGCCAGGCCGAATGCCCCCGCCACGGCGCTGTCAAAATGGAATTTATCACTCAGCATCAACGCCAGCGTTGACCAGAAAGCGCTAAAGCCTACCGACAGCAGCCCTTGCGCTATTGCGGCACGACGCAGTGTCTGGTGATGCTGCCACAGGTGCGCCAGCGACAGCAGCAGACGCGGGTAGCTCACCGATGTGCCGGGTTTAAAGCTGGGCAGTACCCGCCACAACGCCAGGCTGATCAACAACACCGCGCCTGCCGCCACCAGGTACATGGTGCGCCAGCCAAAATACTCCGCCACCACGCCACTGACGACGCGTGACAGCAGAATCCCCACCAGCAAGCCAGTCATGACGGTGCCAACGGTTTTCCCGCGACTGCGCTCCGGCGCTAAGGCGGCTGACGCCGGGACGATATCCTGCGCCACGGTGGCGGTTAAGCCGGTGACAAAGCTGGCAATCAACAATGCATTCAAGCCACCAGAAAAGCCGCACAGCAGCAGCGCGGCCATCAGCAGCAGTCCTTTAATCAGGATGATGGTGCGGCGGTCATGGCGGTCACCGAGCGGTGCCAGCAACAGGATGCCGAGCGCGTATCCGGCCTGAGTCAGCATCGGCACCATGCCCACGCTGCCGATACCGACGTTAAATTGTTTACTGATGATATCCAGCATCGGTTGGCTGTAGTAAATCGATGCCACGCTGAGCCCGGCACCCGCCGCGAGCGTAAACACCAGCGGTGCCGGTAGTTTTTCCGCTGGCATGGCAGAAGATTGCGAAATGGCTGACATATTGGTTTCCCCCGTGAAAGTGCGCTTATTAAAGCGCGTTGCCGCCATACGCGGTAGACTGCTCAAACACAGAACTGTTATGCATGGTGTGTATGAGCAATTCAGCCAGTATTGACCGCATTGAACTGATGCAAACTTTTATACGTATTGTCGAGAGCGGCTCGCTTTCCGCAGCCGCCGTGCAGCTGGGCACCACGCAGCCCACCATCAGCCGTCGATTACAGGCGCTGGAACAACGGTTGGGGCTGAAGTTGATCCTGCGCACCACGCACGCTCTGAAACTCACTGACGATGGTGAGCGCTGTTATGCACAGGCCCGGCAGTTACTGGCAACCTGGCATGCACTGGAGGATGAACTCACCGGTTCCAGTGACGATCCAATAGGCACGCTGCGGGTCCGTGCACCGCACGCCTTTGGTCAGGATCAGTTGATTGATCCGCTGGTAGATTATCTCCAGCGCTATCCGCGCCTGACGGTGGAGTGGATGCTCAATGACCGCACGCCAGATTTCATTAGTGAGAACGTTGACTGCGCCATCCAGGTCGGCGTGGTGAGCGATCCCTCCCTGGTGGCGATTTTGCTGGCTGAAGTACCGCGTTTTGTGGTCGCCTCCCCGTCACTGCTGGCGCAGCATCCGCCGATTGACGAGGTGACACAGCTCACCGAACTCCCCTGGCTGGCACTGACCAGCTTCTACCGTAATGAACTGATGCTGCAGCGGCGCAGCGATAGCCAGGCAGTGAATCTGGCGATTGCTCCGCGTCTCGCCAGCGACAGCCTGTACGCCATCCGCAAGGCGGCACTCGCCGGTATGGGCGCAGCGATTCTTTCTTCGTGGGTAGTGCAGGAGGATTTAGCGAAAGGGGCGTTGGTTCAGTTGGTGCCCGAGTGGCAAGCCCCGCCGCTGCCGGTGTGGCTGATCTATCCGTGGGCCAGTTATTATCCCGCGAGGATGCGGCATTTTTTCGCGATGATCAGAGATGTGATGCCGAAACTGGCGGGGACACAACCGGTGTTGAAATGATGGGGGCGAGCGAATGGCCCCCACCTGCTTACTTCTTCTCCACCTTCGACATATTATCCAGCCAGCCCATCACAAAGGCCGACAGCACAAAGGTCAGGTGAATAATCACGTACCACATCAGTTTGCTGTTATCGACGTTGCGCGCGTCCATAAAGATACGCAGCAGGTGGATCGATGAAATCGCCACAATCGAGGCCGCGACTTTGTTCTTCAGCGAGCCGGAATCCATTTTGCCCAGCCAGCTCAGCTTCTCTTTGTTCTCATCAATATCCAGCTTAGAAACAAAGTTCTCATAGCCAGAGAGCATCACCATCACCAGCAATCCGCCGACCAGCGTCATATCCACCAGTGACAGCAGCAGCAGAATCAAATCGTTTTCCGCAATGCTGAAAATATTGGGCAACAGGTGAATAATTTCCTGGAAAAATTTGATGGTCAGCGCCAGCAGCCCCAGCGAAAGTCCAATGTAAACCGGGGCCAACAACCAGCGCGATGTATACATCAGGTTTTCGATAAAACGTTCCATAATTTCCCATTAATCAACAAACAAGTGGTCGAGTATAACCGAACTTGTGTGAAGTTATTTCAGCCCTTCTTCAGAAATTTCAGGGGCCGCAGGCAGCGGCAGCGACAGACGAAACTCCGCGCCGCCTGCCGGGCGGTTTTCCGCCCAGATACGCCCACGATGGGATTCAATGATGGTTTTGCTGATCGCCAAACCCAGCCCGACACCCGGCACAGCGGACTCCTTATCCCCACGCGCGAATTTATCGAAAATACGCGTCAGGTTTTCCGCCGCGATACCCGGACCGTTGTCCCACACCGCAATCTCCAGCCGCTCGTTATCACGCCATGCACGAATACCGTGCTGGGCCGCGTTGCCAGCATACTTCAGACTGTTTTCAATCAGGTTGGTAAACACGCGTTCCAGCATGGCGCTGTCGCCTTTGATTAGCACCAGCTCTGGCGGCAGATCGAGTGTAAAATCGTGCCCTTTCAGCGACGGTCCCATGCTGCTTAACGCACCGCCAATCACCTCATCCAGCGCCACCCACTCATCACGCAGGTTGAGGCCACCGGACTGGATACGCGCCATATCCAGCATGTTGCTTACCAGCCGAATGGTGCTGAGCGTCTGTTCGCGAATTTGATTGGCTTGTCCGACATATTTTGAGTCTTCCCCCGCCAAATCGAGCATCAGCATCTCCGCCTGGCCAAACAGCACCGTTAGCGGCGTGCGCAGGTCGTGCGACAGCGCAGACAGCAAGGCATTGCGCAGTTGCTCACGCTCTGCTGCCAGGCGTGAAGCCGCCTCACTCTGTGAGAGCGCCATACGTTCTAGCGCGTTGGCGATCAGCACGGTGAAGGTTTCCACCAGACGCTGCTGTTCTGGGATCATCAACTGGCGCAGGTTTTCCGGTTCCACTACCAGCAAGCCACGACAGTGATTGCCGCTCTTCAACGGCAGGATTTGATAAGGCACGGCGGGCAGCGTATCCGTGCCCGCTCCCGCCGGTTGCGCCTTGCTGAAACTCCATTTCGCGATGCCGAGATCCGGCGGTGTGCCGATGCTGCTCTCACCGACCGCCTGCAACTCGCCCTGCTCATCCGGCAGCAACAGCTGGCTGCGCGCCTGCAGGGTGACATCAATCACCCGCTGGCTGGTGGCGGCGATATCCTGCGGGGTGAGCGCGCTGCCCAGGGATTTCGCCATCTCATACAGGTGTCGCGCACGCTGTTCACGATAGCGCGCCACTTTGGCCTGATAACGCACGCCAGCGGTCAGGTTACCGACAATCACCCCCACTGCCAGCATCACTGCGAAGGTCACCAGATACTGCAAATCCGACACCGCCACCGTGCCGGTGGGGGCCACAAAGAACAGGTCGAAGGCGAGGATGTTGATTACCGTGGCAAACACCGACGGCCAGCGCCCGAAGCGCAACGCCACCAGCACCACCGCCAGCAGGTAAATCATCACTGCATTGGCTGGATCGAACTCCACCAGCAGCCTGCGCCCCACAAGGGTGACCAAAATGCACAGCGCAATCGCCATCAGGCAGCCACGCAGATGCAGCCGCCACTTATCGCTGCTGGCCGGTTTCCCGCCCAGCGGATGCGGTGCATCGCGCACCGGTTCATCTAAGGCAACCACCAGCAAATCGAGATCGGGGCCGAGTTGGCCCAGACGCTGCGCAAAACTGTCGCGTCGCCAGCGCCGCTGCGGCTGGCGTCCGGTAACAATTTTGCCGAGGTTGTGCTCGCGAGCGTAGCGCAGCACCGCTCGCGCTTCATCAGGATCGGACAAGGTGGCGGTTTCAGCCCCCAGCTCCTGTGCCAGTTGCAGGGTGCGCAAAATCCCGCGCCGACGCGCTTCCGGCAGGCGATTCAGGCGTGGCGTTTCAACATAGACCGCATGCCATTCGCTGCCGAGGCGCGCCGCTAAACGGGCCGCAGTACGCACCAGTTTCTCGCTGCCGGTGTCATCACCAATGCACAGCAGGATGGCGTCACGCGTGTGCCACACTTTGTCGCGGCCCTGCTGATCGCGCCAGGCGCGCATCTGGTCATCCACGCGGTCTGCCGTGCGGCGCAGCGCCAGTTCTCGCAGGGCAAACAGGTTGCCTTTACGGAAGAAGTTTTCAATCGCACGTTCGGCGCGATCGCCCACGTAGACCTTGCCCTCTTTCAGCCGCTGGCGCAGATCGTCCGGAGGCAGATCCACCAGCACCACTTCATCGGCGCTATCGAAAAACGGATCGGGCACGGTTTCCCGCACCTGAATGCCGGTCACCCCGCCGACCACATCGTTGAGGCTCTCCAGATGTTGCACATTAACGGTGGTAATCACATCAATGCCCGCTTCCAGCAGCTCTTCGATGTCCTGCCAGCGTTTGGGATGGCGCGAGCCTTGCACATTAGTGTGCGCCAGTTCGTCCATCAGGATCACCGCCGGATGGCGTGCCAGCGCTGCATCGAGATCGAATTCGGCATGGCGTGAGCGCCCGGTGGCGCGACGGGGAAGCACCGCCAGACCGCTGAGCAGCGCGGCAGTCTCTTCACGTCCATGGGTTTCCACCACGCCCGCCAGCACATCGAGGCCTTGCGTGCGTAAGCGCTGTGCCTCCTGCAGCATGGCAAAGGTTTTCCCTACGCCTGCACAGGCGCCGAAGTAGATTTTCAGCTTACCGCGATGGCTGTCGCTATGGTTAAGCAGCAGCGCATCGGGGTCAGGGCGGGTGATGTCGTCGTTCATCAGTTATCCATTTTTGCGTCATTATCCCTGCAACGCATCTAGCGCCATATTCAATCGCAGCACGTTTACCGTCTCTTCACCGATAAACGGCAGCAGCGGACGTTCGGTGTTGCGGGCAATTAGCGCTTCGACATCCTTCAGCGCCATATTGCGCGCCGCGGCGATACGTGGCGCCTGCCACAGTGCTGCTTCGGGTGAAATATCCGGATCTAAACCACTCGCCGAAGCGGTGACCAACTCCACGGGCACCGCAGCGGGCGCCTGGGGATTAGCGCTGCGCAGCGCGGCCACCCGTTCCGCCACCGCTTTATCCAGCGCCGGATTACTCGCCGCCAGATTGCTGCCACTGGAGGCCAGTGCGTTGTAAGGCGTATCGCCCGTCGCTGACGGGCGGCCCCAAAAGTGCCCCGGTTGATTAAAGAGCTGCCCGATCACATCGGAGCCGCGCACTGCGCCATCTTGCTTAATCAATGACCCGTTGGCCTGCGCCGGGAACCACCACTGCGCTAAGCCGGTGGTGAGCAGCGGATAGACCGCACCGGTCAACAAGGTGAGCAGTATTAACAATACAATAGCCGGACGTAACTGACTCATTTCTCTTCTCCTTAAACCAGGCCAAACAGCGTCAGCAGCAGGTCGATGGCTTTAATACCCACAAACGGCACCACTAATCCGCCGACCCCGTAGATCCACAGGTTGCGACGCAGCAGTGCAGCGGCACTCATCGGGCGATAACTCACGCCTTTTAGTGCCAGCGGAATCAGGAACACAATCACCAGCGCGTTGAAAATCACCGCTGACAGAATCGCCGAATTCGGAGAGTGCAGTGCCATCACGTTCAGCATATTGAGCTGCGGATAGGTGGCAGCAAACGCCGCAGGGATGATGGCGAAGTACTTCGCCACGTCGTTGGCAATACTGAAGGTGGTGAGCGAGCCGCGTGTCATCAGCATCTGTTTACCGATGTGCACCACTTCCAGCAATTTGGTCGGGTTGGAGTCGAGATCGACCATGTTGCCCGCCTCTTTCGCCGCCTGGGTACCCGAGTTCATCGCCACCGCCACATCCGCTTGCGCCAGCGCAGGCGCATCGTTGGTGCCGTCACCGGTCATCGCCACTAACCGCCCTTCGGCCTGATACTGGCGAATCAGCGCCAGCTTGGCTTCCGGCGTAGCTTCCGAAAGGAAATCATCCACCCCCGCTTCCGCCGCAATCGCTGCCGCCGTTAGCGGGTTGTCACCGGTGATCATCACGGTTTTGATGCCCATTTTGCGCAGTTCGGCGAAACGCTCTTTGATACCGCCTTTGACGATATCTTTCAGCGCCACCACGCCCAGCACCTGCGCACCTTCCGCCACCACCAGCGGTGTGCCCCCGGCACGTGCCACTTCTTCCACGCTGGCGTTGACTTCTGCCGGGAAACGACCGTGATTAGCTTCGATATGGCGGCGAACCGCGTCGACTGCGCCTTTGCGAATCAGACGATCCTGCACGTTGACGCCACTCATACGTGTCTGCGCCGAGAACGGAATAAAGCTGGCTCCCATGCTGCTGAGATCGCGCTCGCGCAGGTTAAATTTCTGCTTCGCCAGCACCACGATACTGCGCCCTTCCGGGGTTTCATCCGCCAGCGAAGCCAGCTGTGCGGCATCCGCCAACTGCTGCTCAGTAACGCCCGGCGCAGGCATAAACTGCGTGGCCTGACGGTTACCCAAGGTGATGGTGCCGGTTTTGTCCAGCATCAACACATCCACGTCACCAGCGGCTTCCACCGCGCGCCCGCTGGTGGCTATCACGTTAGCACCCAGCATGCGGCTCATCCCCGCTACACCAATCGCCGACAGCAGGCCACCGATGGTGGTCGGAATCAGGCACACCAGCAATGCCACCAGTACCGTCACGCTGACCGGTGTGCCGCCATAGGCGGAAAATGGCCACAAGGTCGCGGTCGCCAGCAAGAACACGATGGTCAGTGACACCAGCAGAATAGTCAGCGCAATCTCGTTCGGCGTTTTGCGGCGTTTAGCGCCTTCCACCATGGCGATCATGCGATCGAGGAAGGTCTCGCCAGGATTGACGCTGCATTGGATCACCAGCCAGTCAGAAAGAATGCGCGTACCACCAGTGACTGAAGAAAAATCGCCGCCGGATTCACGAATGACCGGGGCAGACTCCCCGGTAATCGCGCTCTCATCCACTGATGCGCCGCCCTCCAGCACTTCACCGTCACAGGGAATGATGTCACCGGCTTCCACCAGCACCACATCACCTTTACGCAGCGTATCGGCCGCCACGTTATGCCATTGGGCACCGTAACGCGCTTCCGCCAGCTTTTTCGCATCACTGGTTTTACTGATGCCTTTCAAACTGTTGGCCTGCGCCTTGCTGCGTCCTTCCGCCAGCGCTTCGGCGAAGTTGGCAAACAGCACGGTGAACCACAGCCAGATCGCAACACCGGCGGTAAAGCCGGCATTGCCGCTTAAATGGCCGCTCAGCATACCGATGGCCAGCAGCGAGGTCAGCACGCTGCCGAGCCACACCAGAAACATCACCGGGTTGCGCACCTGTACACGCGGGTCGAGTTTTTTCACCGCATCGAACACGGCGGTGCGCGTTAACGCCGCATCAAACAGCGCCAGTTGTTGACGACTCATGATTCCGTTATCCCTGAATGAGTTGCAGATGTTCCGCTACCGGGCCGAGTGCCAGCGCGGGGATAAAGGTCAGTGCCCCCACCAGCAATACGGTGCCAATCAGCAGCGCGATAAACAGTGGGCCGTGGGTCGGCAGCGTACCGTTGCCCACCGGCTGGATTTTCTTCGCCGCCAGCGAACCGGCAATCGCCATCACCGGAATGATGATGCCGAAGCGCCCCACCAACATGCAGAAGGCCAGCAGCAGGTTCCAGAACGGGGTATTGGCACTTAAACCAGCAAAGGCACTGCCGTTGTTGTTGGCAGCCGACGAGACGGCGTACAACACTTCGCTGAAACCGTGAATGCCTGGGTTGGCCATCCCGGCGCGTCCGGCGTCCGTCATCATCGCCAGCGCGGTGCCCAGCAGGACCAGGGTAGGGGTCACCAGAATCGCCAGTGCGGTCATTTTCATCTCCCACACGTCGATTTTTTTCCCCATGTACTCCGGCGTGCGACCGATCATTAACCCGGCGATAAATACCCCGAGCAGCACGAACAGCAGCATGCCGTACAGACCCGCCCCCACGCCGCCGAACACCACTTCACCCAACTGCATCAACCACATCGGCACCATACCGCCGAGCGCGGTGAAGGAGTCATGCATGGCGTTGACCGCACCACATGAAGCAGCGGTGGTGATCACGGCAAACAGGCTGGAGTTGAGAATACCGAAGCGCGTCTCTTTGCCTTCCATGTTGATGGCGCTGTCCGCCCCCAGCGTCAGGAAGTGTGGATTGCCGCGAACCTCAGCCCACATCACCGTGATCACCGCCAGTACGAACATAATGGTCATCGCCCACAGCAGCATATGGCCCTGACGACGGTCGCTCAGATGCTGGCCGAAGGTGAAGCACAGCGCAGCCGGGATCAGGAAAATACTCAGCATTTGCACAAAGTTGGTCAGTGCAGTTGGGTTCTCAAACGGGTGGGCTGAGTTAACGTTGAAGAAGCCACCGCCGTTGGTGCCCAGCATTTTAATCGCCTCCTGCGAGGCCACCGGACCGAGCGGCAGCGTTTGCTGCGCCCCTTCCAGCGTGGTAAGGGCATGGTAAGGTTCAAAGGTCTGGATGCTGCCCTGAGAGACAAAAAACAGCGCCATCACCAGGCTGATCGGCAGCAGCACGTAGAGGATGATACGCGTCAAATCACGCCAGGCGTTGCCCAGCGTATCCAGTGAGCGATTGGCAAAGCCACGGATCAGCGCAAACGCCACCGCGATACCGGTCGCCGCCGACAGGAAGTTTTGCACCGTGAGCCCCGCCATCTGGCTGAAATAGCTCACCGTACTTTCGCCCGCATAAGCCTGCCAGTTGGTGTTGGTGACAAAGCTGATCGCGGTGTTCAGTGCCAAATCCCAACTGAGATTAGGCAAGTGCTGCGGGTTGAGCGGCAGCGTGCCTTGCAGCATCAGAATCGCCAACAGCACCCCAAATCCAAGCGCATTGAACAGCAGGATTGCCAGCAGATAGTGTGGCCAGCGCATGGCCCCCCTCTCCACACCCGCCAGTCGCCACAGCGCGCGTTCGGTGCGCGGCAGCAACGGCTTGTCGGCCACCAGCAGCACCAGAAAACGCCCGAGCGGTTGCGCCAGCACCATCAGCACCAGCAGGAATACCGCAATCAGTAAAAATGCATTCGCAGCCATCAGAATGCCTCCGCATTAAGCAGGGCATAAATCAGGTAGCCCAGTAGAATAAACACCAGCACGATGCCGGCAATCACGCCCACGCTCACAGCAACCTCCAGAGGATTTGGTAGTGCTGCAAGCATGCGCGGCGCGGCATAAAGAAGGGGTAAAAAGGCAGGAATCTGGCGTAAAGAAAGTATAAAAATGCTGTGGAATTAAGCGGTTTCCAGCGCCCAGATGCGATTAAGATCGACGTTTTGCCACAGGCCGCTGTCCTCTGCACCGGTGATGCTGTCGGTACAGAATGAGTCACCGAGATCCAACTCTTCCGGTTTGACTTCGCGCTGCGCATGCAGCGACCAGAACACATGGACTTTCGGTTTCAGCAGAGATTTTTCCCCGGCCTTGACCACCAGCGCCACGCGCCCAGAAGCCAGCCGCACCAGCGACCCTACCGGATAGATACCGATGGTACGCACAAAGGCATGCAGCAGCGTGTTGTCGAAGTGACCACGCCAGCTCAGCATGTTGTGCATCGCCTCTGCGGGCGTCCATCCCTTACGGTAAGGGCGATTGGAGGTCACCGCATCGTAAACATCACACACTGCGGCCATCCGCGAGAACAGCGAAATTTCCTCGCCTTTGAGGCCATGCGGATAGCCACTGCCATCGACTTTTTCATGATGGTGCAGCGCGATATCTAACAGGTCTTCACCGGCATCGGCCTCCATCAACAATTGCGCCCCGGTAATCGGGTGCTGGCGCATGATGGTGAACTCTTCTTCGGTGAGTTTGCCCGGCTTGTTGAGGATTTCCAGCGGCACGGCGGCTTTGCCGACATCGTGCAACAATCCGCCCATGCCTACACGGCGCTGTTGGTGCTCATCCAGACCGATTTTCTTGCCCAGCGAGATCATCAGTCCGCACACCGCCATCGAGTGCAGATAGGTGTAATCATCATGATTCTTCAGGCGCGCCACGCTGAGCAGTGCCGTGGGTTCACGCGTGATGGAACCGGCGATGTCATCAACCAGGTCCAGCATGTAGTCGAGATCCAGCCCCTGCCCCATACGCGCTTCGTTGAACATCGCCAGCACTTGCGGTTTACCTTGCTTGAAGAGGGTCTGCGCCTGATCCAGCTCTTTGAAAAATGGAGTTTGAGGAATCTCTTTTTTCGGTTCAGGCTTCGCGGGTGCCTGTACCGATTTGTCGAGATCGATCCATAACTGCTGGATCCCCTCATTGCGGATCATCGCGATCTGGCGCTTATCAGTGATCAGCATTTGGTTACGAATGCGTTTGTCCTTGAGCCACCAAACCTCCAGTTTGTGGATGAACATTCCTTGCCGCAGTTCGTCAACGGTAATCAGCTTTATCACGATATCTCTCCTTAATATCAGTGGATGGTAAGGAGAGGTATCGGCAGCTGAGCAAATAATCTTCAGGAGTGATTTGTGCTATCGGGTCGCGGCGTGATGTCGCGCATAGCGGTAGCGGCAGTGTGGGGGGTTCACTTCATGAATTGCACCGCTACGTTTTATGTAGGCATGTGTGTCTGGTGCTTGTCAGGCAACCTGAATCCCACGCTGCGCTAAAAAGGTATTTAACGGCGTGACACGACTTAACTCTTCTTGGGTGCGGGCATCATTTTCCACTTCCCACTGGTCCTGATAGCGTTGCAGGTTAAGCCAAAAATCGACAGAGGTCGCAAAAACCGCCGCTAAACGGTACGCCATCTCAGTGGTCATTTTGCGGTTGTTATTGACCAATGCGCTGGCCGTATTTCTGTGTACATTCAGCATCTCAGCCAAGTCATTGACTTTAAGATGGAGGGGTTCGAGGAACTCATATTGCAGCACATCACCTACACTGGTGGGCTTACGCTTTGCCTGATTCATTTCGGCTTCTCTTCACTGTTGGTTTCCGACCACATACAGTCGTTATTGGTAGTGTCTGTAACTATGCGGATCGAGATAAAGATCGCTGGCTTCTCCATTTATCCAACGAAAAATAAGCCGATATTGCTCATTTACGCGGATAGCGTAATAACCCTGCAAGGGGGGTTTTAGAGTTTCCAGACGGTTCCCGGGTGGCGATCGCAGATCATGATACGTTTTGGCGGCATTGATAATGTCGAGTTTGCGCGCCAGTGCGGATTCAATCGACTTGGGGAGATGTCTGTGCGGTGTGGCATAGATAAAAAATTGCTGAAGCCAATCATCTCTAAAATGTTTAATTGCACCCGTCATTTGCTTCCTGCCTGAAAGTAAAACTTGCGGGAAAGCTAATGACAGATTGCACAGCAATCAAGTGCATAATTTAACATTATAGTCAGTATTTGAACGGGATTACAAAAAGATTTTGGGATTCAGTAAAACATCATGAGAAGCGTGCGCAGACTCGCATGACGCAATAAATTGCGCCTTGGTGTGAAGAGTTAAATCTGTGCTCACCCTACTAAAACCAGACACGATAGTCGTAGAGGCGTCATGGCCTCAGACAATGTGCCCTTTTTGACAACGCGCACTTAAGCTAATGAGCAGGCTGGGGTCGCACCGGGGCAGGCATCCGCAGCGCTGAACGGCGTGAGTATGCCAGGAGAGCCCGCAGGACGCGGGCGAAAGGTGGCGCTGGAACATAGATGTTCCATCTGCACCGGTCCGTAAGGCAGACGAATGAAGTGAAGGTACCGCGTAGCGGCGTGAGGACCGCCAGCCCCGGTGCGACCCCAGACGGCGTTATCGTCAGTCGCTTAACTGACGAGCATTCTGCCAATAATGGCGACCTGCAAGCCTTACACCACCCGCGTCAGCACCGCTTCGCCCTGCGAGAACGCCAGCAGGTTTTCAAATACCAGGTCGGCCATCGCTGCCATGGTTTCAACGGTGCTGCTGGCGAGGTGGGGGGTGATCACCACGTCATCACGCGTTAATAACGCCGCTGGCACTGACGGTTCCTGCTCAAACACATCCAGACCGGCACCGGCAATCTCACCCGCTTCAAGGGCCGCGATTAACGCCTGCTCATCCACTACGCTGCCGCGCGCGATATTGATCAGGAAGCCCTTTGGCCCCAGCGCACGCAGCACCTCGGCATTCACCAGATGATGGGTCGAGGCACCGCCCGGCAGGGTCAGCACCAGGAAATCAGCCTGCTTTGCCAGTGACAGCAACGAATCGTGGCGGGTATAAGGCACATCCGGGCGCGAACGTGGGTTGTAAAAATGCACATCCATATCAAATACCTGCGCGCGCTTTGCCAACTCTTTACCGATACCGCCCAGCCCAACAATGCCGCACACCTTCCCGCCCACTTTGGTGGTCAGTGGATAACGCCCCTTCGCGAGCCACTCCCCGGCGCGCACATAGCGGTCGGATGCGCTGATGCGGCGCGCCACATCCAGTAGCAGCGCCATACCGGTATCCGCCACACAGCTGTTCAACACCCCCGGCGTGTTGGTCACCACAATGCCACGCGCTTCGGCAGCGGCGATGTCAATCGCGTCATAGCCAACGCCGTTACTGCAAATCACTTTCAGATTCGGCAGTTGCGCCAGCAACGCCGCGTTTGCGCCCATCAGGGCATTGCCGCTGGTCACCAGCGCATCAATACTGGCACCGTGCTGTGCCAGCCACGCGGCCTGGTCATCCTGCTGCCACAAACGCGAGGTGGCGAAATGCGCATCAAGGTTGTCCTGCAGCCGCTGCGGCAACAACGGGCCTTTCAGCAATACGTTAAACGGCTTTGATACCATCATGTTTCCCCTGTGTTTTATAGGATGCTACCGACGAATCTTGTTCATCACCGACACGCTCGATGGGGCCCATCACCAGCAAGAACAGCAGTGCTGCGACAATGCAGTGTGCACCAACGAACACCAAGCCAATACTGTAGCTGCCGGTCAAACCGACGATGATGCCGAACAGCAGCGGCGTGATGAACCCGGCCATATTGCCGATGCCGTTGAAAATCGCGCCCGCCAGACCTACCGCTTCTTTCGGTGCGGTGTCACTGACAATGGTCCAGGTGCCTGCGCCGGCCGCCACGCCCTTACCGAAGAAGGCAAACGACATAATGGCGATAATGCCCGCATTGGTCGGGATCACGGCAGCCAGAATCAGCGAGGCTGCCATCAGCATACCGACGATGTAGGGAGTTTTACGCGCCCAGGACAGGCTCCAGCCGTTTGCCAGCAGCTTGTCAGAGATGTATCCCCCGCTGATGCCGCCGAGGAAACCAAACAGCGCCGGCGCAATAGTGGCGAAACCGGCTTCCATAATGTTCATGCCACGTGCCTGCACCAGATAGATCGGGAACCAGGTGATAAAGAAGTAGCTGAGCGCAATGATGCAGTACTGCCCAATGTAGGCGCACCACAGCATGCGGTTGCTGAGCAGAGTTTTAAACATCGCTTTACTTAACGGCGGTCGTGCCTTGAGGGTTTGCGCAGAGTCGATGTCCACCAGCGCACCGCCCTCCTCGATGTATTGCAACTCACTGGCGGAGACATGCGGATGCTGTTTGGGGCTGCGCATGTACCAGCCCCAGATGAACACTGCCAGCACGCCAATACCGCCCAGCACAAAGAACGGCCACTCCCAGCCGAAGCGTGATACCAGCCAGCCTGACAGCGGCGAGAAAATTGCCACAGCAAAGTATTGCGCCGAAGCAAACAGAGACGATGCGCGCCCGCGTTCCGCGCCGGGAAACCACATGATCACCGCACGCGCATTGGCCGGGAAACTGGGTGCTTCAATCAGGCCCAACGCAAAGCGCAGCGCAAACATCAATACCAGCGCCATGGTCATGCCGTTGGAGAACTCCCCAATAAAGCCCATTAGAATGGTGGAAACTGACCACAGCGCCAGCGTCACGCCATAGACTTTTTTGGTGCCGAAACGGTCGAGGAACAGGCCGCCGGGGATCTGACCGATCACATACGCCCAGCTAAATGCTGACAAGATCAGCCCAAGCTGGATCGCCGAAAGACCAAACTCCTCTTTGATCGCCGATCCAGAGATCGACAGGATCGAGCGGTCGGCATAGGCCACCACGGATAAAAACAGGATCAGACAGAGGATCCAGATTCGCACATGACTGTTCTGTTTAGGGTTTTGACTCTGCAACATGGCTGAATTCCTCAATAAGGGAGCCTCCTGCTCCGAAGCGATGATGATCAGGAATACCGCTTAAATTTCGCTGTTCAGCCACTATAGAGAGCCTGATGCAAGCTGGTCATTGTGCGAATGGAGGAATCCACAGGTTGATTTCACCTGAGTTTTGGCATCTGCCACAACACGAGGTGCGGCGCTGCACAGATTCCCAAATAACCTGGTGCTTTTGCTCTGGAATGTGCGCCAGCCCTGAGAAAAAACTTCGCAACATAACTATGAGCCTGCAAATCGTGATGCACCCGCGAGCAAAGTGTGCGCTGCGCAGCAAAATCCATTCATGTCGATTGTCAGTATGCTGGCCGCCTCGTAGGCTGAAAATGATTCCAATGAACCATTTTAATTTTCATTGGAATATTCATTCTAATAACAAGCTTACCCTGGAGTCCGCGATGAAAACCCTCAAGGCAATACTGTTGCTTGGCCTGCTGTCCAGTTCAGCCTCTGCGCTGGCAGAAAAAATTGGCGTGTCGATGGCTTACTTCGATCAGAACTTTTTAACCATTATTCGTCACTCCATTGATAAAGAAGCCAAAGCGCGCGGACTCGATGTGCAGTTTGAAGATGCACGCGGTGATGTCGGTCGCCAGACCGATCAGGTACAGAGTTTTATCGGCGCGGGTGTGGATGCCATCATTGTCGATCCGGTTGATTCCGCCAGCACCCCACAACTGACCAAGCTGGCGCAGCAGGCGAAGATTCCGCTGGTGTATGTCAACCGCACGCCAGGCGATAAAACCTTGCCCGCAGGTGTGGTGTTTGTCGGTTCTGACGAACGCGAGTCCGGCACTTTACAGATGGAAGCGCTGGCGAAAATGGCCAATTACAAAGGCAACGTGGCGATCATGATCGGCAACCTGACCGATGCCGGCGCGCTGCAACGCACCAAGGATGTGGAACAGGTAGTGGCAAAATATCCGGGGATGAAAGTGGTACAAAAGCAGCCTGCCAACTATGCGCGTAACGAAGGCATGGACCTGATGAACAATTGGATCGGCAACGGCGAAGCGATTGATATTGTCGCCGCCAACAACGACGAGATGGCGATCGGGGCTGCCATGGCGCTGGCGAAAAACAACAAAAAGGTGCTGGTGGGCGGGATTGATGCCACGCCGGATGGGCTGAAAGCGATGGCGCAAGGCAAAATGCAGGTCACGGTGTTCCAGGATGCCGTCGGTCAAGGCAAAGCGTCCGTGGATGCGGCGCAGAAGCTGATTAAAGGCGAGAAGATTGATTCACACGTGTGGATCCCGTTCGAGCTGGTGACCAAAGAGAATATGCAGAAGTACGTTGAAAAAAGTCAGTAACGGTTTCGTGGTCGCCATCAATGGCGACCCTACAACCCCTGTTGGGTGCGCATTTATGCGCACCGTTTCCAAGACCGCCCCTCATTTACTCCCGCAGTTTCGCCATCATCACGATGTCGTGATATTCGCCGTTACGCAGGCAGGCTTTACGCTTCACGCCCTCATGCTCAAAACCCAGGCGCTGATAGAGCCGTATCGCACGCGCATTATCGTGAAACGCTTCCAGCTCAATGCGCATCACGCCCAGCCAGTTGAACGCATAATCGATGGCGTTGCGGATCAGTTTCTCGCCAATCCCACGCCCACCAAACGCTGGATCAACGCTGATGCCGAAGCTGATGCTGTGACGCGTACGTGGACGTTGTTCCACAAATAGCGTCAGTTCGCCCACCATCTGCCCATCCAGCTCAGCCACAAAGCCGATATAACCCAGTGCATCCATATTCTCGAATTTCTTCTGCCACGTCTGCACGCTGGGAAACGGCAGCTGTGTGGTCCAGCTGTACACCTCAGGGTGGCTGTAAAGGCGTTGATAAGCGGCAGCATCGGCTGGTTCGCGACCGCGAATGATCAGATCCATGTCGGTAATCCCTATTTAGTTGCACTAAGCTGTTAACTCTCACCAAACGGAAAGAGTGACTTTATGTTGTATCGTCGTTTTGAACGTTTTATCAATATTTTCCAGGATGCACCAACCGATTCTCCACCCGCCAGCGTATGGCCGTTCTATCTCTACTACCTGCGTCAGGTGTGGCCAAGCTTTGTCGCCCTGCTGATTGTCGGGCTGGCGCAGGCGCTGATTGAAGTGGCGCTGTTTAGCTATCTCAGCCGTATTATCGACCTGGTGAATCACTCCACACCCGCCACCCTTTTTACCGATAACTGGCCGGTGCTGCTGTGGATGGGCTTTGTCGCCCTAATCTTACGGCCAGTGATCATCGCCTTGCACGATATGCTGGTGCACCAAAGCATTAACCCAAGCATGACCAGCATGATCCGTTGGCAGCATCACAACTACGTGCTGCGCCAGAGCCTGAACTTCTTCCAGAATGACTTCGCCGGGCGCATCGCCCAACGCATCATGCAAACCGGCAACTCACTGCGCGATTCCGCGGTGCAGTTAGTGGATGCCATCTGGCATGTGGTGATTTACGCCGTGACCTCGCTGGTGCTGTTCGCCGAAGCCGACTGGCGCTTAATGATTCCGCTGATTATCTGGATCGTCGCTTATAGCGTGTCGCTGAGCTTCTTTGTGCCGCGCGTGAAGCAGCGTTCCGTGGTCTCTTCCGAGGCGCGCTCGAAACTGATGGGCACCATTGTGGATGGCTACACCAATATCGCCACCATCAAATTATTTGCCCACAACGATCTGGAGAAGCGCTATGCGCGTGAAGCGATTCAGGAGCAGACCGACAAAACCCAGCACGCCAGCCGCATGGTCACCACCATGGATATCACGCTGTCGACACTGAACGGCCTGCTGATTGTCAGCACCTCAGCGCTGGCATTGTGGTTGTGGAGCCAGTCCCTGATCAGCGTGGGCGCCATTGCGCTGGCCACCGGGTTGGTGATTCGCCTGGTGAATATGTCAGGCTGGATCATGTGGGTGGTCAACGGCATCTTCGAAAACATCGGTATGGTGCAAGATGGTTTGAACACCATTGCCCAGCCGCTGAGCGTGCAGGATGAGCCGCAGGCGAAAAAGCTACAGGTCTCACGCGGCCAGATTCGTTTTGAAGATGTGCGCTTTGATTACGGTGGCAGTCGCCAGGTGATCAATCGCCTCAATCTCACCATCAAACCCGGCGAGAAAATCGGTTTGATCGGGCCGTCCGGTGCCGGTAAATCCACGATGGTCAATCTACTGCTGCGTCTCTATGACATCAACGGCGGGCGCATCCTGATAGATGACCAGAACATCGCCGAGGTGACACAAGAGAGCCTACGCGGGCAGATTGGTATGATCACCCAAGACACCTCGCTGCTGCACCGTTCGATTCGTGAAAACCTGCTGTACGGGCGTCCGGATGCCACTGAGGATGAGCTGCAAGCGGCGATTATCCGCGCCCGTGCTGATGAGTTCATTCCGCTGCTGTCCGATCCACAAGGCCGTACCGGGTTGGATGCACATGTCGGTGAGCGCGGGGTGAAATTGTCTGGCGGCCAGCGTCAGCGTATCGCTATCGCCCGCGTGCTGCTGAAAGATGCGCCGATTCTGATCATGGATGAGGCCACGTCAGCACTGGATTCCGAAGTGGAAGCAGCGATTCAGGAGAGCCTGGAAACCCTGATGCAGGGCAAAACGGTGATTGCCATCGCGCACCGTCTTTCCACTATCGCCAAAATGGATCGCCTGGTGGTGCTGGAGAAAGGTGAAATTGTCGAGATGGGCAACCACCGCGAGCTGCTGGCACACGGCGGCTTGTACGCGCGTTTGTGGCAGCATCAGACCGGTGGTTTTGTCGGCGCGGATTAATCGCCACGTCGATACGGCAGGGCATCGCGCGCTTCAATCGCCCAGGCGCGCATCCCTGCCCGCTCCTGCACCAGATATTCCTCCACCGCTGCACGCAATCCCGGATGGCACAGGTAGTGCCATGAGTGGGTAATTTGCGGTTCGAAGCCGCGCACCAGTTTGTGCTCACCTTGTGCTCCGGCATCAAAGCGCTGCAACCCTTCGGCAATGGCGAAATCCATCCCCTGATAGAAGCAGGTTTCAAAGTGCAGGCGGTCAAACTCCGCCAGACAGCCCCAGTAGCGCCCGTAGAGCGTATTACCATCCACCAGATAAAAGGCCATGGCGGCCGGCTGGCCCTGCACGCTGGCGATGGTCACCCGTATCGATCGCGGCATACGTTCGGCCAGCAAACTGAAGAACTGGCGCGTCAGATAGGGACGCTGCCCGCGCACCGCGTAGGTGTTGGCATAACAGGTGTAGACGAAATCCCACTGATCTTCGCTCAGCTCATCACCGCGATACCAATGAAATTCAAAGCCGCTGCTCGCCACCTGTTCACGCTCTTTACGCAGCTGTTTACGCTTGCGCGACATCAGGGTGTCGAGGAAATCCTGAAAATCCCGGTAGCCTTTGTTGTGCCAGTGATACTGAATGCCAAGGCGTGCCAGCCAGTCGGGTTGCTGCGCCATAACATCGTTGGCGAACGGCGTGGTGAAGTTGATATGCGCGCCGCTCAGGCTGTGCTGCTGTAAATGGTCAGGCAATGCCGCCAGCAGTTGGGTAATGGCAGTATGATCCCCCAACAAACGGGCACCGGTCACCGGGCTGAAGGGAATCGCGCCCAGCCATTTCGGGTAATACTGAATGCCCGCACGGTGGCAAGCATCCGCCCAGGCGTGGTCGAACACATACTCGCCCTGAGAATTGCGTTTTCGATAGCCCGGTAGTGCGGCGCTGAGCGTGCCATTTTCACGCCACAGCAGGTGATCGGGCTGCCAGCCATTTTCTGGCCGCACGCAACCGCTCTCTTCAAGCGTGAGCAGAAAGGCGTGGCGTAGAAAAGGTTGATCGTCAGGTAACAGCGCATCCCATTCGAGAGCGGAAATCTCCGTCAGCGATGACAGGTGAAGCAAAGACATTGATGGCTCCCGGCCAGCTTGAGGCGAAAGCCTAGTTCAACAGGTTTTGCGGCAGGGGAAAAGAGGCGGCGCACTGAATGCCTAATGGATCAGATACGATTAAAGTTCATGCGGCCTTTAACCAGATGCGCATGAATGCGCACCCTACAAATGTAGGGTCGCCATTTATGGCGACCGCTTTAATCAGTGCACGTAACCACAGAAATTTCAATCAATCACGTATACTCACCCTTTTCCCTTGACTGGAACCGCCATGGATCGTCTCGATTGTGACCGCATGTTTGTCGCGGTGCTGGAAGTGGGCAGTTTTGCTGGCGCCGCTGAGCGTCTTGGCACCAGTAGCGGCCAGGCTTCAAAGCTGGTGTCACGGCTGGAGCAGGAGCTGGGGGTGCAGCTGTTTAAACGCAGCACGCGTGCACTGTCGCCCACGGAAGTGGGTCGGGCCTATTACGAACGGGTGAAAACCTTGCTGGAAGCCTTCGATACGCTGGATGCCACGGTACGTGAAAACGCCACCACCCCCACCGGCCGCCTGAAAATCAGCGCACCTGGCACTTTCGGTACGGCGGTGCTCGCCAGCGTGTTAGTGGCTTTCGCTCGCCACTATCCGTTGATTGAACTGGACGTTAATTTCTCCGATCGTGCAGTCAACATCGTGGATGAAGGCTTCGACATGGCGATTCGCATTGGCAAGCTGGATGACAGCAGCCTGATTGCGCGCCGTCTGGGTGATGTGCCGATTCGCGTGGCGGCATCGCCCGCCTACTTGCTGCAACAAGGCACGCCACAGCACTGGCGCGATCTGGCCGCTCATCAATGTATCAGCGACACCAATTTTCGCGATCCCTGGCACTGGCCGTTTGTCACACCTTGCGGCGATAGCGTCAGCATGCCGATTCGCGGCCGTTTATGTTTTTCCAATACCGAAGCCTGTTTGCAGGCGGCGATTGCTGGTTTGGGCATCGCGCGTTTGCCCGGTTTTATCGCCGCGCCTGCGCTACAGCGGGGTGAAATCGTCTCGCTACTGGAAAACTTTGCCACGCCACCGCTGGGCCTGTTTGCCCTCTATCCGCCCGCCCGCCATCTGGCGCAAAAGACCCGCTTGCTGATTGATTTCCTCGCCGAACATTTCCAGCAGCAACCACCCGGCTGATTCCTTCCAATTTGGAAGCAATGATTGTCATTTTGCCCGGATTATCACCCAACCAGCAGCGCGATATGCTGACTCTATCACCACAGAGGAGCAGAGCGATGTTGGTAAACGGTAAGTGGAGCGCAGAGTGGCATCCGGTACAAGCCACCGATAAACAAGGCGGTTTTGTCCGTCAGACGTCCAGTTTTCGCCACTGGATCACCGCAGACGGCTCCAGCGAATTTGCAGCCGAGCCGGATCGCTATCATCTGTATGTGGCGCTGATTTGCCCGTGGGCTTCCCGCACCTTGGTGGCGCGGAGTCTGAAGGGACTGGAGGATGTCATCAGCGTATCGGTGGTGGAACCGCAGTTGGGCGCACAGGGCTGGCATTTCGGCGACTATCCCGGTGCCGACCGCGACTGGCTGAATAAGGCCGAATACATTCACGAATTGTATACCCGCGCAGATGCCGACTTTACCGGTCGCGCCACCGTCCCGGTGCTGTGGGATAAAAAGACGCAGACCATAGTGAACAACGAGTCAGCGGATATCCTGCGCATGCTGAACAGTGGATTTGGCGATCTGGCGAACAATAGCCTCGATCTTTATCCCGAGGATCTGCGTGCCGAGATCGACGCGATCAACGAATCGGTCTATCCCCGTCTGAACAATGGCGTCTATCGCACCGGTTTTGCCACCACTCAGGTGAGCTATCAGCAGGCGTTCAACGACGTATTCAGCCAGCTCGATGAACTGGAGCAACGCTTGCAGGATGGTCGCACCTTCCTGTTGGGCGAGCGCCTGACCGAAGCGGATATTCGTCTGTTTGTCACGCTGATCCGCTTTGACGTGGCCTACCACGGCCTGTTCAAATGTAACCTGCGCCGTCTGCGCGACTATCCGCTGCTCGATCGCTATCTGAAGAGTATGCTGGCGGTTTCGGGTGTGCGTCAGACAGTTAACATTGACCATATCAAACAGGGTTATTACTCAATCAAAGCGTTGAATCCCAACGGTATTGTGCCGGTTGGCCCCGATATGGCGGATTACGGTTTTTAAGGAGCAGTGGCATGGCAAAAGCATTAGTGATTTTTTTACACGGTGTAGGCAGTAATGGCGACGATCTGGCGGTGCTGGGTCAGCATTGGTCCAGTCTGCTGCCAGATGTGGCTTTTGCCTCGCCGAATGCGCCTTTTCCGTTTGAACATGCAATGGGTTACCAGTGGTTTAGCCTGACGGGGATCACGACAGAAAACCGTCCGGCGCGCGTACGCGAAGCGCGTGCGGCCTTTGATGCGACGTTACAGCAGTTGATGGCGCAGCACGGGATGGCTGATGCGTGGGATAAAGTGATTCTGGTGGGCTTTTCGCAGGGCTCGATTATGGCGCTGGATGCGCTGGCATCGGGACGCTACCCATTAGCAGGCGTGGTGGCGTTTTCAGGCCGCCTCTCTTTTGACGGTACATTAACCCCACAAGCCCATACCCCGGCACTGCTGATTCACGGCAAAGCAGATGGCGTGATTCCCTACAGCGAGACTGAATCCGCCGCGCAGCGTCTGCAGGCAGCGGGTTTGGCGGTCGAAGCGCGTTATGAAGCCACTACCGGGCATACCCTCTCTTCACAGGGTGCCATGCAGGCCGCGACCTTTATCGCTCAGTGCCTGCAGGATTAAGGCCAGTAACGGTTTAGTGCCTGCCAGGCTTGTTGCGCAGCCACTTCCGGCGGCTGCGCTTTTAATGCATCGTTGAACACTTCAATGCCTACCGGCCCACTGTAGCCGCCACTTTTCAGCTTATCGATAAAGCGTTCGACTTCAATGATGCCGTCGCCGGGCAGTAAACGCTGGTGGCGCGCATAGTCACTGAGCGCACCCGGCTCTTGCGGCGGCATCTCCGCCATATCACACAGTTGCACCTCGTAAATCCGATCGGCGGGTATACCATCCAGTTGCGAGGCATCACCGCCTAACGCACAGATGTGGAAAAGATCGACCACCAGCCCGATATTCGGCTGATCCAGTCGCTGCAAACGTTCCCATGCCAGCGGCAGCGTATTGTCGACGCTGCACCACGCCATCGGCTCATACATGATGCGCATGTTGTAGCGTGCGGCTTCGGATGCCATCCAGCGCAAATCTTCATCGATACGTTCGGCCACGCAGTCTGTGCGAGTGGTGGCAGGTGCCTGCAGCGTGTTGCAGCCCATCGCCTGTGCAATCTGGATGAACTGCCGCATTTCCTCGCGCTTTTGCAGCCGCAGATGATCCGGCGCACCCGTGAAATCGCGCAGCACCTGCAGATTGGTAAAGCCGAGGGCTAACTGTTGCGCCAGCGGCGCTGTATTGGCTTCAACGTCTTCCCGCCAGATCTCAACCTGCTCGAAACCCGCTGCACGTGCGGCACGCAGCTTTTGCTCAGGTTCACCGTTTAACAACACCAGGTTAAGGAATTTGGGGTTACTTCGCATCAACGGGCTCCCTAATCGTCCGGATAAATCGGTGACAGGTTCTGCTTGTCACGCAAACAGAACACCGACCAGTATCTACCTCTTAGGCGTTATTTCAAGCCCGTGATGCGCCGGGGATTTATCCCAGCAAATTGACCACGGCAAAACCGGCAAAAGTCATCAACAGTGAACCGATAACATGCACCATTACGCTCGACATCGCCCAGAGGTACTTCCCGGTTTGCAGCAAGCCGACAATTTCTGCGGAGAAGGTGGAGAACGTGGTTAAGCCGCCGCACAGGCCGGTGACAATCAGTAACTTCCAGAAAGGATCGATGTGCGGGTTACGCACAAAAAAGGCCAGCGCCGCGCCAATGATAAAGCCGCCCACCAGGTTTACCATCAAAGTGCCCGGCGGCAGATTAGGGAATAGCGCATTAAAACGCAGCGAGATCAGCCAGCGCAGCGAACAGCCCACGGCACCACCGAGCACAACAGCCAGTAACGACTTCAACATACTTTTGGAGCTCCTGAAATGAGTTACGCGCAGGGCCGCGGCAGGACAGAAAAACGCCTGACACACCGCCGTCTCCCGCGCAGGGATACGAGTGTTGTCAGGCGTCATCAGCCGTCTGTTTCCAGAACGGCGGTTGGGGAAGGTGGCACGCCATCACCTTAGCGGCATGATAATACGCTGGCACAGCGGGGGTGACAATATCGGGCAACGATTGGCTTACCTTTGCATACGATTATGTTTTAACGTGGAGCCATCATGAGAGAGGAGATCCCAATGCGTACCCTGATTTTTGACACGGACATCGGTGTGGACGATGCCTTTGCGCTGGCCTACGCGGCGAAAACTCAGCAGTTGCTGGGGATTACCACAGTGTTTGGCAATGTGGCGGTTGGCCAGGCGGTGAAAAATGCCCGCCTGTTTTGCCAGAAGATGGGCATTGATGCGCCGGTGTATCGCGGCTGTTCGCGTCCGCTGGCACTGGCCCCCTCTGCGCCCGCCACGCTGCACGGCATCGATGGACTGGGTGATGCCTTCGACAATCCGCACAGCGAAGAGGCCCCCAGCGCGGTGCAGTTCATTATCGACAGCGTGCGTGCGCAGCCGCATGCCATCACGATTGTGGCGATTGGGCCGCTGACCAATATCGCCAGTGCCATCAACCAGGCGCCCGATATTATCCCGCTGGTGAAGGAGTTGGTGATCATGGGCGGTGCATTCGGCACCGACGGCCACTCCGGCAATGTATCGCCCTTCGCCGAGTTCAATATCTGGAAAGATCCGCATGCTGCCGATCAGGTACTGGCCTCGGCGCTACCGGTGGTGGTGGTGCCGCTGGATGTTACCCATAAGGTGTTGATCACCGGAGAGGAAGTGCGGCAGTTAAATCAGCCAGTGCTGAGCGCGATTTGCCGTCCGTATCTGGCTTACAGCTTGCAAAAAGAGGGCTTTGAGGGGATGGCGCTGCATGACACCTTGACGCTGTCATGGCTGGCATTGCCGCAGGCTTTTACGGTGACAGAAGCGCCAGTGCGGGTGGTGACCGAAGGCATTAGCCGCGGTCAAACAGTACGACGCCTGAGCGCCCTCGCCTCGCGTGAAGATCCGTTTGCCGGACTCCGCCCACAGCGCTTGTGCCTCGGCGTGGATGCCGAAGCGGTACGGGAACACTTTTTTGCGGCACTGCAAATGTAGGGTACCGAATAGATGTAGCCTCACAATGCCCTTCACCACTCCGCACCTTAGCTACGAAGCCAGCCGGACCCAAAGCGGCCCCGGCTGACGATATCTCATAGACAAAAGTAGCAAGCTGTAACCCCGATACGCCCAATCTCAGCGTGCGAATTGAATCACACCCTTAATCAGCTCGCGATTGTTAATCACTTCAGACTCGAAGGTTTCCGCCAGGGTCGAAAAATTGTAATGGCGATTTAGCATGATGTCGGCACGTAACTGCCCAGAAGCCATCAGTTCGCCGACTTTAGCGAAATCTTCATGGGTGGCGTTGCGACTGCCCAATACGCTGGCTTCGCGTTTATGAAACTCAATATCCGGGATCACCAGATCGCCTTTGTGCAAGCCAACAAACACGATGGTGCCACCGTGACGAATCAACTTCACCGCACCGTTCATCGCTGCCGGGCTGCCGGTGGCATCAATCACTTTCGCCGCCAGTCGCCCGCCAAACTCTGCCCGCAAAGCCGCGTCAAAATTGTCTGCCAGGGGATTGATCGTCGCTAACCCCAGTTTTTGCGCCACATGCTGACGGCGCGGTTCACTGGTATCTGCGACCACCACCTGCGCGCCCGCCGCCGCTGCAATCGCCGCGACGCCCAAACCGATTGGCCCAGCACCTACCACCAGCACCTGCTCATCCGCTGCTACCGCTGCGCGGCGCACCGCATGGGCGCTGATGGCAAAGGGTTCAATCAATGCCGCCGCTTCCGGCTCCACCTCATCCACGGCCAGCAGATTACTGGCCGGCACACTGAGAAACTCACAGAAGCCGCCGTCCTGGTGCACACCAATCACCGAGATATTTTCGCAGCAGTTGGTTTTTCCGCTCAGGCAGGCATCGCATTGCTGGCATGACACATAGGGAATCAGCGCCACACGCTGCCCCACCTTAAAGCCGTTTGCCCGGTTGCCCAGTTCAACCACTTCACCACAGAGTTCATGACCCAACACGCGTGGGTAGCTGAAGAACGGCTGATTTCCCGCCCAGGCGTGGATATCGGTACCACAAATACCGGCGGCGATGGGTTTAATCAAAATCTCGTGCGCGGCGGGCGTAGGTTTCTCACGCTGCTGCCACACCATGTTGCGCGGCTCGGCAACCACCAGGGTTTTCATTGTTGTCATGGGCTTCTCCTGTGCTGATGTCGCAGTTATGGCGAAAATCGGCGATAACCGCTTTTTGCACCTGCGGAAGTGTGAAGCAGCGCCATTTTTTTGGGCTTTGTGTGGTTTTTAATAAATAAAAAACCGGAGAACACGATGAGTCGAAGCCAAAATTTGCGCCAGAATGTCATTAATCAAATGCTGGAGGGCATCGCCAAACGTCACATCCGTTCTCCATTGCCACCGCAAGCAGCGCTGGCTGAAATGTTTAATATCAGCCGCACCACCGTGCGCCACACCCTGCAACATCTGCATGAACGTGGTGTACTGGATAAAGTCGAAGAGACCTACGTTATCGTACGCGATCCCAGCGAAGACGATGGTTTTAGCGCCCTCAGCCCGCCGATCGATCAGCAGGCGCTGCAGTTCGAGCAGACGTTTTTTAACCTGATAAACCAGCGCCAGCTGATGCCCGGCGACAGCTTTAGCGAGTTGCAGCTGGCACAGCAGGTGAAAGCCAGCCCGGTGGTGGTGCGCGAATTTCTGCTGCGCTTTATGCGTTACGATCTGCTGGAACCCGTTAAACGCGGGCACTGGCGCATGAAAAAGTTTGATCAGACTTACGCCGAAAACCTGTTCGAGCTGCGTGAGATGCTGGAAACCCATGCCCTGACGCGCTTTCTTAATCTGCCTTCAGAAGATGAGCGCTGGATTCAGGCACGTGACCTGCTAGATCGCCACCGGGCGATGCGCGACACCATTGCCAGCAACTATCGCCACTTTGCTGCACTGGATAAGGAGATGCACACGCTGATTCTTTCCGCCGCTAACAACCCGTTTTTCAATCAGTCACTGGAGATTATATCGGTGATTTTTCATTCGCATTATCAATGGGATGAGACCGATTTGAAGCAGCGGAATATTGTGGCACTTGAGGAGCATATGGCGATTCTGACAGCCTTGATCAGCCGCCGGGATGTGGAGGCGTTATGCGCCTTACATAACCATCTCGGCACGGCGAAGTCATCGATGATCCGCTGTATTCGTCAGTACAATTAAAAACCGATTAAAAACCACAAAGCATAAGCGCCCGCACGAATCTGAAACATCCTCGCAACATCCCGATCGGTTTACTTCTAGTCTCCAAAGCAATCCATTGTGGCAGCACCGTTTCGCTGCCGCAGGATCCCAACAGTTGATAACGATAAGACCCCATACCTGGGAGGTTGCAATGGAAAATACATCCGCACGTGGTCGTGATACCGCACCCGCACCCGTCGCCGACGGACAAGATTTTGTCCCGGCGCGCAGTGACGTGGTGCGCTCACCGCGCATTAAAAAGATTCAGGTGACGGCGATGTTGCTGCTGCTATTTGCCGCCATCATTAACTATCTCGACCGCAGCTCGCTGTCGGTGGCAAATATGACCATCCGGGGTGAACTGGGGCTGTCAGCCACCGAGATTGGCGTGCTGCTGTCAGCCTTTTCGCTGGCTTACGGTTTAGCGCAGCTGCCCTGTGGTGCACTGCTTGATCGCAAAGGGCCACGCATCATGCTGGCACTGGGGATGTTTATCTGGTCACTGTTCCAGGCGGCGGCCGGTCTGGTGCATAACTTCACCCAGTTTGTGCTGGTGCGTATCGGGCTCGGTATCGGTGAAGCGCCGATGAACCCGTGCGGCGTTAAAGTAATCAACGACTGGTTCAACATCAAAGATCGCGGTATGCCGATGGGCATGTTTAACGCCGCCTCGATGATCGGCTTATCCGTTGCGCCTCCGATTCTGGCCGCCATGATGTTGGTAATGGGCTGGCGCGGCATGTTCGTCACCATCGGCGTGCTCGGCATGTTCCTCGCCATCGGCTGGTATCTGATGTATCGCAACCGCGATAACAGCAAGCTGAGCGCGGAAGAGATCCACTATTTGCAGGCGGGCAGCGTGGCCTCACGCAAAGAGCCGCTGAGCTTTGCCGAGTGGCGTGGCCTGTTTAAGCAGCGCACCATGTGGGGCATGATGATTGGCTTCAGCGGCATTAACTACACCGCTTGGCTGTACATTGCCTGGCTGCCGGGTTATCTGCAATCCACTTATCATCTGGATCTGAAAAGCACCGGTTTGCTGGCGGCGATTCCATTCCTGTTTGGTGCAGCTGGCATGCTCTTGAATGGCTATGTGGTGGATGCACTGGTGCGTCGCGGCATGGATGCGGTGAAAGTACGTAAGGTGTCGATTGTCAGCGGCATGCTGCTGTCTGCGGCCTTCACGACTTTCGTCACCCGCGCCACAGATACCACCAGCGCCGTTACCTTGATCGGTATGGCCCTGTTCTGTATCCACTTTGCCGGGACATCGTGCTGGGGCTTGATTCACGCCAACGTCACCGCGCGTATGACGGCTTCAGTAGGCAGCATCCAGAACTTCGCCAGCTTTGTCTTCGCCTCGTTCGCCCCGGTGATCACCGGTTGGGTGCTGGATACCACGAAGTCGTTTAGCCTGGCGCTGATGATCTGTGCCGGTGTGGCGGTGGTAGGTGCGCTGGCGTATTTGGTGTTAGTGCGTAAACCGATTACGGATGGGGTGTAATCCAGGTGCGCATTAATGCGCACCCTACAGCGATCTCACGTGATTTCGTAGGGTCGGCATTTATGCCGACCTGGTAAAAAACCGCGTTTCACACTGACGTGCAATTTCCCATAACTTATTGCGAATCACCTGCTTTAACTGCAACGTTGACTGCGATTGCGGCTGATCGCGGCGGCTGATCAGCATCACTTCAAACGGCAGCGGCTGTGCCACTGGCAGTAATTTCAGTTGGTCGGCATAGCGGCAGGCGGTGAACAGATCCACCACGCCGACACCGCCGCCCGCCAGCACCATATCCGCAATCACCGAGTAGGTTTTAATCGACAGTGACACCGCCGGGTCCAGACCTTTATCACGCAGGGCGCGATGCAACACGCGGCCCAGCGGGTCATGATTCTGCATCATCAACAGGTTATTGGCGCACAGCCACTCCAGCGTGGCGGGGGCGTTATGTGTGTGGTGCTGCGGCAATAACGCCACCATTGAGGATTGAAACAGCGGCTCCGCGAGCAAATCGGCATCCACCTGCTGACCAAACACCAGTGCAAAATCGAGCTGATTATCCATGATCATCTGGCACAGCGTACTGAAGTGCTCAGTCACTAACTCCACGCTCACCGACGCCGCTTGTTGACGCCAGTTCACCAGCGCCGGGGCTAACACCATCTGACCAAAAGCATGTGCCGCACCGACACGGACAATTTGTCCCTCGCCGCGTCGCAGCTGCTCGGTTAGCTGGGTAATCGACTGCAAACGCTGGTAGAGATCTTCCACTTCCGGTAACAAACGCCGCCCTTCTGCGGTAACAATCATCCCTTGCGCCCGCCGCTCAAACAGCGCGAAACCCAGTTGCTGTTCTGCATGATTCAGCACCCGGCTGACATTCGGCTGCGACACATTCAGCAATCGCGCCGCCGCACTGATGCTGCCGGTCTGCACAATCGCCTGAAACACCTCAATATGACGCAGCCGCATGATTATTCGCCCCAGGTGGCTTCGAGCACTCGCAGCCAGTTGCCGTGGCAGATTTTTTCCAGCAGCTCACGCGAATAACCGCGTGCCGCCAATGCGTTGACGATCAACGGGAAACCGGCGACATCTTTCATATCCCCCGGCATGGTCGCGCCATCCAGATCAGAGCCAAAGCCCACGCCATCTTCGCCCACTTTTTCCAGCAGATATTCCACGTGCTGCACGATGGCATCAACGGTGGTCGGCGCATGACGGTCGCCATCTTCCCGCAGGAATGGCACCGCGAAGTTGACACCAACAAAGCCGTGGGTTTCTTTGATCGCCGCCAGCTGGCGATCGGTGAGGTTGCGCGATTGCGCGCTAATGACATGGGCATTGGAGTGGCTCGCCACCAGCGGTGCATCACTGATTTCCGCGGTATGCCAGAAGCCTTTTTCATCCATGTGCGACAGATCAACCATGATGCGGCGGCGGTTACAGTCGCGCACCAATTGCTTGCCCGCTGCCGTCAGACCGTTGCCGATATCCGGTGATGAGGGGTAAAGGAACGGCACGCCATCACCAAACTGATTCGGACGGCTCCACAGTGGCCCCAGGGTACGTAAGCCGCTGGCATAGAGAATATCCAGCAGCTCACCATGAGTATCGAGCGCTTCGGCCCCTTCCACATGCATCACCACCGCCAGCACGCCTTTCGCCATGCACTCGCGAATGTCGCGCGCGCTGCGGCAAATTTTCACCTGCCCTGCAGAAGCCTGCTCAATACGCAGCAGCAGCGCCAGCATCGAAAAAGTCGCCTCACGCGCAGCGCCAATAATTTCCTGAGGAAAATCTGAGAGGTCTGGCGCACTTCTTGCAATCAGAGGATGTGACGGCACCCAGGTGGCAAAAATCCCACCTACCATATTTCCTTGGCGGATACGGGGAAGATCCATTTGGCCACGGCCGGTGCCCTGCAGAAATGCCTGCACCGCATCAGGCTGATGGTGCTGCCACAGTTTATTGAGCACATCGTTGTGACCGTCAAAGACCGGTATGTCGAGGTTAAGCGTGTCAGACATGTTGTATCGGTTCCAGGTTCGGGAGAAAGCGCAAGCGCTGCCAATTAGCGGGGCAGGTTGCACCAAAAAGAGGCAAGCATTCAAGCGTGAAACAAATGACTTAATCCCATTATTAATCCCCCTGCACACGGGGAAAGTCAAGACATAAAACAGCAAAATAAAATAATTTAATTTTAATAATCAATAACTTGGAGTTGTCATGGTAACCAGAAGACGTTTTCTCGCAGGATGCGCAGCCGTACCTGCTTTTTCCTACCTCAGCCTTAACACTGCATTTGCCGATACCCCACCCAGCATGTTGGTGATGGCCATGCAGCTCGACAACATTACCAGCCTTGACCCGCATGAAAGCTTCGAAGCCACTGGCGGCCAAATCTGCGGCAACATGTACCAAAAGTTGGTGATGCCCGATCCGCAGCACGCGGAAAAAATCGTCGGCCAACTGGCCAAAAGCTGGGATGTCAGCAGCGATAACGGCACTTACACCTTCCACCTCGATCCAGCGGCAAAATTCGCCGACGGTACGCCACTGACGGCAGAAGACGTCGCCTATTCGATTGAACGTATCGTTAAACTGGATAAAAGCCCGGCCTTTATCATCAACCAATTTGGCTTCACCAAAGACAACGTCACCCAGATGGTGACGGCGAAAGATGCCCATACCGTAGAAATGAAACTTGGCGCACCGGCAGCAGAAACCTTCCTGCTGTATTGCCTGTCCGCCACTGTGGGCAGCATCGTGTCGAAAAAAGCCTGTGAAGCCAATCAGCAGAACAATGACTTTGGTAATGCCTGGCTGAAGCAGCACAGCGCCGGTTCGGGTGCTTTCACTCTGCGCACCTGGAAGGCCAGTGAGACGGTGATTCTTGAACTGAGCCCGCAATATGCCGCGCAGAGCAAGATTAAGCGCGTGATCCTCAAGCACATTGCTGACCCAGCCGCGCAGGCGTTGATGGTGAAGAAAGGCGATGTCGATGCGGCCTACGACCTCACCACTGAACAACTTTTGCCGCTGAAAAACGACAGCAGCGTGTCTCTGGTAAATCAATCGCTGTCGGCCATCATGCTGATGTCATGCAACACCAATAACGAATACCTGAAAAAACCTCAGGTGTGGCAGGCCCTGAAGTGGGCGCTGGACTACGACAGCATCCAGAAAAACATTCTGTCGATGAGCTTTATCACCCATCAAAGTTTCCTGCCGAGTGGCTTCCCCGCCGCGCTGGACGACACGCCATTCCACAAAGATGTGGCCAAAGCCAAGTCACTGCTGGCAGAAGCCGGTTATCCGAATGGCTTTGAGATCACCCTCGACCACTACTCCATGCAGCCTTATCCAGATATTGCCCAGGCCATTCAGACGCAGCTGGGTGCGATTGGTATCAAAGTGTCGCTGATTGCCGCCGAGAACCGTCAGGTGTTGACCAAAATGCGTGCCCGTCAGCATCAGTTGGCGCTCACCGTGTGGGGTGCAGACTATTTCGATCCTAACTCCAACACCGAAGCTTTCTGCGTCAATACCGATAACAGCGACAACGCACGTGCACGCACCCTGGCATGGCGCTGCAGCTGGTCTGATGACGAGTTTAACAAGCTGACAGAACAGGCGTTGCACGAGCCGGATCCGGCCAAACGCATCGCGCTCTATCAGCAGATTCAGCAGTTAGGCCGTGAGAAGAGTCCGTTTATCTTCATGATGCAGAAAACCAAAAATATCGCCTGCGGCAAGAATATCAAAGATGTACACATGACCGTGCTGGAGCAGTGGCCGTATGATCAGGTGAAAAAAGCCTGATGCCAATACTGAAAAAAATCGTCAGCACCTTGGGAAGCCTGGTGCTGACGCTGTTTGGTTTGTCGGTTCTGACCTTCTTTATTGGTCGTGTGATGCCCACCGATCCGGTGCTGGCGGCGGTAGGTGATAACGCACCGCAGTCGGTAGTGGATCGTGTGCGGGTGGAAATGGGGCTGGATCAGCCCCTGTACATCCAGTTTGGCCATTACCTCAACCAGCTATTACATGGTGATCTGGGGAGATCGGTTCTGACGTCGAACCCGGTCACCACCGATATTGCGCGCTTCTTCCCCGCCACCATGGAGCTAGCCACGGCCGCAATCATTATCGCCGCACTGATCGGCATCCCGCTCGGCGTGTGGGCGGCAGTGCGGCAGAGCACCTGGGTGGATCAAACCATTCGCGTGGTGTGTCTGGCAGGACACTCGCTGCCGGTGTTCGTGCTGGCGTTACTCAGTCTTCTGGTGTTCTACGCCGTGTTGGGCATCGCGCCCGGTCCAGGTCGGCAGGACATCATCTGGCAGGATATGGTGCCGCAGGTCACCGGATTCCTCACCATCGACTCACTGCTGGCAGGTGAGACCGATGCCTTCTGGGATGCGCTGGCGCACATGGCCCAGCCGGTGTTAATCCTCGCTTACTTCAGCATGGCCTACATCACGCGTATGACGCGCACCTTCATGCTCAATGCATTGAGCGGCGAGTTCGTGATTACCGCGCGGGCCAAGGGATTGTCCTCACGCCGGGTGATTTGGCGGCATGCGTTTCCTACCGTGGCCGTGCAGCTGGTGACCGTGCTGGCGCTGACCTATGCCGGTTTGCTGGAAGGTGCGGTGGTGACGGAAAACGTCTTTGCCTGGCCTGGTCTCGGCCAGTATCTCACCACTTCTCTGATGAACGCCGACATGAACCCCGTAGTGGGTGCAACGCTCCTGGTGGGCACGGTGTATGTGCTGCTCAACCTGCTGGCTGACCTTCTTTATCGACTTTGGGACCCGCGCGTAAAATGATTTTCTTCTCTCGTGACTGGTTGTTGGATGACACACCTGCGAATCGCCGTCAGGCGGTGTGGGGCCGTCGTTATCGCCTGTGGCTCAGTCTGCGCAGCAACCCGCTGGCGATGGCCGGATTAGCGGTGATTGCCGTGATGCTGCTGCTGGCGCTGTTTGCTCCGTGGTTAACGCCGTTTGACCCCAGTGTTCAGCATCTGGAAAACCGCTTAGCTGCGCCGTCTGCGGCTCACTGGCTCGGCACCGATGAGCTGGGCCGTGATGTCTGGACGCGTATTATCTACGGCGGACGTACCACGCTGGGCATGGTGATCGCGGTGGTACTGCTGACCGCCCCGCTCGGCCTGCTGATTGGCTGCATCGCCGGTTATGCCGGGGGCATTGTCGATAAAGCCTTGATGCGTATTACCGATATCTTTCTCGCCTTTCCGCGTTTGATTCTGGCGCTGGCGTTTGTCGCCGCCCTCAAGCCCGGCGTGGAGAGTGCGATTCTGGCGATTGCCTTAACCGCCTGGCCGCCGTATGCCCGTCTGGCACGTGCAGAGACCCTGCAATTCCGCCACAGCGATTTTATCGCTGCCAGCCGGCTGACCGGTGCCTCGCCAATGCGCATTATCCTGCGCCACATTATGCCGTTGTGTGTGCCGAGCCTGATTGTGCGCATCACGCTGGATATGAGTTCCATCATCATCACTGCCGCCAGCCTGGGCTTCCTCGGTATGGGCGCACAGCCCCCTTCGCCAGAGTGGGGCACGATGATTGCCACCGCACGCCGCTTCCTGTTCAGCGAATGGTGGGTGCCGCTGATGCCATGTATCGCGATTTTCCTGACCTCACTGGCGTTTAACTTTCTCGGCGACGGTCTGCGTGACGTGCTGGATCCCAAGGAGCGCTAAATGTTGGTGGAAATTGAAAACCTGCGTATTGCGTTTCGCAGTCGCACTGAAACCTTTGAAGCGGTCCGCGGCGTGAGTTTTAGCGTCGGCCGCGAGAAGTTCGCCATCGTTGGCGAGAGTGGTTCGGGCAAATCCCTGACCGCACGCAGCCTGATGCAGCTCTTGCCCGGCAACGCCGAAGTGAACGCCGATGTGCTGCGTTTCGATGGTATTGATCTGCGCGGTGCCAGCGAGAAAGTGCTGCGTCAGATTCGCGGTAAGCGCGTGGGCTTTATCCTGCAGGACCCAAAATATTCGCTCAATCCGGTGATGACCATTGGACAGCAGATTGCCGAAGCCTGGCGCGAGCACAAGGGCGGCAGCCGCAAAGCCGCGATGCTGGCGGCGATTGACCTGCTGGAGCAGGTGAAGATTCGTGATGCAGCCGCAGTGGCGAAACGCTACCCGCATGAAGTGTCTGGTGGCATGGGCCAGCGCGTGATGATTGCCATGATGCTGGCACCGGACCCGGAATTGCTGATTGCGGATGAACCCACCAGCGCACTGGACGCCACGGTGCAGGCGGAGATCCTTAAGTTGATTGACGATCTGGTGTCGGCGCGCGGTATGGGGTTGATCCTGATCAGTCACGATCTGCCGCTGGTGTCGCACTTTTGCGATCGCGTGGCGGTGATGTATGCCGGACGTATCGTCGAGCTGCTGGAGGCCGGGCAATTGCAGCAGGCGCAGCATCCGTATACACGCGGGTTGCTGGCCTGTTTGCCGTCGTTGAAACATCCTCGCGAGCGTTTACCGGTACTACAGCGCGATGCGGCGTGGCGGGAATAGCGTCATATCAGGCCGCATTGATCCGTAGCGGCGCTATTTATCGCGCGTATCGGCAGCCATGGCGTGGCTGCCAGATGCGCAATAAATTGCGCCGCTACCGATTGCATCCCTATTTATCAGGTGATTTAAACAGGCAACTCCATGATTCAAATCGATAACCTACGCATTGCCTTTGGTGCGCACCAGGTGGTGAAAGATGTCAGCTTTGCCGTCGCGAACGGCGAAAGCTTTGGCATGGTTGGCGAAAGCGGCTCGGGTAAATCCACCATTTTACGCGCACTTGCCGGGCTAAATGCCGACTGGCAAGGCAGTATGCAGTTTGGCGGCATGCAGCTGAGTGCTAAACGCAGCCGCGCCTTCTATCGCCAGGTGCAGATGGTGTTCCAAGACCCGTTCGGTTCGCTGCATCCGCGTCAAACCATTGATCGCATTCTGCATGAGCCGTTATTAGTGCATCAGCTTGATCGCGCGGAGCAGCGCATCAGCCAGGCATTAAGTGAAGTTGGCCTGACTGCCGCCGTGCGTTTCCGCTACCCGCATCAACTGTCGGGCGGCCAGCGCCAGCGTGTGGCGATTGCCCGCGCCCTGATCGCCGAGCCAGAAGTACTGCTGCTGGATGAACCGACCTCCGCACTGGATGTGTCGGTACAGGCCGAAATCCTCAATTTACTCAGCGATCTACGCTCTGAGCGCAAACTCATCTACATTATGGTGACGCATAACCTCGCGGTGGTGACGCATCTGTGTCAACGCATTGGGGTGATGCAGCAGGGTGAGATGGTGGAGCAACTGAGCGCAGAGGATTTGCGCGCGCGACGCATCCAGCATCCGCATACCGCTCAACTCTTCGATCTCAGCATGACGCTGGAGGAACCGGCATGACCGCAAACTGGCAACAGGCCGCAGAGGTGGCACAACAGATTACCCAAAGCTGGCAGCAACCAGGCGCGCCGGGCGGCGCGGTGGTGCTGTTTGATGCCCATCAGATTCACTCCACCCACTGCGCCGGGCTGGCCGATTTAGCCCAGCAAACGCCCTTCAGCGCCGACAGCGTGGTGCGTTTTGCCTCGATCACCAAGCATCTGTTTGCCGCTCTGGTAACCGGGCCAGGCCGTCGCTACATGCAACTGGAAGATACGCTGGCCCAACATCTGCCGCAGCTGACCGGGGCTAACGGCCAGATTACCGTCGGCCAGGCGCTGGATATGAGTAGCGGCTTGCCCGACGTGCGTGAAACCCTGTCGCTGCTGGGATTGTCGGTGTACAACGCCACCAGCGCCGCAGAGTTACTGGAGTTTATCGCGCAGGAAGGCGACCTCAATTACACGCCCGGCAGCGAGATTTCATATACCAACACGGGCTATCGCCTGGTGGAGGAAGCGCTCAAAGCCAAAGGCGTGTTGTTCAACGATCTGCTGCAACAGTATGTGTGTGAGCCGCTGGATATCAATTTGTTCGCGCCGGAAACCTGGTTTGATGTCGTGCCGGGGCTGGTGCCGGGATACTGGCAAAACGGCGCACAGTGGCAGCTCGCCAGCGCCGGTTTGCATCTTTCTGCCTCTGGCAGTGTCACGGGCAGCATCCACCATCTGACGCGCTGGCTGCAAAGCCTGCTGGCAGACAACGGCACAGGCGCGGGTGTGCTGCAACGCCTGACCGCACCGCGCAGCCTGAATGATGGCCGCATCAGCGGCTATGGGTTGGGCATCACCAGCACCACGTTGGGCAGCCAGACGCTGTTTGGTCACGGTGGATCGCATGCCGGATATAAAAGTTATTTCCTGCTGCACCCGGAGCTGAAACTGGGTGTGGCGATTGTCGCGAATCGCGAGGATGTCGCGACCTCGGAAAGCGCCCTGCGCGTGATGGCGGCGCTACTCAATCGCACCCTGCCGGAGAAAGGGCACGATCTTACGCCTGGCCTGTATGTGGCGGAGGACGCCGCCGACTGGCTGGAGATCAACGGCGTGACCGCAACCTGGCTCGGTGCGGGTGAAACCTTATGGCGTGCCGATGCGCATGGCGATGCGGTCTCACTCTCCAGCACCTTCCCGATGCAACTACGCCATGAGGGTGCAGCGATTGTCGGTGAAATTGGTCATGCACCACGTCGGTTTGTGCCGGTGCAAGCAGACCGTGCCAGCCTTGAGCAAATGCAAGGCCGCTGGTTTGCACAGCCGTGGCGCAGTGAAATGGTGATTGAAGGCGACAGTCTCATCATGGGCATCGGCCCGGCGGCGATACGCGCCAGTTTGCAATCGCTGGGTGGGGGGCGGGTGTTAGCCACCGCGCAGGATGGGCCGTGGGAGAAGCGGTTTGTGATATCGCGCGAAGGCGAGGCGCTGAGGCTGCAGTTGAATCGCAGCCGCGTGGTGAGATTTTTACAGACAGCTCGCCCAAAATAATTCGAGTTGCAGCACAAAAGTGCCTTACGGCGCTTTTGAACAGCGCTTGCGCTGGCCCGCAGGGTGAGGCCGAAGGCCGAATCACGCGGCAAGTGGGAGAATCCCCAGGAGCTTACATGAGTAAGTGACTGGGGTGAGCACACGCAGCCAACGCAGCTGCGGCTCGAAGTATGACGGGCGTTAAGCAATGTAATGATGTAGACGACCTATCTTCTCTATTTCCACTTCTATCTCATCACCCGGGAACATAAACAGCGGTGGCGTACGCTTTTTACCCACGCCGCCCGGTGAACCGGTGATGATCACATCGCCCGGCGACAGTGGGCTGAACGCAGAGATGTACTCGATGATTTTCGCCACCGGATGCACCATGCTGGCGGTGGTGTCGTTCTGCACTTCGCGCTTATTTAACCAGGTTTTGATCGCCAGCTGCTGCGGATCGGGGATCTCATCCGCGGTGGTCATCCACGGACCAAAACCGCCGGTCTGCTGCCAGTTTTTCCCGGCGGTAAACCAGGTGAACTGCATGTCACGCACTGTGGCATCCATAAAGCAGCTGTAACCGGCGACGTACTGCAGGGCATCCGCAGCTTTGACCTGATAAGCTGCTTTACCGATGATCACCGCCAGCTCACCTTCGTAATCGAACTCTTGGGTGGTGGCCGGTTTCAGCAACGGCTGCTCATGCCCCGCCAGTGAATCGGCAAAACGGACAAACAGCGTCGGGGCTTCGATAGTCTCCGCAAACTCTTTGCGTTTGTCAGCGTAGTTCATGCCAACACAGAACACTTTACCAGGATTTTCCACCACTGGCAGGAAGCGGATCGCGCTGAACGGGTAATCAACCGGCTGCGTGCGAAAAGCCTCGAGGTCGCTTAGCGCGCCGCGTTGCAACAAAGATTTCAGGTCTGGGCATTCGCCCCCAAGGCGTAAACCGAGGTCAATGACGCCCTCATTTAAGGCGATTCCGTAACTTTTTCTTTCCCGGTCAATAAGATAAAAACTGCAGAGCTGCATGACTGCCTCGTTGTTATATATAAATTGCGCGCAGGTTACCAAAAGCCAGCAGGAAATGCGGTACGACCTGCAAAGAATATGCCTACGACTGCGTACTGGCCAGATAGGAGAAGGCGCTGAGCAGGCTGATCAAGGTGCCCATCTGATCGGCACGATAACCAACGGTCACCGCATCAATGCGCGTCACACCGGGAATCAAACTGAATAAATCCGCTAATACCGGTTTGCTGGCCTGTAATTGCATCTCATAGGGTGCCGTCAGGCGTGTGGTGCTGACCTGGCGGGCGCGCTGTACAGCGGCCGTAGCGGCATGGCGAATGGCGTGCTGTGCCGCCTGCGGGCTGATGGATTCGGCGCAGGTATGAGAGATCGCGCGTTTCACGCAGACATAATCCACTGACGGATAGTGCTCCGCTATCCAGCCCTGCAACTGATCATCGCCACTGACTAACCACAGCGGCGTACCCTGCTCGGCAGCGGCAGCGGCATAAATATCGCTTTCCCCCATCACTTTACCGTTGATGTGGATACGCCAGAACGCACGACCATTGATGGTGTGAGCCAGTACGCCGGGTTCACCCGCCGCGCTGTGATAGCCGATAAAAAACAGGCCATCAAACGGCTGCTGCTCAATGCCTTCCACCATCGATAAACCGCGCGGTTTGCCCTGTACCATACGCGCGCGCGGATCGATGTTTTCCGCACGCAGGTTGGTCAGTGCGCGTGGCTGTCTGCGACCACCACTTCGGTGGCTCCGCCTGCGAAGGCACCGTCAATGGCGGCATTCACCTCTTGTTCCATCAGTCCACGCGCCAGCTGGTACTCCGCATGGCCAGGCGAGCACTGCTCCGGACGCATCACGCCCGCAATACCTTCAATATCGGCAGAGATAAAGATTTTCATGAGGTTATGTTAGTTCCGTGCGGTGATGAACAAGGTCGCCATAAATGGCGACCCTACGGGTATCACATGTTTTTGTAGGGGCGGCATTTATGCCGACCGAGATGTCGTCGCCAGTTTATCCAGTACTTCCGTCAATGACGGTCGGTGATGCCCGCGAAAACCGCTGACCGCCTCAGCGCTCAGTAAGGCATCTAACACCGCGTGTTCAGTAGCATCGGCGGCGGCGGCAAGCAGCGGTTCCAGCGCGGCATCTTCCGGCGGCTGTGGCGTGGTTTGGGTGGAAAAGGCCACGGCGATATCGCCGGATCCATGCCCCCAATAGCTGCCCAAACGCCCTAACCCCGCCCCGGCGCGTTTAGCGATACGCTTCAACTGGCGCGCATCCAGCGCGGCATCGGTGGCCATGATAATGATGATGGAACCGGCGTCACGCTGTGGTGTCAGCTCTGGCAACAATGGGGCAATCATCTCGCCAAGGCGCACACCGTCGAGCGTCAGGGCGGTGAGCGCACCAAAATTGGCCAGCACCAGCACGCCGAGCGTGGCATTCAGGGAAGGAATGAGGCGAGATGCGGTACCGATGCCGCCTTTCAGACTGAAGCAGCTCATGCCGCGCCCCGCTCCGACGCTGCCACGCGCGAAATCGGTCTGGGCGGAATCCAGTGCCTGCTGCGCCATGGCTTCGGTCACCGCTAATGCCTGAATATCATTAAGCCAGCCGTCATTGCACTCCAACGCTAACGGGTTCACCGTGGGCAGGCTGCGGCCTAGTTCCGGGTTGCGGCTGATAGCATCGCGCACCAGAGTGGTAAACAGCGTGCCCACCGCCAGCGTGTTGCTCAGTAAGATCGGCGTTTGCAGTACTCCCAACTCTTCCACTTGCACCAGTCCAACCGGCTTGGCGAAACCGTTAAATACCGCCGCACCGCAGGGTAATGGGTTGAGGAACAGGTTGTCGCCGGGCGGCACAATTGCCGTGACGCCAGTTTGCATCTCACCGTTGTCTAAGGTGTGATGGCCGACGCGCACGCCGGGCACATCGCTGATGCGATTGGTCGGGCCACAGGCACTGCGCGGTTGTCCCAGCTGTCGCTCACTGCGCCAGCGTTGCAGCAGCAGATCGCGCTGCAGTTGTTGAAAATCCATGTTTAGCTCTTCAGTTTAGGATCGAGCGTATCGCGCAGCGCATCACCCAGCAGGTTGAACGCCAGCACGGTAATAAAGATCGCCAGGCCGGGGAAGACACTGACGTGCCATAAGCCCGCCATCATCATGCTGCGGCTCATCGCCAGGATATTCCCCCACTCTGGCACATCGGGTTCTGGACCGAGGCCAATAAAACTCAAGCCCGCTGCCGTCAGAATACTGGTGCCGATGCGCATGGTGAAATAGACAATCACATTGGAGAGCGTACCCGGCAGAATATGGCGCAGCAGAATCACCCGATCTGGCGCGCCCGCACAGCGCACCGCTTCCACGTAGGCCGCTTGTTTTAGTGACAAGGTGGAGGCACGCACAATGCGGGCAAACACCGGGACGCTAAACACCGCCACGGCAATGATCACATTATTCAGCCCCGGACCGAGAATCGCCACCACCGCAATCGCCAGCAGCATGCCCGGGAAAGCGAACAGCACATCAGCACCGCGCATGATGAGCATATCCACCCAGCGGCCGTAATAGCCCGCCAGCAAGCCGAAGAACACACCGACTACCATGCCCAACGTCACCGACAGCACGCCGACATAGAGCGAAATGCGCGCACCATAGATGATGCGGCTTAGCAGGTCGCGTCCCAGTTCATCAGTGCCCATCCAGTGTGCCGAGGACGGCGGTGATGACAGCGCCATCCAGTCCGGTGCCATCGGGTCCCAGGGTGCCAGCCACGGGGCAAAAATCGCCACCAGCACCAGCAACAAGACAAAACCGCCTGACACCAGCGCCAGCGGGTTGCGCACGAAGGCGTGCAGAAAATCGCGCCACGGCGAGCGAATGCTCTGAGGTGATGCGGCAGACAGAGATTGTGTACTCATCACGACTCCTGTCGCAGGCGAATGGCTGGGTTGACCACGGCGTAAAGCAGATCCACCAGCAGGTTAATCACAATAAATTCAAACACGAACAGCATCACCAACGCCTGAATCACTGGTTGATCCTGTGCTTTGATCGACTCGATCAACAGCCAGCCCAATCCCGGCCAGTTGAAGACACTCTCCACCACGATCGATCCACCGAGCAGAAAACCGAACTGTAGACCCAACATGGTGATCACCGGGATCAGTGCGTTACGCATCACGTGTTTCCACGTTACCAGCCGGTTGCGTAGCCCTTTGGCCTTGGCGGTACGCACATAATCTTCCTGTGCCACTTCGAGGAAGGCGGAACGGGTGAAGCGCGCCATCACGGCGGCCACGGAGGAACCGAGAGTGATGGCGGGCAGAATGATGTCACTGGCTTTATTGAAACCACTGACCGAAAACAGACCAAACGGCATGGCGACGAACTGGATCAGCAGTAACCCCAGCCAGAAGGTCGGCATTGAGATGCCGCCCACGGCGACGCTCATTAGCGTCCAGTCCTGCCATTTTCCGCGTTTAAGCGCCGCGAAAACGCCGAGGAACAAGCCGAGGATCACTGACCAGGCAAACCCTGCCAGCGCCAGCCACAGCGTAGGCATAAAGCCCTGTTTGATGACGTCCAGCACCGGCTGTTGGGTGCGATAGGTCACACCAAGATCGCCACGCAGTAATCCACCGATCCAGTTAACGTACTGCTGCGGCAACGGATCGTTGAGACCGAGATGCTGGCGTGCGGCTTCGACCGCTTCGATCGGCGCATCAGGTCCGGCGTAAATGCGCGCCGGATCGCCCGGCAGCAGCTTGATAAAGCCGAACACCAGTAACGAGACCACCAGCAGGACGGGGATCATCTCCAGTAGTCGACGAATGATGTATGCGAACATGCGCTTCCTTTATGGTGAGTGCGGTCGGTATTCAGGTGCGCATAAATGCGCACCCTACAAAGTAGGGTCGCCATTTATGGCGACCAATACCCGCATCGCCTTACTTAAATGCCGCTTGGGTATAGAGGAAATTGCCATCCGGCAGCATCGACACACCGCTCAGGTTGCTGCGTTTACCCACCAGGTTATCTGGCGTGCCGAGGAAGGCGACAGGTGCATCTTTCCACAACAGTTTCTGCGCTTCGGCATAGGCTGCGCCGCGCTTGGCCGGATCGGCCGTGGCTAAACCACCGGCAATGGCTTTATCCACATCCGGGTTGCTGAAGTAGGAAACGTTATACGAGGTTGGCACCCAGGATTCGGTGGCATACAGCGGACGCAGCGCCCAGTCTGCATCACCGGTCGAGGTTGACCAGCCACCGTAGTAAAGGTCAAATTCTGCCTGCTTCGGATCTTTCACGCCCCACAGCTTGGCGTTGCGCGTGCCGGAATCCATTGGCGTCACGGTGGCGCGAATGCCGACAGTCGCCAGCTGCGCTTTCAATACCTGTGCTGCACGCACGCTGGCGGTGGCATTGGTGGTCCAGAGTTTAAGATCCAGCCCGTTCGGATATCCCGCCTCTTTTAGCAGTGCTTTGGCTTGGTCGACGGAATAGCGGTAGTTTGGCTCAGTCTGCTTCTGGTAGAACTGCACCCCCTCTGGCATGGCAGAGGTAGCCGCTTTACCCATACCGGCGAACGCCACTTTCAGCCACAGATCGCGGTCGATGGCGTAGTTAATCGCCTGGCGCACTCGCACGTCGGCCAGCGGTTTATGCTGGGTGTTAATCGCCATGTAATAGAGGTAAATGCTCGGATCGCGCTGGATCGCCAATTTGCTGTCGCTCTGCACGGTGGCGATCAGGTCCGATGGCAGTGGCCAGATCGCATCGACCTGCCCTGATTTCAGCGCCGCTACGCGCGTTGCGTCTTCTGGGCTCGGTGAGAAGGTCACTTTATCCACCTTCGGCCAGCCTTTCTGCCAGTAGCCGTCATACTTCACCAGCGAAACCGCTTTGCCTGGCTGCCACTCGACAAACTTGAACGGGCCAGTGCCGACCGGATGTAAGCGCAACTGGGCTTCTTCTGGATACTGCTTGAGGATCGCCGGGCTCCACATCACCGCCGACGGGTGCGCCAGAGTGTTGATGAAGGCACCAAAAGATTGGTTGAGATCGATTTTCACCTGATCCGGTGCCAGCACCGTGACCTTGGCAATCATCTTGTACAGGCTATTACGCTTCAGCCCTTTGGTTTGATCGGCCAGGCGTTCAAGGTTGGCTTTTACCGCCTCGGCATCAAAAGGCGTGCCGTCCTGGAAGGTGACGCCTTTACGCAGCGTCAGGGTAAATTCGGTGGCGGTGTCATTGCTGGTGTAACTGGTCGCCAGCCAGGGTTGCAGCTTCATCTTGGCATCAAACTGGAACAGACGTTCAAAGATACCGCTCTGTACGGAGTAGCTGACGTTGTCCGAGGTATCATGCGGGTCCAGCCCGGTGATATCTGCATACATTGAGATGCGCAGATCCTGCGCCTGCGCGGCAGCAGCCAGCGCGAGGGTCAATCCAACAGCCAGTGAAGCACGGCGAAAATTCGATTTCATGAAATCTCCTGGTATTGAGCGTTAACGCGATGCAATGTCGTCAGCGACCCAGTGTTGCGGCGCAACCTGGCGATAACGGGGTTTTGTGACCGTTTCGCCCACTTTGCGCAGCGGCGAGGGGATCTCGCTGTCTTCGAAAATGCGGGGTTGACGGTTCTGTGGATCGGCCACCGGCACCGAGGCCAGCAGACGTTGGGTATAAGGATGTTGCGGTTGGTTAAATACCGACTGACGTGGCCCCAGTTCAACAATCTGGCCGAGGTACATCACCGCCACGCGATTAGCGATGCGTTCCACCACCGCCATATCATGCGAGATGAAAATCCATGCCACACCGGTTTGCTGTTGCAGGTCCATCATCAGATTCACCACCTGCGCCTGCACCGACACATCCAGTGCGGACACCGCTTCATCGGCAATGATGACTTTGGGTTTCAACGCCATGGCACGCGCGATGGCGATGCGCTGACGCTGGCCACCAGAGAACTCATGCGGGTAACGCTGGGCATGTTCCGGTAACAGACCGACGCTTTTCAGCAAGGCATTCACCTGCGGCGTGGCTTCCTCCAGCGACTTCACCAAACCGTGCAGCAACAGGGGCTCCGCAATGGTGAACCCAACGGTGAGTCGTGGATTGAGTGAGGCATACGGGTCCTGAAACACCATCTGGATTTCACTACGCAGCGGCTGGAACTGCGCCTCTTTGAGATCGGCGATTTCACTGCCCTGAAAATGGATGCTGTCGGCATGGCTGTTGATCAGACGCATCAGCGCGCGGCCCGTGGTGGATTTGCCACAGCCGCTCTCGCCGACAATCGCTAAGGTTTCCCCCGGCCATAAGCTGAAGTCGATCTGCTCGACCGCGTGCACCTGATGCGTCAGCGCGGAGAAGATTCCGCTGCGGATCGGGTAATAGACTTTCAGGCCACGCACATCCAGCAGTGGGGTTTCGTCATAACGGGCGGTGCGCTGTTCCGCGTTATGGCTGTGTGGCGCACCCAGCAATGGGAAACGCTGCGGCCAGCTGTGCTCACGCATATCGCCGAGCTTGGGCACCGCCGCGAGCAGGGCCTGGGTGTAAGGATGTTGAGCGGCGTTGAAAATCTCATCGACTGTGCCCTCCTCTACCACTTCACCGCGCAGCATTACCACCACACGGTCGGCGATTTCCGCCACCACGCCCATGTCATGGGTAATAAACAGTACCGCCATCTGCTTTTCACGTTGCAGATCGCGCAGGATGTGAAGAATGCGCGCCTGAACCGTTACGTCCAGCGCGGTGGTCGGTTCATCGGCAATTAACAACTGGGGATCGCAGGCCAATGCCTGCGCGATCATCACGCGTTGACGCATGCCACCCGACAGCGAATGCGGGTAGCTTTTCATGATGCGATCGACATCAGCAATACGCACCTGACGCAGCAGTTCACGCGCACGTGCATCCGCCGTGGGTTTATCACACAGCTGGTGATCGCGCAGCGCTTCCGTGAGCTGATCGCCTACCCGCAATACCGGGTTGAGCGAGGTCATCGGCTCCTGAAAAATCATCGCCATCTCACGGCCGCGTAACGCACGGCGCTGTGTTTCATCCAGCTTCTCCAGGGCATGCGCTTTGCCTTGGCGATCGCGGAACTGCATGCTGCCGCGATCGATGCGCCCCGATGCTGCCAGTAAGCCCATCACCGCCAGCGACGTGACCGATTTTCCTGAGCCGCTTTCGCCCACCACGGCGACAATTTCGCCCGGATGAATCGCAAAACTGATGCCTTTGAGAGCCTGGTTTCGCCGCTGCGGCCGCGAAACGAGACGCTGAGATCCTGAATCGCGAGGACCGGCGCGGAACCGGCAACGCTGGCGGCGTTGGGAGTAAGTAAAGTGTCCGTCATCGTTGCCTCGTGCGGTTACAGCCGGATTCGGCCTTGAGCGTAGGTAAGGAAAGGTGAGCTATCGGCGGCCAGCCAAATCGGGCCATCCAGATCGACATGCTCGGCGGCAATCGCCACCGGCAGCGCGGCTTCCATCGCCAGTGAAGAGCCCAACATGCAGCCCACCATCAAACGCATATCCAGCTTCTGTGCTTCTTCGACCATCGCCAAGGCTTCGGTCAGACCACCGCATTTATCCAGCTTGATGTTGATCATTTCGTAGCGATTACGCAGCTGCGCGATATCTTCACGGGTGTGACAGCTTTCGTCGGCACACACCGGAATGGGATGGGGAAAACGTTGCAGTCCTGATCCTGACCGGCAGGCAGTGGCTGTTCGACCATGGCGATGTTGTAGGCTTGCAAAGCGGTGAGCAGGCTGTGCAGATCCACACCTGACCAGGCTTCGTTGCGTCAATGATCAGCGTGGCACGCGGTGCAACGGCGCGAATCGCCGCAACCTTTTCCAGAATCTCATCGCGATTAAGCTTAATTTCAGCAGGATGGCACCGCGTGAAACCGCATCCGCCGCCGCCGCGGCCATGTTTTCAACTTGAATCGAGGCTTAAGGTTCAGCGGTAATCACCGAAGGCGGTGCAACCCGCTCACACTGTTGCCACAGCGTCTGTTTGGCCGAGTGCCGCATCCAGACGCCACAGCGCGCAGTCCAGCGCATTTCGCGCTGAACCGGCAGAGATACGACGTTGCAGATCGAGACGGCTTAAGCCAGCTTCGACATCCTCGCGCCAGCGCTTCCAGTTCGGCCTGCACGCTGTCTGGCGTTTTCATCGTAGCGCGGGCGTCCGGTGTGCATTCGCCACGACCAATAAAACCGTTTTGCTCCAGCGTGACGCGGATGACGGTTACAGCCGTGCGTGTGCACGTGAGATCGCAAAGGGACGCGCCAGCGGCAGCTCAAGCACTTCAATCTGCATGCGCCGCATATTAGCCACGCTCCTGCAGCAGTGCAGCGATATCTGCAATACCAAAACGCACTGGGTCGGTTGCTGGCACGCCGAATTCGGCACTGACTTCTGCGCAGAAGGCGCGCGCTTCCGCTTCGCTGTAGTTTGAGGTGTTGATGGCGAAACCGGCCAGTTGCACATTGTCGCTGGTGACATGAGCGGCGCGCAGGTTGGCTTCAACACAATTTCAGGCTGACCATCGGCTGATGCGGCAAATGACGCATATGTGGACGGCCCATTTCATGACACATCACCAGCCAGTGCGGCTGCGCACCATGGATCAGACCCATGCTGACGCCCGCATAAGAAGGATGGAACAGGGAACCCTGACCTTCCACGATATCCAGTGGTCGGCGTCATTGGCCGGTGACAACGCTTCAACCGCACCGGCGATGAAGTCGGCAATCACCGCATCAATCGCAATCCCTTCACCCGCCACCAGAATGCCGGTTTGGCCGGTGGCACGGAAATCAGCTTTCATGCCGCGCTCACGCATGGCGGCTTCCAGTGCCAGTGAGGTGTACATTTTGCCCACCGAGCAGTCGGTGCCAACAGTAAGCACTCGCTTACCTGTACGCTTCTTACCGCTGCCGACATTCAGTTTTGGACGCATATGGCGCAGGTCAAACAGTTCCACACCAAACTCTTGCGCTAACGCCACCAGCTCGGCTCATCCACCAGACGATGATGCAGACCGCTGGCCACGTTCATACCGGCTTTAATGGCACCTTTAACGGTTTCAAGCCAGTGCTCAGGCAGATAGCACCGGCATTAGCGGTACCCAGTACCAGGGTTTTTGCCCCACGCTCTTTTGCCGTTGCAATATCGAGCACGTCCAGACCCAGGCTGACAGTACAGCCCGGCAGTTTAATTTCGCCCACGCACTGCTCCGGTCGCCAGACATGAATGCGCGCGCGGTTTTAGCAGCCAGTGGATCGGTGACATCGCCAAGGAACAGTAAATAGGGTTGAGGGATCAGCATGATGTTTCTCGTTTCAGACGGGTTAGAGGCCTGAATCGACTATTCCATGCGGAGAAAAAGGTGACGAATGCTTGTTTGGTGGCGGGGTATAACGTCAGGCTAGCCAGATCAAAAACTGATGGTGCCAGCGCTAGAAAGGATTTTTTTGAGGCAATAAGTAGGATGAACTGGCGGAGAGATAAGAAAATCGTAGGGCCATTCACGGGTGAAATACCCTAAATAATTCGAATCGCAGCACGCACAGCCAACGCAGCTGCGGTTCGAAGTATGACGGGTATTTAAAGCGCGCCTGGCGGGACGTGTTTAAAGGTCTCGACATAGGCGCGGAACACGTAGCGGAAAAAGCGTTTCATGATTACCTGGCTCAAAAATTGTTGAAGAAATATGCGAAAAGTATAACTAACGCGCATTTTTCACGCAAATATTTTTGAACCAGATCACAAAAATGGGATCCAATACCTAAATAATTCGAATTGCAGCACAAAAGTGCCTTACGGCGCTTTGAACAGCGCTTGCGCTGGCCCGAAGGTGAGGCCGAAGGCCGAATCACGCGGCAAGTGGGTGAATCTCCAGGAGCTTACATCAGTAAGTGACTGGAGTGAGCACGCGCAGCCAACGCAGCTGCGGTTCGAAGTATGACGGGTATAGTTAGCTGAACAGATTCAGATGCTCAATGAGAATGGTACAACCGATACTGATTAACACCACGCCGCCCAAGACTTCTGCCCACTTGCCCATCACCGGGCCAATGAAACGTCCCACCATCACGCCGGTGGTTGCCATAATAGTGGTGGCGGCACCAATGGTAACTGCCGTCAGAATAATATTCACCTGCAGGAAGGCGAGGCCGACGCCCACCGCCAACGCATCGAGACTGGTTGCTACCGCTGTCAGTGCCAGCACCATAAAGCCATGACGCTGTGGCGCCTCACACGGCTCATCCGCCGTCTGACGAAAACCTTCCATCATCATACGGCCGCCGAGTACGGTTAACAGGCCAAATGCCACCCAGTGATCCCAAGCCATAATGTAGCGGCTGGCAGCCAGACCAATGGCCCAGCCAATCAGCGGTGTCAGCATTTCAATGACACCAAAAATTAAGCCCGTGCGTAGCGCTTCTTTGAAATTCGGCGATGCAAGGATGCTTTGGTGCTTTTGTCCTTTTCCATCGACATCCAGAATCAGAGTTGCGATAAATGTCATGGGTTTTCAATCAATGCCGCGGAAAAAGCGTTCAAACAGGCAATTTTCCGCATCTATTGTTCAGTAATAAAAAAGTGCGCGCAGTCTAGCACGCAAAAACGCCAAAAAAAAGACAGTAAAATCATGGATTTAAGTATAGCAAAGGCTATAACTCTTAACTTGCGCTATTTATGTCGCTAAGTGAATGGAATTGAAGAAAATTCTGAGGCTTGAGCGGCACGGGGATTGCACCATTGCGCCCTTTTGTGCGCTAATGCCCGCGCTTATTGATAGGAAAACTGCGATGAAAAACCCGTTTGAAACGTTAATCATCCCTGGTGGTATTTTGCTGCTGGGCTTTCTCTCTGCCCTGCTGTTGCCAGCACCTCAGTTTGGCGTCACGCTGGCCAGACAACTGCAAGAGAATTTGCATTTGCAGGATGTAAATCAGCTCTACACCATCGTCTTCTGCCTGTGGTTCCTGATCCTCGGCGCGATTGAATTTTTCGTCATCCGTTTCGCCTGGCGCCTCTGGTCCAAGGCATGATGTTATCCGCTGCGTGATGCATTTTTCTTCTGACCAAAGCAGAACGCGGCAGATAATTTAAGAACCACAGGAATGTAACATTATTTTTACAGAACCTGGCGAAACATGCGCAACAGAAAAACCGCATAAAAAATCAATTTCACATTAAATCAATTTAATCATAGTGTTAAGTTGTGATCCAGCTCACTAAGCAACCATCCCATGCCTTTTCCTCTCACAATATCGCAACAACTGCGTTACCATAACTCTCTGATTAAGGATAAAAATCCCTTATACCAGCGGGGTTGAGCTGATTAATTCTTATGCTGAATCATTTCCGCCTTTAAAAAATAAACAAACGTTTAATTCCGATACGAGAATGTTATATTCAAATGCATATGCATAACGTGCAGTTAACCGTTATCGTCCCCATGACTTAAACCTGAGTCTTAACCTTTGAGAAACAGCGCGACGCGCTCGAAAGAAGCGTGGCTGTTTCGCCTGCGAACCTTGAGCTTCAGGTCAACAGAGAGAGGAGATGTCGCCTCATGAGCAACACTGCGGTAAACCTGGCGCTAGCCGCCGCTGGCATGGATAGCGCAAAACTTCAGGAACGAAAAGACGTTGACGTTCTGCTGATTGGTGCAGGCGTAATGAGTGCGACCTTAGGCACATGGCTGCAGGATCTGGAGCCAGACTGGTCGATTGAAATGGTGGAACGCCTCGATGATGTCGCGGTGGAGTCCTCCAACGGCTGGAATAATGCCGGTACCGGTCACGCTGCGCTGGCCGAGCTGAACTATACGCCACAGAAGGCGGATGGCAGCATCGACATTGCCAAAGCGGTGGCGATCAACGAATCCTTCCAGATTTCCCGTCAGTTCTGGGCGTACCACGTTCAGAAGGGCAACCTGCGCAACCCTAAAAGCTTTATTCACAGCACGCCGCATATGAGCTTTGTCTGGGGCGACGATAACGTTGAATTCCTGCGCAAACGTTTCCAGGCACTGCAAAAAAGTACTCTGTTCCGTGGCATGCATTATTCTGAAGACCGTGAACAGATCACCCAGTGGATCCCACTGGTGATGAATGGACGCGACAGTAAGCAGAAAGTGGCCGCCACCTGGACCGACATGGGTACTGACGTGAACTTCGGTGAAGTCACGCGCCAACTGATTGCTTCTTTAGAGAAGAAACCTAATTTCCGCCTGCGTCTGCGCCAGGAAGTGCGTGATATCAAGCGCCTGAATGATGGTCGTTGGCAGGTCAGCCTGCATAATCTCACCAGCGGTGAAAATCGCGTGCTGATCACCCGCCAGCTGTTTATCGGTGCGGGCGGCGCAGCGCTGCCACTGCTGCAGAAATCCGGCATTCCAGAAGTGAAAGGCTACGCCGGTTTCCCGGTGGGCGGCTCTTTCCTGGTGACCGAAAACCCAGACGTGGTGCAACAGCACATGGCGAAGGTGTACGGTAAAGCCAGCGTTGGCGCACCGCCGATGTCCGTGCCACACGTGGATACCCGCGTGCTGGATGG